>JAKFEI010000441.1:0-3066 GCA_036675765.1 Nocardioides sp. | reverse complement strand
CAGACGTCGTTCCGCGCACTCGCCGAGCCGCGGACGTTCCGCGAGGCCGACGGCAGCCTGGTCCCCGGCGCCCTGAGTGTGCGGTTCGGGGAGGTCGAGGCCCGTGGCGTCGCCCTCACCCCCGCCGGTCGTGCGTTGTACGACGACCAGGGGCTCGCCGCGTTCCCCGACACCGAGCAGGGTCTCCACGAGGCGGGCCTCGCCTACTACCGACGCGACGCCGACGGAGCACTCCAGCCGATCGTCTACGAGGACTTCCTCCCGAAGTCGGCGGCCGGCATCTTTGCCTCGAACCTCACCTCGGACGGGTCGGTGGACGCCGCGCAGCACGCCTCGTCGAGGGACGCGACGTGGCTGCAGGACGCCCTGGGACGCGCCTTGCACGACCCGTACGACCTGTATGCAGCGCAGGCCTGAGACGGCTCAGAGCGCTTCGACGTTCTTCACCAGCGCGTGGCTCGTGTGCCGGATGGCCAGGCCGATGACCGGCCGCACGGCGCGCTCCATGGCCTTGCCCGCGGGACCGCCCGGCAGCGTGTAGCTGATCCAGGCATCCACGCGCGTGCGTCCCTCGCCGAGGTCGGTGAACGTCCAGCGCTGCGTGTTCTGGATGCCCTTGATCGAGGTGAACTCGATGCGCTCGTCCAGCGCCCAGTCGGTGCACCTGATCCGCGACTTGAGCGGCACACCGACCTTCATGATGCCGTCGTACTCCGCACCGACGCCCCGCACCTGGTCGGTGACGGGGTCGATCTTGCTCAGCCCGTACATCCAGTCCTTCGTCGTCGTGAAGTCGTCGACGTACGCGAAGACGGTGCCGATCGGGGCGTCGATCTCGACACTCTGCTCCACCAGGTTGCTCACGGCGAGGATTCTGGCATGCCCACTACCGGGGCGGCGGCAACGCGTCAGTCGCTTCGAGCTGACCCATGCCGGTGACCATCAGCAGGTCAGCGACGATCGCCCGCAGCTGGGCCAGGATCGCCTCCGCGGTGAGGATCTCGCTGCGTTCGACCCGCCCGGTCGCGGCACCGACGGCGAGCACGGAGTCCCGGGCGGCGCTCGCGAGCCGGTCGGCAGCGAGCTCGTCGGCCACCGCTTCGGCCGCCGCCGCGAGGTCAGCGGCGACCAGCGCATACGACGGCGGCACGGGCCGGTGCCGGTAGGCAGCGATCGAGGTCTGCCGCACCAGCACGCGGGTGCTGCGGAGCGCGCGGTCGAGCGGATCGACCAGCTCCACCATCTGGCGCAACCCTTCGCGGTGGCGGACCCGGAAGGGTGAGGAGCTGACGACCGACATGCCCTCCTCCGCGGCCGACTGGAGCTCGCGGATCATCCGGTCGGTGGCGCGCGCGTCGGCGAGCAGCTCGAGAGCAGGCGCGACCTCGCCGTCGACCATCACGTCGGAGGCGGCCCGCAGCAGCGCGGCGATCTTGCGCGCCACCGCGGCGGCCTGTTCTCGCGGCCGGCGCAACGGTGCGGCCGGCACGACCATCGCGGCGACCAGGGCGACCGAACCGCCGATCAGGGCGTCGGTCCACCGCAGGAACGCGCCGCCCGCGTCGGGCATCAGCGCCGCCACCACGATCGACTGGACCGCGGCCTGGGTGACGAACAGGTTGCCCGCGTCGAGCAGCAGCGCGGTCGACATCGCCAGCAGCACGATCAACCCGATCTGCCACCCGCCCGAACCGATGCCAGCGACCAGCACGTCCGCGACGAAGACGCCGATGGCGACGCCGAGGGTGACCTCGACGACGCGCCGCAGCCGCTGGCCGTACGACGTACCGAGGGAGACCACGGCGGCGATCGGGGCGAAGAACGGCGTCTCGTGTCCGATCAGGTCAGCCGCGATCCACCACGCCACTCCGGCCGCGATCGCGCACTGGACGACGACCCACAGCTTGCTGCGCCAGCGTTCGATGCGCCCACGGAGCGACAACCGGCTCCGGGTCCACATCCGGTCCAGAGACGCCTCCACCCGCGCATCGTCCCATGGACGTTGCGCGGGCGGAGGGCCGGTTTGCTCAGACGACCTTGGTCGGGAGCACGCGCTTCGACACCACGGCGATGATGTCCTCGTAGCGCGAGCCCGTGAACTTCTGGAAGTTGTGCAGGGCGTGGGCGTCGAGACCGACCAGGACCCGCGCCTGGTTCCTGGTGATGCCCTTGATGATGATCTCGGCGGCACGTTCGGGCGTCATCTTCGCGAGCTTCTCGTCGAACAGCTTCGCTGTCGCGGCCTTGTCCTCGTTGTCGGCGACCCGCGCGTTGCGGGCGATGGCGGTCTTGATGCCACCGGGGTGCACCGAGGTGACACCCACCTTGTGGCCGGCGATCAGCATCTCCTCGCGCAGCGCCTCGGTGAACCCACGGACCGCGAACTTGGTCGCGTTGTAGGCGCTCTGTCCGGGCATGGCGAGCAGCCCGAAGAGCGAGGAGAGGTTGACGACGTGGCCGTCGCCGGACGCGATGAGGTGCGGCAGGAACTCCTTGGTGCCGTGGACGACACCCCAGAAGTTGATGCCGACGATCCAGTCCATGTCCTTGTAGGACAGCTCGGCGACGTCCCCGGCCAGGGCGACGCCGGCGTTGTTGATGACCACGTTCACCTGGCCGAAGTGCTCGGCGACCTCGCTGGCGTAGGCCACGAAGCCCTCGCGGTCGGCGACGTCGAGCCGTGCGCTGTGGACGTCGGGCGCGCCGGCCTTCTGGGCCAGCGACGCGGTCTCCGCGAGGCCCTTCTCATCCACGTCCGACAGGGCCAGACGAGCGCCCCGATCGGCGAAGTTCAGCGCGAGCGCGCGGCCGATTCCGGAGCCGGCTCCGGTGATGACGACGACCTTGTTCTTGAAGTTCTTCACTGGCTGACCTTCTTCTTGGCTCGGGTCTTCCTGACCGGGGTGCTGATCGGCTGGGCGTCGTACTTGTCGAGGTCGAACCTTGTCAGGTGCTGGCGGAACGTGAACGTCTGTCCGGGCCAGAGGGTGGTGTTGTTGCCGAACTTGTCCAGGTACCAGCTGGCGCAACCGCCGGTCTGCCACACGGTCGGCTTCATCTTCTGCC
>JAKFEI010000413.1:0-3083 GCA_036675765.1 Nocardioides sp. | reverse complement strand
GAGGAGGCCTCCCGCCTCCTGGTCGTGCACCGCAACACGATCCGCTACCGCCTGGGCCAGGCCGAAGAGCTCCTCGGCCACCCGATCGCCAAGCTCAGCCCGCAGCTCTCGATCGCGCTGCGCCACCACGAGCTCTTCCACCGCTGAAGCTGCGATGGGTCTCGAGACGGTTGCTGCGCAACCTCCTCGACCAACGACCGATCGTCAGCCTTCGAGGGTGAGGGCCAGGACGGGACAGGCCTGGACGGCGGCGTAGACGTGCGCGCGGTCGGCCTCCGGCGGGGAGTCGTCGAGCACTTGCACCAGGTCCTCGTCCTCGTCGACCTCGAAGTAGTCGTTGGCCATCGACTCGCACATCCCGAGGCCCTCGCACCTCCCCTTGTCGGCGTGGATCTTCATCACGCACCGACCCGGGAGCTCGGGGTGACGGGCACGAAGTCGACCTTCTCGCGGACACCGCAGTCAGGGCAGCACCAGTCGTCGGGGATGTCCTTCCACGCCGTACCGGCGGCGAAGCCCTCGAGCTCGTTGCCGATCTCGACCTCGTAGGTGTAGTTGCAGCCGGGGCACTTCGCGGCCAGCACCTCGTCGGTGAACGTGTGCGCCGTGACGTCCTCGAGGACCTCCTCCACGACCGCGACCGGTGCCGGGTACTTCTTCAGCAGCTTCTCGCGCTTGCTCGGCAGCAGGTTCGCGTGGCGGATGTCGCCGTCGTAGTGGGCGACCACGCGCTTGTCCATCATCCAGCGGAACAGCGGCGGGAACATGGCGACCACGATCATCCCGGTGTAGCCGGTGGGCAGCACCGGAGCGTCCTTGAAGTCGCGCAGGGTCTGGTAGCGACGGGTCGGGTTCGCGTGGTGGTCGCTGTGGCGCTGCAGGTGGTAGAGCAGCACGTTCGTGGCGATGTTGTTGGAGTTCCACGAGTGGCTCGGCTGGACCCGCTCGAAGCGCTGCTTCTCCGGCGGCCCGACCTTCTGGCGCAGCATGCCGTAGTGCTCCATGTAGTTGACGACCTCGAGGAGCGAGAAGCCCATCACCGCCTGCAGGACGAGGTACGGCAGCAGCGCGAGCGGGTTGACGTCGTACGCGAGACCGAGCCAGAGCATCAGGCCACCCCACAGGGCGACGGACATCAGCCAGGCGTTGAGGACGTCGTTGCCGACGTGGAACGGGTGGGTGCCCTTGCGCTGGTAGCGCTTCGCCTCGAGGTGCCACGCGCTCGTCAGCGAGCCGCGGACGGTGCGCGGCAGGAACCGGTAGATGCTCTCGCCCATCCGCGAGCTGGCCGGGTCCTCGGGCGTTGCGACGCGGACGTGGTGGCCGCGGTTGTGCTCGATGAAGAAGTGGCCGTAGAAGGTCTGTGCGAGGGCGATCTTGGACGCCCAGCGCTCGACCGACTCACGCTTGTGGCCGAGCTCGTGGGCCGTGTTGATGGCCACGCCGCCGACGGTGCCGATCGAGATGGCGAGGCCGATCTTCGCCGCGACCGGGAGGTCGGCGGTGGCGAGGTAGGCCATGGCCAGGATGAAGCCGGTGTACTGCACCGGCAGGTAGAGGTAGGTCACCCAGCGGTAGTACTTGTCGTTCTCGAGGGCCTCGATCACCTCGTCCGGCGGGTTCGTGTCGTCGTACCCGGAGATCAGGTCGAGCACCGGGACGACGACGAAGAACATCACCGGGGTGAGCCACAGCCACACGCCCTGGTCGGTCGCGCGGTGCAGTGCGATGGCCGCCAGCGGCAGGGTCGGGACGACGAGTCCCAGCATCCACAGGTAGCGCTTCTTGTCCTTCCACCGCGGCGCGGTGCCTGGCTGTGAGGAAGGGGCGTGAGCTGCGACGTTCGTCATCGGGGGCCTCCTGGTTCGGGCAAACGGCCATGTCGCCGTATGTCCTCCAAGGTGTCACCGGAGCGGGGTCGTCATCTCAGGCCGCCCGCACAACGTTGCCGGGGTGCGTTGGCGAACTGCACAAACGAGGCCGAGCGCCCGTCAGGCGGTCTGGAAGGCCTGTACGGCGGCCAGGTCGTAGGACCCCGCATCCGTACCGACTCCCTGCGCCACCTGGGCGGCGGTCGCACACCCGAGGGCTGCCGCCTCCGCAGCGGGCAGGCCGAGCGAGAGGCCGCGCAGGAAGCCGGCGGAGAAGGCGTCGCCGCAACCGGTCGTGTCGATGACGTCGATGGAGTACGCCGGAACCTCCGCCACGCCCTCGGCCGTGACGACCAGCGCGCCGCGGGCTCCCTGGGTCACCGCTACGCAGCCGACGCCGAGGTCGAGCAGGGCGCGGGCGCCGTCCGCCAGGGACGTCGCGCCCGTGAAGCCGAGGACCTGCTCGTCGTTGGGCAGCAGGTAGTCGGTCTGGGGCAGCGCTGCGCCGATCCACGCCAGCATGTCCGGGTCGCCCGGCGCCAGGACGTCGACGGAGGTGGTGATCCCGAGCGCGCGGGCGCGGGCCAGCAGCTCACCGGCCGCGTCGCCGCCGAGGAACTCCGGCCCACCGAGGTGCAGGTGCGTCACGCCGTCGAGTACGTCGCCGGGCAGGTCGTCGAGGGTGAACGAACCGTTGGCTCCGATGCAGTGCCATGCGGGACGGTCGCCGTTCGGGCGGACGGGCAGCACCGACGCCGACGTCTGCGCCTCCGCCTTGCGGACGAGTCCGCTCGTGTCGACACCCTCGCGGGCGAGGAGGGCGAGCAACGTGTCGCCGACGGGATCGGTGCCGACGGCGCCGTGCGACCGCACCTGCGCGCCGAGCCGGGCCAGCACCACGGCCGTGCCGCCTGCCGTACCGGCCGGCGACATCCGGATCGTCTCGACGAGCTGGCCGTCGGAGCCCGGGGGGATCGACTCGATGCCGAGCACGTGCGTGTCGAGGACGTGGACGCCGACGGCGGCGACCTGCATCGGGGCGTTGGGGGTGCTCATCAGATCTCCTGGGTGCTGCCGTAGCCGCGCTCGAGCGCGACCCGGATGACGTCGGCCTGCTGGTCGTCGGTGAGGACGCGCGGCGGGCCGAGGGCGCTGGCGCGATGGTGCAACTGGCACAGCCACTCGAGCAGGAGCGCGTTGTCGACCGCCTGG
>JAKFEI010000368.1:0-19787 GCA_036675765.1 Nocardioides sp. | reverse complement strand
CATTCCCTACGCCCTGAAGTACTACATCGACGCGATCGTCCAGCCGGGCTACCTGTTCACCTACAACGAGCAGGGCCAGCCGGTCGGCCTGGTCGAGGGCAAGAAGATGGTCTGCGTGACCTCCCGAGGCGGTGACTACTCGCAGCCGCCGATGTCCAGCCTGGACCAGGTGCAGAGCTACCTCAGCAGCATCTTCGGGTTCGTCGGCATCGGCGACATCGAGTTCTTCCCCGTGCAGCCGTGCGACGTGACGGTCGAACTGCGCAACGCCGCATCCAAGGCAGCCATCGCCGACGTCCGCGCGTGGGTGGCGGCAGGTGCCTGGGATGCCCAGCCCGCGGTGGCGCTCGCTCCGTAGCGCCAGCGCCGGAGCGCCTACGCCGTGGCGTCGAGGGCGTCGATCTCGCGCGCCAGGTTCGTGCGGGCCGCGGACTCCCAGTGTGCGGCGCCGTACGCCGTGTGGAAGAGCCGCGGCTTGCTCGACAGTGCCCGCAGCACGTCGGCACGGCCCTTGCTGAAGACCTCGTCGGGGAGGTGGGCGTACTCCGTGCGCACCGCCGCGACGTACGCGTCGTAGCGGTCCGCCGGCGCGGCGAGGATCGCCAGGTCCGCGTCCGAGAGCGCGGCACCGTTGTCGTCGCCCTCCTCGGGGCGGTGGTGCTCGGTCAGCCGCACCAGTCGGGCCACCTCGGCCACGGTGGCGGCGTCGGTGAAGGTGGGGAGCGCCTCCTCCGCCCAGCTGGCGGACCTCTCCTCGGCATCCCGCTCGCCGTCGTACACGGCATCGTGGAACCACGCGGCCAGCAGGACCGGCGTGCGGTCGTACGGCGTCGCGTGCTCGCTCAGGGTGTCGAGATGCGCGAGCACCTCGCGCAGGTGCCGGGTGCCGTGGTGCCCGCGATGCGGGTCGGCGTACGCGGCGAGGATCTCGTCACGGAGCGCGTCGGCTCCGGACAGGGGCCAGGGCAGGTCGGGATGGTCGTCCTCCATCAGGACATTCAAACCGACCGCCCCGACACCTGTCACTGCCGGGTCTTCCTAGTCGCCCTTCACGTTCACGATCTGCCGCAGCGTGTGGCGGATCTCGACCAGGTCAGCGGCGTCCGCCATCACCTGGTCGATGTCCTTGTACGCCGCCGGGATCTCGTCGATGAACGCGTCGGTGTCGCGGTACTCGATGCCGGCCATCGCCTCCTGCAGCTGCGCACGCGTGAACGTGCGCCGGGCCCGCGAACGGGAGTACTCCCGCCCGGCCCCGTGCGGCGCGGAGTTGAGCGCCACCTTGTTCCCGAGCCCGCTGACGACGTACGACGCCGTCCCCATCGAACCCGGGATCAGGCCCGGCCGCCCGAGCTCGGCGTTGATCGCGCCCTTGCGGGAGAGCCACACCTGCTTGCTGAAGTGGGTCTCCTGCTCGGTGTAGTTGTGGTGGCAGTTGATCTCCTCGCACCGCTCCACGTCGTCGGCCGACCCGAGCCCGACCCAGTCGGCGAACTGCCGCACGACCCGGTCCATCATCTCCTCGCGGTTGAGCAGCGCGTAGAGCTGTGCCCACCGCATCTCGCGGATGTAGGCCCAGAACTCGTCGGTGCCCTCGGCCAGGTAGGCGAGGTCCTTGTCGGGCAGCGGGATCCACCACTTCTCGCACAGGTCGCGCGCGACCTTGATGTGCTTCTGGGCGATCTTGTTGCCCACGCCCCGCGAGCCCGAGTGCAGGAACAGCCAGACCCGCTGCTCCTCGTCGACGGTGACCTCGATGAAGTGATTGCCGGATCCGAGCGTGCCCAGCTGCAGTTCCCACCGGCTCGCGTAGCGCCCGGGCTCGAAGCCGGCTTCCCTCGCCGCTGCAGCGAGCTGCTCGAGCCGCTGCTCGGTGTGGGGTCGGCTGACCTTGCGGTTGGCCGCGCCGGCCGAGAGCGGGATCGCCCGCTCGATGGCTTCGCGCAGCGGACGCCGATCGGTCGGCAGCTGGTCTGCGGTGAACTGGGTGCGCACGGCGATCATGCCGCAGCCGATGTCGACGCCGACCGCGGCCGGGATGATGGCGCCGAGGGTCGGGATGACCGAACCCACCGTCGCCCCCAGGCCCAGGTGGGCGTCGGGCATCAGTGCGAGGTGCGGGAAGATGAACGGCATCTTCGCCGTCGTCACCGCCTGGTCGCGCGTGCCCTGCTCGAGGATCGAAGCCCAGTTGACGAGCTTCGGCGTGATCTTCTCCATCGTGGTTTCCTCTGGTCTGCCTTTCTGGTGTTCAGGTCGGCCCACGGGTGCGGGCCAACCGACCACGCTAGGTCCGCGGAAATGGCTTGCACACAGCATTTACCGACCCGTACGGCAGGATGGAGCCCGTGAGTGCAGAAGAAGCGCGGGCCGAGCTCCACCGTCTCCGGTCGAGCATCGACAACCTCGACGCCGCCCTCGTGCACCTGCTCGCGGAGCGGTTCAAGTGCACCGAGCAGGTCGGTCAGCTCAAGGCGAAGGCCGGCATGCCGCCCGCCGACCCGGCGCGCGAGTCGGTGCAGATTGCCCGCCTCCGCTCGATGGCGGAGAGCTCGGGCCTGGACCCGCACTTCGCCGAGAAGATCCTCAACGTGATCATCGCCGAGGTCATCCGCAACCACGAGCAGTTCGCCGAGGACGTCGAGGCCTGATCCTTCAGCGTGTCTCGTCGAGCACCCCGCGGATCCACTCGGGCGTCGCGGCGAACGATGACGGGTGCTGCGCGTCGATGACCAGCACGTCGTACTCCTCGGCGACCAGGGCGAGGACGTCGGCTGCCGGACGCTGCTGCACGTCAACGGCCTTTCCCTCGTAGAGGGCGACGAGCCGGGTGCTGTCGGTGAAGGCCAGGGCCACGCGTTCGCCCCGGCCGTTGCGGATGTGGGTCGGCGCGGTGCCGTCGCCGCTGGGATCGACCACGACCAGCAGGTCGGCCGTGACCAGGAGGCGCAGCACGTTGGTGTAGGTGTCGTCGCCCTGCTCGGCGCGGTAGGCGTCCATGGCGGCCTGCACGTCGGGGGCGGCTGTCACCACCTCGGTGGTGATCACCGCCTGTCCGGCAGGGACCCAGCGCTTGAGGTACGAGAGGTTGGCCAGCGGAATCCAGGCGCCGATGCCCGGATGGTCCAGGACGATGCCGCTCACCCCTCGCTGGGCGTACGACGCCAGCCAGTCGAGTGCAGCCGGCATCGGAACGCCCAGGACCGTGCCCTCGCCGGCCGCGGCCTGCGCGCGTGCCCGATTGCTGTAGACGCCGATGAGCGAACCGACGCCCTCGAGCTGCAGTCCCGTCGGTCGCGGCTCCTCGACCGTGCCGTTGTTCACGACGAACCAGAGGCCGAGCCGGGCAGCGGCCTCCCACAGCGCCATCTCGGCAGCCTGGTCCCCGGGAGCGGCGCGGCGGGCGTCGTTGCGGCGGTCGAGTTCCTCGATCAGGACGGGTGCGTTGTCGGTCATGCGGACCACCGTGCCCACGAGCCGCCGCGCCAATCTGCTCCGCCGCGCACGTCCACCAGCCATCCACAGGCATTCGTGTGGCGGCTTCTCCTCCACAGGACCGGTGGTGCCTTGGCTCGGATGTCCGACCTGTCGGCGAACGTCCCTGGTCCGGCACCCGGAGCAGGAGGAGCAGATGACAGATCGGCACGACGTACGGGCGGTGCGTGAGGCATGGCAACGGCTGCTGTGGCGGGCGACGGAGGTGAGACGGCAGCCGACCGCGGAGTCTGACCGGCTGGCGCTGTGGTCGGTGTCAGTCGTTGATCCCGCCGGGGAGCAGATCCTGCTCGAGGCGCTCGCCAGCGCGTGGTCGCAGGGCTGGCAACCAGCCGAACTGGTGCACGTCGTGGCGCACAAGACCGACCGGATCGCGGCGCGACTCGTCGATCTCGCGATCGTTGCCGACCACGACCGCCGCACGTCCCAGGTGATCGACCCGCGCTGGCAGGCCCAGGTCGACCGGCTGGACAGCCGGGGCGAGTCGACCCGCCACGACTGGCTGCGCCAGTGGCGACGGCGCGAAGGAATGGATCGGCGGCGGTGCTACGACGCGGTCGGGGCTGCCTGGCGAGTGCTCTCCCGGTTGCCGCGACTTCCCCTGCTCATCCCGCCGCCCGGGGTCGATCCCTCGTTGGTCGCCACGGGTGCCCCGATGCTCGCCGCCGCGGCGGACCCCCTGCTCGACCGGATTCGCAAGCTCCTGGCCAAGGCGGAGTCGACCACCTTCGAGGCCGAAGCAGAACTGTTGACGGCGAAGGCCCAGGAGTTGATGGCCAGGCACGCCGTGGATCGAGTCCGGCTCGAACGGTGCCCGGCGGGAGACGAGCCGTGCATGACGCGCGTGCTGCTCGAACCCCCGTACGTCGTGGTGAAGGGGGCGCTGCTTGCTGCCGTTGCCGATGCCAACAGGTGCCGGGCGATCGGGATCAACGGCCTCGACCTGAGCGTCGTCGTCGGTCATGCCGACGACCTCGCCGCCGTCGAGGTCCTGTTCACCTCGCTCCTCGTGCAAGTCGGCCGTGCGCTCGCCGAGGCCTCCCGCAACGCCGTAGCAGGGGACCGGTCCCGGACGTCTGCATTCCGTCGTTCCTTCCATCTCGGATTCGCGTCGAGGATCGCGGAGCGTCTGGCCGCGGCCAACGGCGCTGTCCTGGCCGAGGCCGGGGCTGTCGCGTCGCTCCCCGTCCTCCGGAGTCGGGCGCGGGCGGTCGATGACACGGTCGAGCGCCTGTTCGGAGGCGCGTTGACCGAGAGCAGGATCGGCGGCGGCCATGACGCATGGGGTGCGGCCCAAGGACGGTCGGCCGCTGATCTCGCCCGACTCAACGCTGGCGAGCTGTCTGCGTGAGGAGGCACCATGGAAGCCATGACCACCCCGACTCTCGGCCCGTCGATCCGGAGGTTCCCAGCCTGACGGCGTGGGAGCTGCGCGGCGGGCGCTACGAGGTCGCGGCGCTGGTGTCCGGTGACGAGGAGTGGGTGGCCAGCGCACCGTACGACGTCCGGATCGTGCCTGCCGAGCTGTACGCCTGAAAGTTCCCGGGTTCGCCCGTGGCGAACGCAGGAACAGCGCCAACCCGGAATGCATTGGAAGGTGCATGACGAACCCTGTGCAGCTTCCGGTGCTGTTCCTCTCCGACGTCGTGGTGCTTCCCGGGATGGTCGTCCGGGTCGAGCTCGACGAGCCCGCCCGTGCCGCCATCGACGCCGCCCAGCTGGCGGCCCGTGAGTCCGGCGAATCCGCCCAGGTCCTGGTCGCCCCGCGCCTGGAGGACCGCTACGCGTCGTACGGCGTCGTGGCGAGCATCGAGAAGGTCGGCCGGTTCTCCGGCGGTGAACCCGCGGCGGTCCTGAAGGCCGGCGGTCGTGCCCGGATCGGGAGCGGCGTGACCGGTCCCGGTGCGGCGCTGTGGGTCGAGGTCGAGACCGTCGAGGGCGGTCCGGTCGATGACGCCGTGCGTGCGCTGGCCGACGAGTACAAGCAGCTCGTCGTCGGTCTCCTGCACCGGCGCGAGGCCTGGCAGGTCGCGGACAACGTGACCCGGATCGAGGACCCGGCGACGCTCGCCGACACGGCCGGGTACGCGCCGTACCTCAGCGACGACCGCAAGCGCCAGCTGCTCGAGACGCCCGCGGTGGCCGAGCGCCTGCAGCTCCTCGTCGACTGGACCCGCGACTTCGTCGCCGAGTCCGAGGTCAGCGAGAAGATCGAGTCGGACGTGCGGGAGTCCCTGGAGAAGTCGCAGCGCGACTACCTCTTGCGCCAGCAGCTCGCCGCGATCCGCAAGGAGCTCGGCGACGGCGAGGCGGACACCGATGACCACCGCAGCCGGGTCGAGGCCGCCGACGTACCCGACCACGTCCGCGAGGCGCTGCTGCGCGAGGTCGACAAGCTCGAACGCGCCAGTGACCAGAACCCCGAGGCCGGCTGGATCCGGACCTGGCTCGACACGGTCCTCGACCTGCCGTGGTCGGTCCGGACCGAGGACGACACGGACGTCGTCGCTGCTCGCGCGGTCCTCGACGCCGACCACCACGGGCTCGACGAGGTGAAGGACCGGATCACGGAGTACCTCGCCGTTCGTGCCCGTCGTGAGGAGCGTGGCCTCGACGTCGTCGGCGGCCGCGGCTCCGGTGCCGTCATCCTGCTGGCCGGTCCTCCGGGAGTAGGCAAGACGTCGCTCGGCGAGTCCGTCGCCCGCGCCCTCGGGCGCAACTTCGTCCGGGTCGCCCTCGGCGGCGTCCGGGACGAGGCCGAGATCCGCGGCCACCGACGGACGTACGTCGGTTCCCTGCCCGGTCGCGTCGTACGCGCCATCAAGGAGGCCGGCTCGATGAACCCGGTCGTGCTCCTCGACGAGATCGACAAGGTCGGCTCGGACTACCGCGGTGACCCCGCGGCGGCGCTGCTCGAGGTCCTGGACCCCGCGCAGAACCACACCTTCCGCGACCACTACCTCGAGCTGGACCTCGACCTGTCGAACGTCCTGTTCATCGCGACCGCCAACGACATCGGCCAGATTCCGGCGGCACTGCTGGACCGGATGGAGCTCGTCACGCTCGACGGCTACACCGAGGACGACAAGGTCGCGATCGCGCGGGACTTCCTGGTGCCGCGGCAGCTCGAGCGTGCCGCGCTCGGCACCGATGAGGTGACGATCAGCGACGAGGCGCTGCGCGAGATCGCGTCGAACTACACCCGCGAAGCGGGCGTCCGCCAGGTCGAGCGGCTGCTGGCCAAGGCCTTCCGCAAGGCCACCGCCCGTCTCGCGTCGGGCGAGGTGGACCGCGTCGACATCGGCCTCGACCAGCTCAAGGACCTGATCGGGCGTCCCCGGTTCACGCCGGACGTGCAGGAGCGGACCTCCGTGCCTGGCGTCGCCACCGGTCTCGCGGTGACCGGCATGGGCGGTGACGTGCTGTACGTCGAGACGTCGGTGGCCGAGGGCGAGGCCGGTCTGACGGTGACCGGTCAGCTGGGTGACGTGATGAAGGAATCGGCCCGGATCGCGCTCTCCTGGGTGCGCTCGCACGCCACCGAGCTGGGCATCCCGGCCTCGGCCTTCGAGCGCTCGCTGCACGTGCACTTCCCCGCGGGTGCGATCCCGAAGGACGGCCCGTCCGCCGGTGTCACGATGGTGACGGCGCTGGTGTCGCTGCTGACCGGTCGCCCTGTGCGGTCCGACGTGGCGATGACCGGCGAGGTCACCCTCTCCGGGAGGGTGCTCCCGATCGGCGGCGTGAAGCAGAAGCTGCTCGCCGCGCAGCGGGCCGGGGTCACCGACGTGTTCATTCCCGAACGCAACCGGCCCGACCTGGACGACGTACCGGCGGAGATCCTGGAGCAGCTGACGGTGCACCCCGTCGGCCACGTGACCGAGATCCTCGCGTTGGCGCTGGTCGCCGCGGAGGAACAGGCGGTCACCGCAGCCTGACCGGGAGCCACCCACCAACCAGATTTGTCCTCGATCCTCGTGTTCGAGGACGAATCTGGTTGGTACGTCGACCCACCGCGTCGGGCGCGCGGGTCAGACCTGGTCGGCTGACGCGTCCAGGTCGTCGGCGTCGACGATCCGGTAGGCGTACCCCTGCTCGGCCAGGAACCGCTGGCGGTTCTGGGCGAAGTCGGCGTCGACGGTGTCGCGGGAGACGATCGTGTAGAACCGCGCGATCTTCCGCTCGCCGTCGGGGCCGGGCTCCCCGGGGCGCAGCAGGCGGCCGAGGCGCTGGGCCTCCTCCTGGCGGGAACCGAACGAGCCGGAGACCTGGATGGCGACCTCCGCGCTGGGCAGGTCGATCGAGAAGTTCGCGACCTTCGACACGACCAGCAGCCCGACCTCACCACTGCGGAATGCCTCGAACAGGCGCTGGCGTTCCTTGACCGGGGTGGCGCCCGTGATGACGGGGGCGTCGAGTGCCTGGGACAGCTCCTCGATCTGGTCGAGGTACTGACCGATCACGAGCGTCGGCTGGTGGGCGTGGCGCGCGACCAGGTCGCGGACGACCCGGATCTTCTCCGGCGTGCACGCGGCCAGGCGGTAGCGCTCCTCGGCCTCGGAGGTGGCGTAGACCATCCGCGCGGAGTCGGTCAGGCTGACCCGCACCTCGATGCAGTCGGCCGGCGCGATCCAGCCCTGCGCCTCGATGTCCTTCCACGGGGCGTCGTAGCGCTTCGGGCCGATGAGCGAGAACACGTCACCCTCGCGGCCGTCCTCGCGCACGAGCGTCGCGGTCAGGCCGATCCGGCGGCGGGCCTGGAGGTTGGCGGTCATCCGGAAGATCGGTGCGGGCAGCAGGTGCACCTCGTCGTACACGATGAGGCCCCAGTCGCGGGCGTCGAAGAGCTCGAGGTGCGGGTAGACACCCTTCCGCTTGGTCGTGACGACCTGATAGGTCGCGATCGTGACCGGGCGGATCTCCTTGACCGTGCCGGAGTACTCGCCGATCTCGTCGGCGGTCAGCGACGTGCGCTTGATCAGCTCGTCCTTCCACTGCCGCGCGCTGACCGTGTTGGTGACCAGGATCAGCGTCGTGGCCTGCGCCTGCGCCATGGCGGCCGCACCGACGATGGTCTTGCCCGCACCACACGGCAGTACGACGACCCCGGAGCCGCCGTTCCAGAACGACTCGGCTGCCTCACGCTGGTAGGTGCGCAGCTCCCAGCCGTCCTCGGTCAGGTCGATCGCGTGGGCCTCGCCGTCGACGTACCCGGCGTAGTCCTCGGCCGGCCAGCCGAGCTTCAGCAGCGCCTGCTTGAGGTTGCCCCGCTCGGAGGGGTGGACCGCCACGGAGTCGGGGTCGAGGCGCTCGCCGAGCATGCCGGCGATCTTCTTGGCGCGCAGCACCTCTTCGAGCACGGGCCGGTCGGTCGACGTCAGCACGAGGCCGTGGACCGGGTGCTTCTCGAGCTTCAGTCGGCCGTAGCGCGCCATCGTCTCCGCGACATCGACCAGCAACGCGTGCGGGACGGCGTACCGCGAGAAGCTGAGCAGGGTGTCGACGACCTGCTCGGCGTCGTGACCGGCGGCGCGGGCGTTCCAGAGGCCGAGCGGCGTGAGCCGGTAGGTGTGGATGTGTTCGGGGGAGCGCTCGAGCTCTGCGAAGGGAGCGATCGCCTTGCGGCACTCGGCCGCCTGCGGATGGTCGACCTCCAGCAGCAGGGACTTGTCCGACTGCACGATCAACGGTCCGTCTGTCACCGCACGAGTCTACGGGCCGCAGCAGCCTGCAGGTCACCCGACGGGAACGACGCGACTGATCCGGTGCACGGCGTAGGTCCGCTCGGCGTCGGGGTCGTCGGCATCCGCGTCCTGGTCGCGCGCGGTCAGCCGTCCGCCTTCGACGGTGAGCGGTGCGACGGCGCGCTCGCTCACGACGCCCTGGTTGTCCGTGAAGCCGATGAGTACGACGCCGCGCCGCTCGATGGCTTCACGAAGGGCGGAGAGCACGCCACCACCGGGCGCCGAGGCCGAGGCCGGCCGGTTGCGGGCCGCTGCATCGCCTTCCCGCAGGTTCGACACAGCCGTGACCACGTGGGCCGACTGGCGCGCAGCCGCGCGTGCCGGGTCCGCCGAGTCGCGGGTCCGTGGTGACCGGGCCCGGAGCGGCTCCGCCGTTCCGACGCGTACGACGCCGTCCGGGCCTTCGACGACGGGCGCGACGCCGAGGTCGCGCAGCCTGGGCAGCAGGACGTCGATCGGCACGGTGCAGACCAGCACGGTCGGCGCGATCCGTTGGAGACCCAGGCCGACGGCGCGGGGGTCGCCGATCAGTCCGGCGAGGGCGGCCTCGTCCTCGGACCGGATGAACGATGACGCGACGCCGACGCGCAGTCGGCCGAAGCTGCGCACGACGTCGTCGATCAGGTAGCTCAGCGGCTGGGGCACGGGTGTCCGGGACGCCGCGAGCAGGAAGGCCTGGAGTTCGGCGCCGGTCCAGCCGACGTCCAGTCCGCGCCGCACGGAGTCCGGCGTGAACCGGTAGACCGTCGCCGCTCCGTGGGACTCGATGTCCGCGACCTGGTTGAGGCGGCGGGCGAGATCCGGTTCGAGCGGGCCGGGAGCCACGGCGGTCAGGTCGGCCTGGATGAGGACGTGGTCGACGGGCGGCGGCAACACGGCGGCCAGCGCCGGGGCGGGGTCGTCGCCCGCGACCAGTGCTCGCCCGAACGGCGCGAGGACGTCGGCGCCGGTGATCCCGATGACCGCTGCTTCCGTGATCGCCCACGCGACCAGGTCGGGTCGGGTGCGGGGACGGCGCGGCCGTTCCCACGCCAGCCGGGCGACCAGTGACGGAAGTCCGGTACCGGCGGCCAGGCCGTGCCCCTCGGGCAGTTCGGCCAGCGCAGCGAGCGCCATGGCCTTGGCCTCGGGCATGCCGGAGGCCGACAGTTCGGGGGTCAGCGCGTTCCACGGCTTCTGGTCCGGACCGCGTTCGCCGACCAGCGACGGCAGTCGTGCGCTCGTCAGCCAGGCACGGGCGATCACGGCCCACTTCTCGGCGGTCGGGAGTTCACGCCACAGGTCGAACTGCTCCGTCGGCACCCACACCGGGTTGCCGTCGGAGCCGGCGCGGGTACCGAGCAGGCCGGCCTCGGCCGCCACCTCCACCAGCAGCGCCGCGACGGCGTCGGAGACCTGGAGGTACGTCGCCGTCGCCTTCAGCTCCCGCACGCCGAGTCCCGTGGTGCGCAGGGCGGCCGCCGGTCGCACGCCCCACCACTCGAGCAACGTCTCCATCCGTCGTACGACGTCCGTCGCCGCACCGACGGCAGCGCCTTGTGCCAGACGGGGGGACCGGGCCTCGGCCGCCAGGGGCGGTGGCTCGTCGATCGGGGTGGTCGTCGTCCGACCGCCGCGCACCACGAGGCCGACCTCGCCCGGCACCATCAGCAGGCCCGGCTGCAGGGACCCGCCGGGCAGCAGCAGGCGGAGCGCGATCAGCAGTTCGGCGGGGGTCTCGGTGTCCTCGGGCTGCAGGCCGATCCGGGCGGTGCCGGGCTTCGCCGTACCCCCGTTCGCCACGACGTGGTCCAGGAGCGCGCGGGCCTCCGGTGGCAGTGCAGCAACGACTGGTTCGAGTTCGACCGGGCCCCGGCGTCCGGGGGAGCGGGGCCGCAGGCCGCTCACACCGGCCTCGCCGCCGCCGAGCATGCTGTCGGCGACACCGGTGAGCGGGCGCAGCCCCTCGGGCGACTCCCAGGCCAGCGCCAGGTCCACGAGGCGGGCCACTGTGGCGGCCACGAAGGACGGGTCGGCCAACACGATCGAGATCAGTTCGGATTCTGTGGTTTGACCGGCCACCACGAGGGCATCAAGCACGGAGAGTTCGCCCCGGGTGAGTCCATCGAGTGTTCGCGCAATCGAGTTCCTCACCGCGGCGCGCGAGGCGAGTTGACCGAAGTCGTGAGGGGCAGGGGTGGCAAGGTCGGGACGTGCTGCGAGCAGGCGTTGGAGCCGCTCGTCGGGCCACGACCGCAATTGGTCGGCCAACGACCGGTGTCCGATCGGTCCTGGTGCCACGCTGCTCAAACTACCGACCCCGGGCCCGCTCGAATGACCGGGCGCGTGATCGGCGTCAACCAGGTCGAGCTGCACCACGGCTCCGCCACCGATGTCGGGCTCGTCCGCTCGGCCAATGAGGACGCCTATCTGGCGAATCCGCCGGTCTTCGTCGTCGCCGACGGCATGGGCGGACACGACCGTGGCGACGTGGCCAGCGGGATCGTCATCGAGGAGTTCGCCCGCCTGGCTGCCGACGGGTACGACGCAGCGCGCGGCGCCGAGGTGATCGCCTCCACCCTGCAAGCGGTCCAGGACCGGATCCTTGCGTACGACGCCGAGCAGCGCGCCAACGGCGCGCCCGCCTCGTTCTCCGCAGGCACGACCGCCGTGGTCGCCCTGCTGGTCGATTCCGACGACGGCCCGCGCTGGCTGCTGGCCAACGTCGGTGACTCGCGGATCTACCGCCACACCGACGGAGTCCTCGAGCAGGTCAGCGTCGATCACAGCCTCGTCCAGGAGATGGTCGACGCCGGTCAGATCAGTGCCGCGGCGGCTGCCGTGCACCCCAGCCGCAACGTCATCACCCGCGCGCTGGGCGGATCGGCCCTGCCGGGCAGTGTGAGTGGCGAGGCCGACTTCTTCCTGATGCCACTGGCCGCGGCGGAGCGGCTGCTGCTGTGCTCCGACGGGGTCAGCGGGATGGTCTCCGACGAGCAGATCGGGGCGATTCTGGGCGGGTGCGAGGACCCGCGGGACGCCGCCGAACAGCTCGTCGCGGCGGCCCTGAGTGCGGGCGGCCACGACAACGCCACCGCAGTCGTCGTGGATGTGGTGGGATTGACCCACACAGATCCGTACGACTCCGATGCGCAGCGGGTGAGTCTGGAGCAGAAGTTGGGAGCTCTCCCATGAGCGAGATCGCCACGGGCGCCACCGGCGCCTGGTCCTACCGAGCTGGATCCTGGTTCGCGGTGTTCGGGAGCAAGGTCACGATCCTGCTGCCCGAGTCACAGAAGGACCAGGTTGTTTCCCTGTGGTCCCTGGTCGACGGCGGCGCCGGTTTCGACGAGGTCCTCGACGGTCTGCTCGCCTCCGGCTTGAGCAAGATCCCGGGCTTCGTCCTGGTGAGTACCGACGACGGCCCCACCCGGATCCTGCTGCGCGGCCAGGGCGTCACGGCGTCGCTCACCGGTGCCGGCGAGGACGTCGCACTGGACGGCGCCGCGAGCCACACCTGGGTGGAGCGCGCCGTCGAGGGCGTCACCGCACTGACCGTGACCGTTCCCGGCGACGCTGACGAGGCCTCCGCCGACTTCCCGATCCTCGGTGGACTCGTCCGGGTCGGCCGGATCGACCGGCCAGCCGCGCAGGCGCCCTCGGCCGACAGCGCGATGACCGATGCCGACGACGTCCCGATGGTCGCCCCGATGGTCGTCCCGGTGGTTGCCGCCGTGGACGAGCACGCCGACGACTCCCCGGTCGAGACGCCGGAGGAGATCGCCGAGGAGGACATGGTGGCCGAGGGCGGCCCGGTTGACGGCGGGCTGGCTGCGAGTGGGCTGGTTGCCGGTGGGCTGGTTGCCGGTGGGCTGGTTGCCGGCGGACTGGTTGCCGGCGGCCTCGCCCCCGAGGCCGACGCACCCTGGGAGCCCCCGCCGCCCCCGTCCTTCGGTGGCGCCCATCTGGCCCCCGAACCCGAGACCACGATGGAGCCGGCCGGTGCCGACGCCGACCTGGGCGATGACGCCCCCGTCGAGGGCGACGTCATGGACGGGTCCCTCGCCGATGCCGCGATGGCCGAGGACGCCGTGGGCGACGACGCGATGGACAGCGCGATGGACGGCGCTGCGGAGGACGTGGTGGCCGAGGCCTCACCGTTCGACGAAGGTCCGGCCACCGAGGTCATGGACCCCATCGCCGGCAACCCGCTGACCGATCCGCTGGCCGATCCGCTGAGTGACCCGCTGGGCGAGGTCCCGCCGTCCCTCGACGTACCCGTGGAGGCGCCGGCGGATGCTCCCGTGGACCCGCCTGCTGCGCCGGACCATGCGGCGCCCGACGGGTGGGTCACGCCCTGGGACAACCCGGCTCCGGCCGACGTCCCGGCCGCGCCTGCCGCCAGCGAGCCCGACCCCCTCGCCGAGCCCGACACCCCCGCCGTTCCGCCGCCGCCGTTCCCGCCGCTCGGCGGGGCCACGGAGGTGGCACCTTCCGGCTGGACGCCGCCCCCGCCGCCGATCGACGCCGGTGTGGCCGATGCTCCGCCCCTGCCCATCGGATCGTGGGAACCCGTCGGCGGCGCCGTACCCCCGCCGCCCGGCTTCCCGCTCGAGCACGACGGCCTGACCGTCGCAGGTGGCGGCGAGCCGGCGGTTCCCCCGTCCGGCATCCCCGGCCAGCCGCAGGCCCCGGCGATCACCGCGCCGGTCGCGACGCTCCTCATCTCCGACGGGCAGACCATCGTCGTCGACCGGGCCGTCCTCATCGGCCGCGCACCCGAGGCACGCCGGTTCACCTCGACCGAGCAGCCGACGCTGGTCACCGTGCCGAGCCGTCTCCACGAGATCTCCTCGACCCATGTGGAGGTCCGCCCCGGCACCGGCGCCGACCACGGCACCGCTGTCGTGACCGACATGGGTTCGACCAACGGCACCGTTCTGGTGCAGCCGGGACTGGGGCCGGAGGACCTCAAGCCCGGTATCGCTGTCCAGCTGATTCCTGGCGCCATCATCAACCTGGGCGATGGAGTCACCATCCAGGTCACCCGGCCCTGACGGGCCACCGCTACTCGGAGCACATTCATGTCCCTCGTCCCGCCCACGGCGGAGCCGGTGATGTTTCCACCGGCCGAGCTCGATCGACGCTTCTCTGCGTTCGTGCTGGACCGCACGATCGGCTGGGGGATCGCCGCCGGTATCGGCGTCGCGGTCTGGCGCTTCGTTGCGCGTGACGAGGTCTGGATCGCCCTCGCATCGTTCCTGGGTGCGGTGATCCTGATCGGCCTCGTCACGGCTGTGGTCGTGGGGTCGACCGGGCTCACCCCGGGCAAGGCCGTCGTGGGCCTTCGCGTCGTACGACGCACGACTGGTCGCCCGATCGGCGTGATGCCCGCGGTCGGGCGCTCGCTGGCGCTGGGTGTGGCGGGGATCCCCACTGTCGGCCTCGGCCTGGCCACGCTGGCCTGGACGGCCGCGGCCGACCCCACGAGGCAGCGGCGTGCCCTGCACGACCAGATCGGCGATGCCGTCGTGGTCGACGTCCGTCCGATGCCGGTCGCCAGCGACGAGGTCGACGACCGCCCGCAGCAGATCGTGAACCTCACTGCGATGCGCCTGGTGCCCGTCCCGGCGCCTGAGTCGATCCCGGTACCGACGCCCATGCCGGTGCCCGCCCCGGCTCCAGCGCCCGCGCCTGCGCCCGTCGTACGTCCGGCTCCCGTCCCGGTCGCTGCTCCCGCCCCCGCTCCAGCACCCGTCGCTGCCCCCGCTCCCGCTCCGGTGCGGCCGCCCGTGGTCGCGCCGGCACCCGGAGCGCACCGGGCCGCGCCCGTGCAGGCCCCGGCCGCCGGTCAGGCCCCCGCCGGTCAGGTACCGCCCGCCGTGCCCACGCCCGCCGTGCCCACGCCCGCTGCGCCCCCGACGACCCAGTGGCGGGTGTCGTTCGACTCGGGGGAGGCGTTCGTGGTCGAGGGCCTCGCCCTCGTCGGCCGCCGCCCCGAGCCGCGTCCGGGCGAGCCGGTCCGCCACGTCGTACCCCTGCGGTCCTCGGACATGTCGCTGTCCAAGACGCACGCCCAGTTCCAGGTCGCGCCCGACGGGGCGCTGGTCGTGATGGACCGTGGTTCGACCAACGGGTCCTTCGTCGTGCGGGGCGGAATGTCGAAGTCGCTCACGCCCGGGCGCCCGAGCACGCTGCTCGCGGGCGACGTCGTCCGGTTCGGCGACCGGATGATGCGCGTCGAACGCGCGAGCTGAGCCGACTTGGGGTTTGTCACCGCCGAGTAGTGACTTGTCACCATCGAGTTGTGACTTGTCGACGGGTCGTACGTCGACAAACCCCAAGTCGGCGGTGACAAACCCCAAGTCGGCGAACTACAGCGCCGCCCACTCCCGCCGCAGCAGGCCGTAGACGGCCGTGTCGCCCCAGGTGCCGTCACGATCGGCGAAGTCCTCGCGGGTGTGTGCTTCCTGGCGCATCCCCAGGCGCTCGCACAGGGCCGCGGAGGCGGCATTGCGCGGGTCGAGCTGGGCCATCACGCGGTGCAGCGGGTAGTGCCCGAACGCGAGGTCGATGAGGGCGCGTGCGGACTCGGTGGCGAACCCGCGGCCGGCGTGCTCCGGCGCGAAGACCCAGCCGAGCTCACCGATCGACGGGGCGTCGCCGGGCCCGTGGCTCGCGTTGAAGCGCAGCATCAGGTCGCCGACGAGCACGCCCTCGAACTCCACGGCCAGGGCGAGGAACTCCCCGACGGTCGAGGGCGCGGTGGCCCCGACGAGGCGACCCATCCGTTTCGTCAGGCCTTCGTCGTCGAGTGCGGGGAACGGCAGGTAGCGGGTCACCTCGGGCTTCGCGCAGTAGTCCCCGATCGCCGCGCGGTCGCCGGCGACCACGGTGCGCAGCACGAGTCGCTCGGTCCGCAACGGCAGCGGAGGGGGCAGAAGTTGCGGCGGTGACGGTTCGCTTCCCACGTCCGCGAGGGTACGACGTCGGGCCCGACCACCCACGACCACTAACATGTGGGATCGCGAGCCGACAGGCGCGCGGCAACTGCGTGATCAGTGAGGAAGGTCGAGACCGTGCCGAGTGGCAAGGTGAAGTGGTACGACACGGAGAAGGGCTTCGGCTTCCTCTCCCAGGACGGCGGGGCGGACGTCTACGTCCGGTCCGACGCGCTGCCCGAGGGCGTCACCACCCTCAAGGCGGGCACCAAGGTCGAGTTCGGGATCGCCCAGGGCCGCCGCGGCGACCAGGCGCTCCAGGTCCGCCTCATCGACGCACCCGCTTCGGTCTCCCGCAACCAGCAGCAGGCCCGCCGCAAGTCGCCGGAGGACATGGTCCTGATCGTCGAGGACCTGATCCGCCTGCTCGACGGCGTCGGCGAGGCCTACCGCCACGGCCGGCACCCCGACCGCCGTACGGCCCAGCCGGTGGCGAAGGTGCTCCGCGCCCTCGCCGACGAGCTCGAGCTGTAGGGAGAGTCAGGCGGGGATCGGCGGGCTCTGCTTGCTTCCCCGCTTGTGGGGCGCGCTGCGCAGCACGAACACCGCCCAGGCGGTCACCAGCACCGCAGCGAACGCCAGTCCGAAGTCGTTGACCGCGGGGTAGGACAGGATCACGCCGAGGAATCCGCCGACCACCCACGCCAGTTGCAGGGTGGTGTCGCCCTTGGCGAACGCGCTCGCGTGGGCGCGTGCCGGGACGCCGGTCTGGATGGTCGAGTCCAGGGAGACCTTCGCGAGGTACTGCATCAGCCCCACCGTCAGGCCGAGGATGACCAGCGGCAGCGCGCTGTAGACGATGGTCGCGAACAGCAGCGCCACGATGTCGGCGAGCAGCGCGACGACCACCATCACGACCGGGTTGATCTTGCGTGCGAGCGACGCCACGAAGATGCCGATGGTGTTGCCCAGGCCGGCGCCGCCGATGACCAGGCCGAGGAGCACGGTCGACTTGGTCGTGGTCTCCCAGCCCTCGAGGGGCTCGGTGGCCAGCACGAAGGTCATGAACATGGTGAGGAAGCCCGACAGCAGTCGGGGGCCGCAGTTGGCCCGGAGCGCGAACGCCACCTTCGGTGGCAGTCCGGCCGTACGACGCGCGCCGGTGACCGCGTCGCGTCGCTCCTCGACGGACTCCTCGCCCGTCGACGAGTCGACCTGGCCCGGCAGCAGGATCGCGGCGACCGTGCCGACGGCGAACACGACGAAGGCGTAGCGGCAGGCCCACTCGGGGCCGATCCAGTAGGCCGCACCCGCGAGCGGGGCCGACACGCACGCCCCCACGACGCCGGCGAGGGCAACGCGGCCGTTCGCCTTCACCAGGGTGATCTCGTGGGGGAGCAGGCGGGGGACGGCCGAGGCCTTCGCGACGCCGTACGCCTTCGACGAGACGAGGACGCCGAGGGCGGCGACGTAGAACCAGGGTGAGCCGTCGGCAAGGGTTCCGGCCAGCACCCAGCACAGGAACGCGCGCAGGGCGAAGGTCGAGCCGATCGCCCAGCGCCGGCCGTGGCTGAACCGGTCGAGGAACGGTCCGATCAGCGGGGCGACGATGGCGAACGGCACCATCGTCAGGCCGAGGAACAACAGCACCGGTCCGCGCTCGCCACTGGTCGCTCCGGCGAAGAACACCGTTCCCGCCAGGGCGATCGCGAAGGCGGAGTCACCGGCGGCGTTGAACGAGTGCAGCTCGATCAGTCGCTTGAGCCCGGACCGCTCCGCGCCCTGGGCGCCGGCAGCCTTGCGGGCCTGGCGGAACGTGGCCCGACTGGCGCGCCCGGTCACCGCCGCGGTGGCCTTGAGCCCGCGTGCCGTGGCCTTGGCGCCGGTCCCGAGGCCCGCGCCGACGGCACGCATCGACCCTGTTTCAGTCAGATCGGCGTCCGACGCCCCCCTCGAACCGTCACTCGAACCGTCGCGCGGAGGCGGCGGGGGAGGAGGTGGTGGAGGCGGATGGCTCACGACGTCCATCTTGCCTGTTGGTGTCGAAGCCACACCCCCCGACGTCCCGGCACGGTCCCCCGACGTGACGAGCATCGCCCGAATGAGGGATGCTGTGCCCCGTGTCCACACTCGAGCGCAAGTTGACCGACGCCGTCGCGGCCGACGCCGTTGATGAAGCGCGTACCGCGCTGCTCGACGAGGTCGACGCCGCCGACGTGGGCGACCACCTCGGCCACCAGGTCGACGGCCTGCGGGTCGTCACCCACCTCTTCGGCTGCAACCGCAAGGGCTACCACGGCTGGCAGTGGGCGGTGACCCTCACGCGGGCGTCCCGCCAGCGCAAGGTCACGGTCGTCGAGGTCGTGCTGCTGCCCGGCACCGAAGCGATCATCGCTCCCGCCTGGGTGCCCTACCGCGACCGTCTCCAGCCCGGGGACCTCTCGCCCGGCGACCTGCTGCCCGTCTCCGACGAGGACCCGCGCCTCGTGCCGACGTACTCCTTCGGCGACGACCCGCTCGACACCGACGAGAAGACCCAGATCCGGGAGGTCGCCAAGGACCTCGGCCTGGGCCGGGTCCGCGTGCTCTCACCAGAGGGCCGCGACATCGCCGCCGAGCGCTGGTACGACGGCGAGTCCGGCCCGGATGCCCCGATCGCGAAGTCGGCCCCGCACCAGTGCTACTCCTGCGGCTTCCTGGTCCGCCTCGCCGGCCCGCTGTCGGAGATGTTCGGCGTCTGCGCCAACGGTGACGCCAACGACGACGCGCGTGTCGTCGCCTTCCAGCACGGCTGTGGCGCGCACTCCGAGGTCCGACTCAGCAAGCGCCAGCAGTCCCAGCCGCCGGCCCCGCCGGTCATCGACACCATCGGCACCGACGACCTGGAGGTTTTCTAGGCGCGAGACGCGTCTCGCGCCCGGCTGAGCAGCCAGACGGCGTAGTCGTCGTCGACCGGGCGCAGGTCGTAGCCGCCGAACCGGTGGTCGATCCGGAGTCCCGCTGACGCTGCGTCGGCGATGAACTCGTCGGGGGAGTAGGGCCGGGCCGAGCTCGGCCCACCGCGGAGGTGGAAGCCCGCGAGGATCCGCCCGCTCGGGGCAAGCAGGTCGCGCAGGCGCTGGAGCACGGCCACCTCGGTGCCGTCCGCGACGAACGTCAGCACGTTGCCGACGCACACCACCAGGTCGAACCCGTCGGGCGCACCGGCTGCGGCCATCGCGTCGCGGGTGAGCGCGAGGATCTCGAGCGGCACCACGTCCAGTGCGGGGTAGGTCCGTCGCGACTGTTCCACGAGCTCCGGGTCGGGCTCGGCTGCGACCACCCGGTGGCCCTGCGCCTGGAGGTACCCGCCGACCCGGCCCATGCCGGAGCCGGCGTCGAGGATCCGGGCACCGCGGTCGACGAGGGTGTCGGCGAGGCGAGCCTCGCCGTCGACGTCCTTGCCCTGACTGATCAGTTCGGCGAAACGGTCCCCGTAGCCGCTGTTCTTCGAGCCGCCGAGGGCCCAGCGGGTCGGAGGGAGCTCACTCGCCATCGGCGGCGCGCTCGGCTCGGATCCCGCGCCGGCGCTTGCAGTACTCGGTGCCGAGCAGGCCGAGGCCGACGCCGGTCAGGCACATCCACAGCA
>JAKFEI010000468.1:0-3106 GCA_036675765.1 Nocardioides sp. | reverse complement strand
GACGGTTGCTGCGCAACCTCCTCGACCAACGGGCGACGGTTGCTGCGCAACCTCCTCGACCAACGGGCGACGGTTGCTGCGCAACCTCCTCGACCAACGGGCGGGTGCGTCGGGGGAGGTCGCTCCGCGAGTTCCCCGATCTCCGGAGCTGACAATCCGTTCGCCCGCGAGCGCCGGATGACGGACAATCACCTCTTGTGGGTCACGTAGAGGTCGCAGGTCTCCGGTACGAACTGCCCGATGGGCGGGTCCTTCTCGACGACGTCGCGTTCCGGGTGGGTGAGGGTGCCAAGGTCGCGCTGGTCGGTGCGAACGGTGCGGGCAAGACGACGCTGTTCCGGATCATCACCGGTGACCTCTCGCCGCACGCCGGTGTCGTGACCCGCTCCGGTGGGCTCGGCGTGATGCGCCAGATGGTCGACCGGGGCCTTGCGGAACAGCCGACGGTCGGCGACCTGCTGCTCAGCCTCGCCCCCGAGCGGGTGCGTCGCGCGCAGGCGGAGGTCGATCGGTGGGAGCTCGCGCTCATGGACACCGACGACGAGAAGACCCAGATCGCCTACGCCACGGCGTTGTCGGAGTACGCCGACGCCGGCGGGTACGACGTCGAGGTGATCTGGGACGTGTGCACGGTCAAGGCCCTGGCGCTGGCGTACGACCGCGCGAAGTACCGCGAGCTGCGCACCCTGTCCGGCGGCGAGCAGAAGCGGCTGGTGCTGGAGTATCTCCTCGCCGGACCCGAGGAAGTGCTGCTGCTCGACGAGCCGGACAACTTCCTCGACGTGCCCGGAAAGATCTGGCTCGAGCAGCGGATTGCCGCATCGGACAAGACGATTCTCTTCATCAGCCACGACCGCGAACTGCTCGCCAACACGGCCACGCACGTCGTCACGGTGGAGCTCGGGGCGGGTGGCGGCGGCAACAGCACCTGGACGCACGCGGGCAACTTCACGTCGTACCACGAGGCCAGGAAGGACCGGTTCGCCCGCTTCGCCGAGCTGCGTCGACGTTGGGACGAGGAGGAGGCGAAGCTCAAGGCGCTCGTGCTCCGGCTGAAGATCAAGGCCGAGTACAACGACGGCATGTCGTCGCAGTACCGCGCCGCGCAGACCCGCCTCCGCAAGTTCCAGGAGGCCGGTCCGCCGACCGAGCAGCCGCGCGAGCAGCAGGTGACGATGCGGCTCTCCGGCGCCCGCACCGGCAAGCGCGCCATCGTGTGTGAGGACGTCGAGCTCACCGGCTTGATGAAGCCCTTCGACCTCGAGGTCTGGTACGGCGACCGGTTGGCCGTGCTCGGATCGAACGGCTCCGGCAAGTCCCACTTCCTGCGGCTGCTCGCCGCGGGCGGCAGCGACCCGGACATCGAGCACCAGCCCGTCGGTGACGCGGACATCGCTCCGGTCAACCACACCGGCCGCGCCCGGCTCGGCGCACGGGTGCGACCCGGATGGTTCGTGCAGACCCACGAACACCCCGAGCTGACCGGTCGCACGCTGCTCGAGATCCTGCACCGCGGCGACGGCTCGCCCAACGGGCGCAAGGGCATGGGGCGCGAACAGGCCGCGCGGGTACTGGACCGCTACGAGCTGGCGGCGAGCTCGGAGCAGAAGTTCGAGTCGCTGTCGGGTGGCCAGCAGGCGCGGTTCCAGATCCTGCTTCTCGAGCTGTCGGGCGCGACCCTCCTGCTGCTCGACGAGCCGACTGACAACCTCGACGTCCAGTCGGCCGAAGCCCTGGAGGAGGGCCTCGCGGCCTTCGACGGGACCGTCGTCGCGGTCACCCACGACCGCTGGTTCGCCCGCGGCTTCGACCGGTTCTGCGTGTTCGGTTCCGACGGCTCGGTCTACGAGTCGGATGATCCGGTCTGGGACGAGGCGAGGGTGGTGCGGACGCGATGAGCGAACTGCAGATCACCGAGCTCCAGCGCGGCGACGAGGCCGGAGCCCGGGCCTGGGTCGACACCGCGATCGCGGCGGAGCGCCACGACATCGGCGACCACGCGACGTACTGGGCCTACGAGGAACTGCTCCCGATCGTCGGGGACGCCAGTGGCCTGCGTCAGTTCCGGCTGTTCAGCGGCGCCCTCGACGGTGAGGTCGTCGCGGTCGCGCGGATGTCGTTGCCGTTGAAGGACAACCTCGACAACGCGGAGTTGCACGTCGGCATCCGTCCCGAGGTACGACGACGCGGGCTGGGCAGCGCGATGCTCACCCATCTCGAGGCGGTGGCCCTGGCCGGCGGCCGGACGAAGCTGGATGCGCTGCCGGCGTGGCCCTTCGACGGCCCGGAAGACGGTGCCGGCACCCCGGGCGCGGAGTTCGCCCGAGCCCACGGCTACACCCTCACGCTCGGCGAGATCCAGCGCGAGCTCAGCCTTCCGATCCCCGAGGACCTGTTGAGCGCCCTTGCCGAGGAGACCGCGCCGTACCACCGCGACTACGAGATCCGGTCCTGGGCCGGGCCGATTCCCGAGGACCTCGTGGTCAGCTGGCTCGAGTTGTCCTCGACCCTGGCGACGGAAGCACCGTCCGGCACCGGCGAGCACGAGAACGAGGCCGTCGACGTGCCTGCCTTCCGGGAGTCCGAGAAGAGCCAGGCCGCGCAGGGACGGACGATGTGGCACACGGTGGCACTCGACGTCACCGGAACCGTGGTCGCCTACACGCACGTCGCCGAGACCCACCCCGACAACCCGTTCCTCTTCCAGTGGGGCACCCTCGTGCATCGCGAGCACCGCGGCCACCGGCTGGGACTGGCGGTGAAGGTGGCCAACCACCGCGCACTCCAGGCGGGCAGCAACGTGACGGGTCGTCGTACCGTCACCTGGAACGCGGGGGTCAACGACCACATGATCGCGATCAACGAGCGACTGGGTTTCGTGTGCGGCGCCCGCAGCGGCGAGTTCCAGAAGAAACTGACCTGATCGGTTGCCCGTTGTGCGACTACGGTGGAACCGTC
This sequence comes from Nocardioides sp., assembly GCA_036675765.1. Lineage (GTDB taxonomy): Bacteria > Actinomycetota > Actinomycetes > Propionibacteriales > Nocardioidaceae > Nocardioides. Next base: position 148 of record JAKFEI010000468.1, on the reverse strand, counting down.
ACCGTCCGCACCGAGGAAGGAACGCCCCCCATGGCTGCCAGTAACGCGAACGACGACCTCAAGGCCAAGATGCGCGAGGCTCTCGACCGCAAGAACAACAAGGGCAAGAGCCTGACCGAGGAAGTCCCGGGCAAGGAGAAGGCCCACG
>JAKFEI010000519.1:0-3111 GCA_036675765.1 Nocardioides sp. | reverse complement strand
GGCGCGGGGGAGGCCGAAGGCGACGTTGCGCGCGACGGTGAGGTGCGGGAACAGTGCGCCTTCCTGCGGCACGTAGCCGAGTCCGCGCTGGCGGGCGGGCACGATGCGGCGACCGCCGACCACCTCGGTGCCGGCGACGGTGATGCTGCCGCCGGAGGGCCGGACGAAGCCGGCGACGGCACGCAGCAGGGTGGTCTTGCCGCAGCCCGACGATCCGAGGATCGAGGTGACTCCGCTGGGCACGACGAGGTCGAGGCCGTGCAGGACGGGGGCGCCGCCGTATCCCGCTTCGAGGCCGCGGATCTCCAGGGCGGCGCTCATCGGGGTGGTCACGAACGGCTCCTCATGCTCAGCCGGGCCAGCAGCCAGGTGGACGGAACGGAGAGCAGGATCAACGCCAGTGCGTAGGGTGCCGCGGCGCCGTACGCGATCGAGGAGGCATCGGACCAGAACTCGGTGGCGAGCGTATCGGTGCCGATCGGAGCGAGCAGCAGGGTGGCCGTGAGCTCGGTGGAGACGGCCAGGGCGACGAGGGCCGCGGCCGCCGCCAGACCGGGTACGACGAGGGGCAGCGTGACGCGTCGAGCGACCTCCGGGCCGGTGCAGCCCAGGCTGCGCCCGACCTCCTCGATGCCCGGGGGCACGAGCTCGAACGTGGCCCGGACGCTGACCACGGCACGGGGCAGGAAGAGGATCAGGTAGCCGATCAGCAGCAGGCCGAGGGTCTGGTAGATCGACGGCACCACGCGGATCGACACGGTCACCAGCGCGAGCGCGATCACGATGCCGGGCATCGCGCTCGCGGTGTAGACGCTGCGTTCGATGCTGGTGGTCAGCAGGCTGCGGTGCCGCACGGCCAGCCACACGACCGGGATCGCCGCGGCCGTCGCCAGGGCACCGCCGAGAACGGCGAGCATCAGCGTCGACCAGAGGGCCCCGCTCAGCTCGCCCATGTCGACGCCGGCCGAGGTGCCGCGGGCCAGCCAGCGGGCGAGGCTGGCGAGCGGGACGCCGAGGGCCCACACGGCCAGCAGGGCGAGCGACCCGACGACCCAGGGCTTGTGCCGCCCGAGGCGGATCGGGGCGAACTGGCGGTTGGTGCCCGAGCCGACACGCGCCCGCGAACCCCGGCCGCGCAGGAGCAGCTCGATGCCGAGCAGCAGCAGGCAGAAGACCACGAGGACGAGGGCCAGCAGGGTGGCTTCCGGTCCGTTGAAGACCGTGGCGTACTGCTGGAGGATCGCGGTCGTCAGGGTCGGGTAGTTGAGCAGCTGCAGGGCGCCGTACTCGGCCAGCAGGTGCAGTCCGACGAGGAGCGAACCGCCCAGCACGGCCGGGCTGATCGCGGGCAGGGTGACCCGGAAGAAGACCTGCCAGGGCCCCTTTCCGAGCGCCGTGGCGACTTCCTCGACGGCGGGATCGAGGCGGCGCAGCGCTGCGACGGTCGGCAGGTAGACGAGCGGGAAGTACGACAGCGTCACGACCATCACGGCGCCCGGGAAGGACTGCACGTCGTGGGTCAGCGAGACCCAGCCGTAGCCGTTGACGAACGCCGGGACCGCCAGGGGCGCGCAGAGCAGGCCGTGCCACCACACGCGCGCGGGTACGTCGGTGCGCTCGACCACCCACGCCCCGGCCACGCCGACGACGACGCTGGTGAACACGCCTGCCACCAGCAGCCGCGTGGTGTTCCAGAGCAGCTCGCCGATGCGGGGCCGCCACAGGAAGTTCGTGGCCTCGTCGCGGCCGAGCTCGGCGGTGGTCCACAGGACGTACCCGAGCGGCACCAGGGTCAGCGCCGCGATCAGGAGTCCGACGACGAGGAGGGGAAACGCAGGCGCAGCGACCCCCCGCGGCCTTCCGGCCGCGGGGGGTCGCTTCAACGCCTGTCCCGCGCTCAGAAGAATCCGACCTCGGTCATCAGGGCGAAGGTGGCCTTGGCGTCGAGGTCGGACACGTTGACCACCGGCGGCTGGAGCTCGCTGAACGGCTTGGCCACGCCCTCGAGCTGGACGGCCGGGTTGAGCGGGTACTCCAGCGCATAGCTGTCGGCGAGGACCTGCTGGCCCTTCTCGTTCACGAGGAACTCGATGAACTGCTCGGCCTCGTCCTTCATGTCGCTCGACTTCAGGACGCCCGCGCCGGAGACACTCACGAACGCGCCGGGGTCCTGCTTGGTGAAGTAGTACTGCTCGCTGTTGTCGGAGACGTCGCCGTTCTCCTTGTGGTCGCGCTCCCAGTAGTAGTGGTAGACGATGCCGACCTCGATTTCGCCGGAGTCGACGGCCTCCAGCACGAGGTTGTTGCCGTCGTAGACCTTGCCGTTGTCCTTGATGCCCTCGAGCCACGCCTTCGTGGCCTCCGCACCCTCGAGCTCGAGGACCGCAGCGACGATCGCCTGGAAGTCGGCGCCGGTCGGGGAGAACGACAGGCGGCCCTTCCACTCGGGCTTCGCGAGGTCGAGGATCGAGGCCGGGAGGTCGGACACCTGGACCTTGTCGGTGTTGTAGACCAGCACCGTCGAGCGCGCCACGAATCCGGTCCACAGACCACTGCGGGGGCGGTACTGCGCGGGGATCGGCGCCACCAGGTCGGCGGGCAGCTTCTCGAACAGACCGGCCGCCTCGACCTGGGACATGGCGGGGGAGTTCTCGGTGAGGAACACGTCGGCCGGCGACGCGTCGCCCTCCTGGACGAGCTGGTTGGACAGCTCGAGGTCCTTGCCGTTGCGGAGCTCGACCTCGATGCCGGTCTCCTTCGTGAACGCCGGAGCCAGCTCCTTGAGCAGCGGCTCGTGCTGGGCGTTGTAGATGACCAGCTTCGGCTCGTCGTCACCGCTGCAGGCGGCGAGCATCGGAGCGACGAGGGTGACGGCGGCGAGGCCGAGACCGGCGCGCAGCAGGCGGTTCTTCATCGGGATTCCTGTCGTTCGGTTCGATGGGGAGCGTAGTGATGAGGTCTGACCGGCAGCGTGGCGGGAGGCGCCGACGGGCAGCTTGCTGCCCCGGATCTGCGCCGGAGCCACGCTCGGTCAAGATGGCCAGCCAGGTGCCAGGCCAGCACACCCGCGGCGAGGGAGACCAGCAGCCCGGCGAGCGGCCAGCGGTGCTC
>JAKFEI010000220.1:0-19895 GCA_036675765.1 Nocardioides sp. | reverse complement strand
GGTGACCTTGGAGGCCTTCTTCTCCAGGTTGTGGCGCATGCCAGCCTTCTGACGAAGGATCTTGCCGCTGCCCGTCACCTTGAACCGCTTCTTGGCACCGGAGTGCGTCTTGTTCTTCGGCATGTCTCTCGTCTCCTTGTTGCGAAGTTCAGTGGGGCCCGACGTGCCGGGCCCGAAGGGTGTTGCTCAGGCTTCGATCTCGGGGTCGAGGTTCTCCGAGCGACCCCGTTCCTTCTTCTGAGCAGCAGGCTTGATGGCCGTGCGCTCCGCCTGCGCGGCGCGGTCTTCGGCCTCTTCGGCCTCCCGCTCGGCACGGCGTTCTTCCTTGGCCGCCTTGACCTCGGCCTTGGCCTCGGCCTTCTTCTTGTGCGGACCCAGGACCATCACCATGTTGCGGCCGTCCTGCTTCGGGTTGGACTCGATGAAACCGAGCTCCCCGATGTCTTCGGCCAGTCGCTGCAGCAGGCGGTACCCCAGCTCGGGGCGGTGCTGCTCGCGACCGCGGAACATGATCGTGATCTTGACCTTGTCGCCAGCCTTGAGGAAGCGCACGACGTGACCCTTTTTGGTCTCGTAGTCGTGGGCATCGATCTTCGGCCGGAGCTTCATCTCCTTGATGATGACGTTGGTCTGGTTCCGTCGTGCTTCACGGGCCTTCTGGGCGTTCTCGTACTTGAACTTCCCGTAGTCCATGAGCTTGCAGACGGGGGGCTTGCCCATGGGGGCAATCTCCACCAGGTCCAGGTCGGCCTCTTGCGCAAGCTTGAGTGCCTGGTCGGTGGAAACGATGCCCACGGTCTCGCCGTTGGGTCCAACAAGCCGGACCTCGGGAACCCGGATCCGCTCGTTGATGCGCAGCTCGGTGCTGATGTGTCCTCCAAACTCGTTCGGTCGGGAGTCCGTCAACGCCTTCCCAAGTGGAACTGGGAAAAGGAAAAGGCTCCCGCTAAAACAAGCGGAAGCCAGTAGCGAACCCCGTCGTGCCACTCCGCTGTCGTGAGACAACGGAGAATGGGGCTCTCCATGGACCGGACCCGACAACCTGGCGGCCGTGCGGGTGGGAGACGATGGTGCTGGTCCCCGCTTGTGGATCTGCCCGCTCGCGAGAGCGGACTGATCGGTCAACGCCCGATGGTATCGGAGATGTTCCGCCGGGGGCTAATCCGCAGCGTTGTCATCGGGAGCGGTGCCGAGCCAGCCCCAGCCACCGTCCTCGAGCTGGACCGTCGTCCACCCCGAGGCGACCCGGTGGAGGTCGTCGTCGGCGAGCGCGAACGCATGCGGTCCGGCGACATCGATGACCACCGCCGCGGCGCCCTCCTGGACCGCTGTTGCTGCGGCCAGGTGTGCGGCGACCGGCACCGGCCGGGCCTGCGGGTCCCAGCGGGCGAGCGCGTCGAGATCGGTGAAGGCGAGCAGGGCGAGCCGGCCGTCGGCCCCGGTCAGGAGTACGGCGGCCATGTCGCTCGACTTGTCCGTGACGAGCGCGGTGCCATCAGCGCCCACGGCCCCCTCGCCCGTCTCGCCGAGGAGCGCGATGACCGGGACGATCAGTCGCGCCGGGGCGATCGCGGCGATGACGGCGGGGTACGGCGCCGACCCTTCGTCGTACTCCTTGAGGGCGGTGGCCAGTGCGGCATCGGCGCTTCCGTCGTCATCGACGTAGGCCGATCCTTCGAGGCGGCGCGCATCGGGGCGCTCGTTCGGCGGTTCGGTCACCGGAGGATCATGGCACTCGTGGAAACATGACGACGTGCATCACACGTCTGTCGCGCGCAACCGCCTGGCGGCGCGCCTCGCCACGGCCGTCCAGGCCTGGCCCGACCCGTTGTCCACCCCCACGTTCGTGGTCGATCTCGACGCCTTCGACGCCAACGCTGCGGACCTCGTCCGCCGGGCCGGGGGTACGCCGATCCGGGTCGCGTCGAAGTCGCTGCGGGTCCCGGCGCTGATCACGCGGGCACTGGCGATCGACGGATTCGCCGGGGTGCTGGCCTACACGCTGGCCGAGGCACTGTGGCTCGCCGAGCAGGACATCAGCGACGACATCGTGGTCGCCTACCCCAGCGTCGACCGGCGCGCCCTGTCGTCGCTGGTCGCCTCGCCCCGTGCGGCCTCGCGGATCACGATCATGATCGACGACGTCGCCCACCTCGACGCGGTCGACGCCCTCCGCGCCTCCACCGCCGTCCCGATCCGGGTGGCCATCGACATCGATGCGGGCCTGCGCTGGGGCGGCCAACTGGTCGGACCCAAGCGCTCCCCCTTGTACGACGTCGGGTCGGTCAGCGAGCTCGCCCGCACCGTGATCGAGCGACCGGGCTTCCAGTTCGTCGGCGTGATGACCTATGAGGGCCAGGTGGCCGGCGTCCCCGACGCCGTGCCGCACCAGCGCGCGAAGTCGGCGGTCGTGCGCAAGCTCAAGCAGCTGTCGGTCGCCCAGCTCGAGGTCCGCAGGACCGCGATCGCCGAGGGCCTGAACGCACTCGAGGGGCACCGCGGCCACACCGGACCGATCTTCTGGAACGCCGGTGGCTCGGGGTCGCTGGAGTCCTCGGCGGCCGACCCGGTCGTCACCGAGGTCACCGCGGGCTCCGGCCTGCTGGGGCCGACGTTGTTCGATCATTACCAGTCATTCCATCCGACCCCGGCCGCGTTCTTCGGGCTGCCGGTCACCCGAAAGCCGACCAGCGAGATCGCGACCGTGCACGGCGGGGGCCTGATCGCCTCCGGTCCGGTGGGCGCGGACCGCGCTCCCGTGCCGTGGGCGCCGGCCGGCCTGAGCCTGACCGGTCTCGAGGGCGCGGGCGAGGTGCAGACGCCGCTGGTCGGGACCAATGCGCCGACCCTCGCGATCGGTGACCTCGTGTGGTTCCGGCACGCGAAGTCCGGTGAGCCCTTCGAGCACGGCACCACCGTGCTGCTCGCCGACGGCGAGCGGTTCGTCGCCGAAGTGCCGACCTACCGGGGACATGGCCTCGCCTTCTGAGGTCCTGGCTGCCGCCCTCGCTCGCCCGGCCACGCTGGGCGCCGGACGGCTGATCTGCATCGACGGCCTGGCCGGGTCCGGCAAGACCACGCTGGCTGCGGCCATCGCGAGTCTCGCTCCCGAGGCCGTCGTGATCGGCACCGACGAGATGCTCGAGGGCTGGCGCGGACTACCCGGTCTGGGTGCGAGCATCGATGCGTTGCTGCGTCCGCTGGCGGCCGACGAGAACGGCCAGTGGCGGCGGTGGGACTGGGTTGCCGACGGCTGGGCCGAGGCGCGCGACGTCACGCCAGGCCCGTTGCTCATCCTCGAGGGCGTCGGCTCCGCCGCGTCGTCGTACGACGACCTGGTGACGTTGCTCGTCTGGGTGGAGGCCGATCGGGAGACCCGGTTGGCGCGTGGCCTGGCGCGCGACGGCGACGACCAACTCGATCACTGGCTGACCTGGATGGACGACGAGGCAGCCCTGCACGAGCGCGAGAACACGCGCGCCCGTGCCGATGTGGTCATCGCGACCTGATCCGCGACTAGGGTCCGGTGTCGTGAAGCCACCGAGCGGGGACCAGTTCGTCATCGAGTCCGCGGGCTATCGCGCCGTGGTGACCGAGAGCGGCGGTGCGCTGCGCGAGCTGAGCTTCGAGGGACGTCCGCTGATCGAGGGGTTCGCCGAGGACGCAATGGCCGACGGTGGCCGCGGACAGCTGCTGATGCCGTGGCCGAACCGGATCCGCGACGGGCGCTACACCTTCGGGGGCAAGCAGCAGCAGCTCGCACTGACGGAGCCGTCGCGACAGAACGCCTCGCACGGACTGGTGCGGTGGGTGGCCTGGTCGGTCGTCTCACAGGAGGCCGATCGGCTCGAGCTCAGCTACTTCCTCCCAGCCCAGACGGGCTATCCGTGGGCGCTCGACCTCCGGGTCACCTACGCGCTCGGGCCGGACGGGCTCCACGTGACCCAGGGCGCGACGAACCTGGCGAGCACTGCTGCGCCCTATGCGTCGGGCGCGCATCCCTATCTGGTGGCGGGCGAGGGCGAATGCGGAACGTGGGAGCTCACCCTGCCGGCCCGGACCTACCTGGTCACTGATCCTGACCGGTTGCTGCCGATCGGACGAGCCCCGATCGAGGGGATCCACCTCGATGAGGACCCCGACCCGATCGGGATGCTCGTACTCAATCACGCCGTGACCGACCTTGCTCGCGACGAGAACGGGACAGCGACGGTCTACCTGCGCAGCGAACAAGGCGCGGGCCACGGCGTGGCTCTCTGGGTCGACGCCGAGCACCACTGGCTGCAGGTCTACACCGGCGAGGACACGAAGACGCCGCGGTCCTCGGTGGCCATCGAGCCGATGACCGCTCCCCCGGACGCGTTCAACTCCGGCGACGACCTGATCGTGCTCGAGCCGGGCGAGACGTATGCCGCCCAGTGGGGCATACGCGAGATCGCGAAGGGTCGATGGGAGCCGTCCCGCTCCTGATCAGGCCGTGCGAGCGGCCACGACGGCGCGCAGTTCGCGGATCGCGATGGCCGCCCGCTGCCCGTCGGAGGAGTGGATGCCCATGAGGGACAGCTTCTCGTCCCCGGACTGCAGCAGGTGCGGCCACGGCGCTCCCTGGGGGAACTTCACCGTGCCCACCTCGGACCACGCCAGCTCGTGCTTGCGGTAGCCGTTGATGATCGTCAAGCCAGTGTCGCGAGCGATGACCCGGGACCGGGCCAGGCCGTTCATCAGGAACAGGCCCAACAGGATGAAGCCGATGACGGTGGCCTTCTGCAGGAATCCGACCGAGTCCTTCGTGTCCTGGTCGAAGCCGACCCAGAGCCACGCGAACGCGCCGATGAGGACGACCCCGAAGACGGCTGCCGCCATCCGCGGACCGAACGGGCGCCAGGTCCGGGGCAACGCAGGGGTCGCCTGGGTTTCGGCCATCAGAGCCGGCAGGCGTGGATGTCGGTCGTGAGGATGGCCCGGGCACCGAGCGCCCACAGGTCGTCCATCACGCGCTGGGCAGCCGAACGCTGCACCATCGAGCGAACGGCGACCCAGCCTTCGCGATGAAGCGGGCTGACGGTCGGGCTCTCGATGCCGGGGGTGAGCGCGATGGCCTGCTCGACCTGCTGGACCGGGATGTCGTAGTCCATCATCACGTAGGCGCGGGCCACCAGCACGCCCTGCAGGCGCCGGGTGAGGGTCTCCAACGCGCCGGCGTCGGCGTCCACGCGCGTGATCATCACGGCCTCGGACTCGAGGATCACGTCGCCGAACACCTCCAGGCCGGCCGCACGCAGGGTGCTGCCCGTCTCGACGACATCGGCGATCACGTCGGCCACACCGAGCTGGATGCTGGTCTCGACCGCACCGTCGAGGCGCACGACGCTGGCGTCGACGCCGAGATCGGCGAGGTAGCGCTTGAGGACGCCGTCGTACGACGTCGCGACCCGGAGGCCGCCGAGGTCGTGCACGTCCGTGGCCGTGCCGGGCTTGGCGGCGAAGCGGAACTTCGATCGGCCGAAGCCGAGCTGCAGCGCCTCGGTGGCGTGGGCGTGAGAGTCGAGGAGCAGGTCGCGCCCGGTGATGCCGGCGTCGAGGGTGCCCTCGCCGACGTACAGCGCGATGTCGCGCGGGCGCAGGTAGAAGAATTCGACACCGTTGTCGGGGTCGAGCTTGGTGAGCTGCTTGGAGTCCGAGCGCTGGGCGTAGCCCGCTTCGCGCAACATCGTCGAGGCGGCCTCGGACAGGGCCCCCTTGTTGGGGACGGCGATCTTCAGCATGAAGTGTTCCTCAGAGGTGGGTGTAGACGTCCTCGAGCGAGAGTCCGCTCGCGATCATGAGGACCTGGGCGTGGTAGAGCAGCTGGCTGATCTCCAGCGCGGTGGCCTCGCGGCCCTCATGCTCTGCAGCCATCCAGGACTCGGCGGCTTCCTCGATCAGCTTCTTGCCGATCGCATGGACGCCGGCATCGAGGGCCGCCACGGTGCCCGAGCCCTCGGGCCGGGTCTGGGCCTTCTCGCTGAGCTCAGCGAACAGCTCGTCGAACGTCTTCACAGGGGTTGAGCCTATCGGTCCCTACTGTCCGTAGCCCCGGCGGATGCGCTTGAGGGTCGCCGCGGTCTGCAACGCAGCCGAGGCCGCCTCGTAGCCTTTGTCCTCCGAGGAGCCCGGCAGGCCGGCCCGGTCGAGGGCCTGGGCGTCGTCGTCACAGGTGAGGACGCCGAACCCGATCGGCGTCGAGTGGTCGAGCGAGACGCGGGTCAGGCCGTCGGTCGCGGCGTTGCACACGAAGTCGAAGTGGGGGGTACCACCGCGGATGACCACCCCGAGCGCGATCACGGCGTCGTACGACGGCGCGAGGGCTGCCGCTGCCACCGGCAGCTCGAACGTGCCGGGCACCCGCACCACGACGGGCGCTTCGAGCTTGTGGTCCGCAAAGGCCCGCTGCGCGCCCGCGATCAGGCCATCCATCACCTCGGTGTGCCAGCTTGCCGCCACGACCGCGACCCGCAGGTCGTGGCAGTCGATGGGCGCGATCTCGGGGGCGCCGTGTCCAGCCATGTCAGATGCTTCCTTCGCGTTCGGTCTCGGCGAGTGCGAGATGGGGCAGGTCGTGGCCCATCCGGTCCCGCTTGGTGAGCAGGTAGGCCAGGTTGTGGTCGTTGGGGTGAGGCGTGAGCTGGACTCGCTCGGCGACCTTGATGCCGTAGTCCTCGAGGTCGCTGACCTTCTCGGGGTTGTTCGTGAGCAGGCGCACCTCGGCGACCCCGAGGTCCTTGAGGATCTGGGTGGCGGCGCCGTAGTGGCGCGCATCGGCGGGCAGGCCCAGGTCGAGGTTGGCGTCCACGGTGTCGCGGCCGCCGTCCTGCAGCTGGTAGGCCTGCAGCTTCGCGACCAGGCCGATCCCCCGGCCCTCGTGTCCACGGAGGTAGACCAGCACGCCGCGGCCCTCCTCGACGATCCGGTCGAGCGCCTCGTTGAGCTGGGGCCCGCAGTCGCAGCGGCTGCTGCCGAACACGTCACCGGTCAGGCACTCGGAGTGGACCCGCGTCAGCACGGGGCCTTCGTCGTTCAGGGTGTCCAGGTCGCCGTACACGAGGGCGACGTGCTCGCTGTTGTCGACCGTGATCGTGTAACCGATCGCGGTGAACTCGCCGTGGCTGGTGGGCAGGCGGGTCTCGGCCTCGCGCACCACGTGGCGCTCGACGCGGCGGCGGTACCGGACGAGGTCCTCGATCGAGATCATCGCGACACCGTGCTCGTCCGCGAACTCGCGCAGCTCGGGGGCGCGCTTCATGGTGCCGTCGTCGTTGACGACCTCGACGAGCACACCGGCCGGAGTCAGCCCGGCGAGGCGGCACAGGTCGACGGCGGACTCGGTGTGGCCGCGGCGGACCAGAACGCCACCCTCGCGGTAGCGCAGGGGGAAGACGTGTCCGGGACGCGTCAGCTCCCACGACTCGGTGGCCGAGTCGGCCAGGACCCGCGCCGTGTGCGCGCGGTCGGCGGCGGAGATGCCGGTCGAGACACCGTCGCGGGCGTCCACCGACAGCGTGTACGCCGTCCGGTAGGCGTCCTTGTTGTGCGGCGTCATGAGGGGGATCTCCAGCCGGTCGAGCATGTCCCCGGGCATCGGCACGCAGATCACGCCACTGGAGTGGCGGATCGTCCACGCCATCAGCTCGGGCGTGGCCTTGCTCGCGGCGAAGATGATGTCGCCCTCGTTCTCGCGGTCCTCGTCGTCGACGACGATCACCGCCTTGCCTGCGGCGATGTCGGCGATGGCTCGCTCGATGGAATCCAGCCTGACGGACATGTCAGTTCTCCTTTGCCGCAGGGGCTGCGTAGGCGCGAACGAGCTTCTCGACGTGCTTGGCGATGACGTCGACCTCGAGGTTGACCCGGCTGCCGGGTGTCCGGAAGCCGAGGGTGGTGCGCGCGAGCGTCTCGGGAATGAGGCTCACGGTGAAGGTGGTCTCCCCCGCCTCCACGACGGTGAGAGAGGTGCCGTCGACGGTGATGGAACCCTTGTCGACGAGGTAGCGGCCGAGCTCGGCGGGCATCGCGATCTCCACGACCTCCCAGTGCTCACTGGGGGTCCGGGCAACGACTTCGCCGACCGCGTCGACGTGGCCCTGGACGATGTGGCCGCCAAGGCGCTTCTCCGCAGTGACGGCGCGCTCCAGGTTGACCTGCTCGCCCACGACGAGGTCGCCGATGCTGGTCTTGTCGAGCGTCTCGGCCATCACGTCGGCCGTCCACGTGGTGTCGGTGCGCTCAGCGACGGTCAGGCAACAGCCGTTGACCGCGATCGAGTCACCGAGACCCGCATCGGACAGCGTGATGTCGGACGTGATGGTGAGCCGGATCGCGTCGCCCTGGTCCTCGATGGCGGCGACGGTGCCGAGCTCCTCGACGATGCCGGTGAACATCTGGTCAGTTCCTCTCGGTGGTGGCAGCGGGTCGCAGGGTGAGGCGGACGTTCGCCTCGGTTCCCTCGCCGATGACAGCGGTGTCGACCAACTCGAATCGCAACGCCTTGGTGATGGTGCCGATTCCCAGCCGCCCCACGGCAGCCTTGCCCGCACCCAGCAGGAGGGGCGCAACGTAGGTGACGACCTCGTCGACCAGGCCCGCCTTGATGAACGCGGCCGCCACCGTCGGGCCACCCTCGAGGAAGACGTGGTGCCGGTCGTGCTCGGCGTAGAGGGTCTGCAGCGCCTCGAGCGGGTCGCGGGTGCGCAGGTGCACGGTCTCCGCGACGTCGTCGAAGATCCGCCGGTCCGCATCGAGGTCACGTCGACCGAGCACCACCCGGAGCGGTTGTACGGCGAGCGGCTGGTCGTCCTCGTCGCGCACGGTCAGCTGCGGGTCGTCGACCTCGACGGTGTTGGTACCGACCAGCATCGTGTCGCAGAGCGCGCGCAGCAGGTGGGTGTCGTGGCGCGCGGGCAACGAGGAGACCCAGCGGGAGGTCCCGTCGCTGGCCGCCGACCGACCGTCGAGGGTCGTGGCGAACTTCCAGGTGACGAACGGGCGGCCGTGGACGTGCGCGAAGGTCCACGCCGGGTTCAGCGCGACCGCAGCCTCCTCGAGGGTCCCGGCGTCGGTCTCGATCCCGGCTGCGGCAAGCACCTCCATGCCCCCACCGGCCACCGGGTTCGGGTCACGCTGGGCGACCACCACTCGTCGTACGCCGGCAGCAATGAGGGCCTCGGAGCACGGGCCGGTCCGGCCGGTGTGGTTGCAGGGCTCGAGGGTGACGACGGCGGTGGCACCAGCAGCACGTTCGCCAGCAGCCGTCAGGGCTTCGATCTCGGCGTGGGGGTTGCCCGCGCCACGGTGGAACCCCTCACCGACGATGGTGCCGTCGGGGGCGAGCAGCACGCAGCCGACGCGGGGGTTCGGATGGAGCGGCACGCCGGGGGACGCGGCCAGCGCAAGGGCGCGACGCATCGCGTCGTACTCGCGGGTGAAGGTCTCTGCCACTGCTGCCTCTTCGTCATCCGTTGTGTTGCTTCACGGACTCCGGGGTCTGGCAGGGCGAACGACGGCGGCAAACCTGCTCCGCTGTCGGACACTCGTGCGTGCACTTCCCATCCGGACTTTAACCGTCGGTCCAGGAATCACACCTGGTCAACCGATCACTGGCTGCGATCGGGTCGCGGACTGTGAGCGAAGCAAACCATTCACCCATTCACCGCCGGCTCGGATTTTCACCGACCCCAGAGCACGCGAGCTCTTGGATCCATGGTCGCACAGCAACGATCTCCACAGGTTGTGGGTCCCGTCACGCGGAACCGGCTACCGTCGAGCGGGTGAACCGCCTCGCGCTCGGTCTCTGCTGTCTGGGCGGTGTGCTGCTCTGGTTCGCCACCGATCGAATCATCCTGCTGATCCTGGGCCTGCTCCTCGGAGTGGCGCTCGGCATCGGTCTCGGTAGCCCGAAAAAGGAGTGACAGCGCAGGTAGCGTGGCGCCATGTCGTATCCCCCACCCCTGTACGACGGCGACGGCGAGGTCTCGGCCCGCGTCCGCCCCGGCGATGCCACTCCCGAGGTGGTCTACCCCAACGGGAACCGCGTCCACTACCTCGCTCGCGGCGAGAGCACCGGCGGCCTCTTCGGGCTCTACCGCTGGGAGTTCTCCGAGGCCGTGAGCGGCCCCGGCCCGCACTTCCACAAGACCATCGCCGAGTCGTTCTACATCCTCGACGGCGAGATCCAGATCCACAACGGTGAGGGCTGGACCACGACGAGGTCCGGCGACTTCATCCACGTGCCGCCCGGTGGGCTGCACGGCTTCCGCAACGCATCGGGCGCCCCCGCGTCGATGCTGCTGCACTTCTCCCCCGGCGCTCCACGGGAGCCGTACTTCGAGGGACTCGCTCGCCTCGCTGCCGGCGAACAGTGGACACCCGAGCAGTACGACGCCTTCATGGCCGAGCACGACAACTTCTGGGTCGACGAGTAGTCCGGCCGTCACGCCGTGGTCAGCGGCGAGAACCCTTGGTCATGCTCCTCGCCCGGCCAGACATCCCGATGATCACCATGGCGGGCGCGAACGCCACCCACTGCAGCACCCCGGCGATGTCGCTGCCGGACCGAGCCATTGCGCCGAGCACGACCCCGACCACCACGAGCGCGAGACCGACGAACAGAGCCGCGGTGGAGTGGTCCATCACCCATCGGTCGAACGCGTTCGGTTGCCGCTTGTTCCCGGAAGTCACGGGGCCAGCGTAGTTCTCGGGCGGAGCATGTCGGTGGCCGGTGACAGCATCGCGTCATGACCCAACTCGCACTGATCATCCGCCACCAGACACAGCCGGGACGGCGGGACGACGTACAGAAGGTCTGGGAGGCGCACATGGCGCCCGCCGTCGACGGCAACCCCGGCCACATCGCGTACTTCTACTGCTTCGACAACGCCGATCCGGACGCGATCAGCGCGTTCCAGGTCTACGACAGCGCCGAGTCGTCGCAACGGTTCCTGGAAACCGACGCGTACGCCGCCTACCTGCGCGAGGTCGAGCCGCTGCTGTCCGGTCCGCCGCAGGTCACCTCGCTGACTCCTCAGTGGGTCAAGCAGGCGTAGCGCAGCGGGTCTCGAGACGGTTGCTGCGCAACCTCCTCGACCAACGAGTGAGACGGTTGCTGCGCAACCTCCTCGACCAACGGGCGATCAAGCGCTGAGGATCAACCCGCTCGTCGGCACGCCGGTGCCGGCGGTGACGAGCACGTTCTGCACGTCGTCGACCGGGTTGACGGAGGTCCCCCGGATCTGACGGACGCCTTCGGCAATGCCGTTCATGCCGTGGATGTACGCCTCGCCGAGCTGGCCACCGTGGGTGTTGATGGGGAGGCGGCCACCGATCTCGATCGCGCCGTCCTTGATGAAGTCCCTCGCCTCGCCGCGGCCACAGAAGCCGAGCTCCTCGAGCTGCATGAGGACATACGGCGTGAAGTGGTCGTAGAGGATCGCCATCGGCAGGTCGGCCGGGGTGAGGTCGGACTGGCGCCAGAGCTCGCGGCCGACGACGCCCATCTCGGGGATGCCGATGTCATCGCGGTAGTACGACGTCATCACGAACTGGTCGCGACCCGAACCCTGCGCTGCGGCCGTGATGTACGCCGGCTTGCGGGCCAGGTCGCGCGCCCGCTCCGCCGACACGACGACGATCGCGACCGCACCGTCCGACTCCTGGCAGCAGTCGAGCAGGTGCAGCGGGTCCGCGATCATCCGTGAGGCCTGGTGCTCCTCGAGCGTGATCGGCTTGCCGTAGAAGAAGGCCGCCGGGTTGTTGGCCGCGTGCCTGCGGTCCGCAACGGCGACGCGCCCGAAGTCCTCGGACGTGGCGCCGTACTCGTGCATGTAGCGGCGGGCCTGCATCGCGACGGTGGCGGCGGGAGTGCCGAGCCCCATCGGGTAGGTCCACGCGTTGTCGAGCCCGTTGGTGTTGACCTGGGTCGCGGCAGCGACCGAGACCTGGCCGAAACGGGACCCCGAGCGTTCGTTGAAGCCGCGGTACGCGACGACGACGTCGGCCACACCGGTCGCGACGGCCATCGCGGCCTGCTGGATCGTGGCGCAGCCCGCGCCGCCGCCGTAGTTGACCCGGCTGAAGAAGCGGAGCTCCGGGATCCCGAGCTCGCGGGCAACCGCGATCTCTGACGACGTGTCCATGGTGAAGGTGACGAGGCCGTCGACGTCGGCCGGCGTCAGCCCGCAGTCGGCCAGCGCGGTCCGCACCGCCTCGACGGAGAGCTGGAGCTCGGAGCGACCGGACTCCTTGGAGAACTCGGTCGCACCGATACCGGCGATCGCCGCCTTGCCGCTGAGCGAGGGTTTCGAGGCTCGCTCCGCTCGCACCTCAACCACCGACCGTCACCTTGACCGTGCCGGTGACGTGGTCGCCCAGCGACACCCGACCGACGACCGCAATCGTCGCCACCCCGTCAGCCACCTCGGTGACGGTCCCGGAGAAGGTCAACGTGTCGTAGGGGTGCGCGGGAGCGCCGAGCCGGATCGCGATCCCCTTCAGCTGGCAGTCGTGACCGGCCCAGTCGGCGACGAACTTCTCGACGAGTCCGTTGGTGGTCAGGATGTTCATGAAGATGTCCTTCGACCCCGCCGCCTGCGCGACATCGCGGTCGTGGTGGACGTCCTGCCAGTCACGGGTCGCGATCGCGGTGCTCACGATCGTGGTCGGGGTCATCGGCAGGCTCCACTCGGGAATCACCTGGCCGGCCTCGAGAGTCCTCACTTGCCCTCCTCGGGAACACGGGTCCAGATCGGCAGGATCAGGTCGTCGTCGACATCGTTGAAGGCGACCTGCAAGGGCATGCCGATCTCGATCTCGGCGTCGGTCACGTCGGTCACCTCGCCGACCATCCGGACGCCCTCCTCGAGGTCGATCAGGGCGATCACGATGGGCAGTTCCTTGCCGGGGACCGGGGGGTGGCGGTGCACGATGTAGGAGAAGACCGTGCCGCGCCCGGAGGCGACGACATGGCCGCGGTCGAGCGCACCGCACTCCGGGCACGCAGGACCGGGTGGGTGGCGCAGGGCGCCACACGCATTGCAGCTCTGGATCCGCAACTCGCCCTTCTGCGTCCCCTCCCAGAAGTACGCCGAGTCGCGGTTGACCATCGGCCGGATCACGGGTGTCGAGGCTTGCTCCGCTCGCACCTCAACCACCGGCCTTGGGGATGAACTTCAGGACCCGGAACAGCATCGTCGCGACCAGCTCACTGTGGCCGTCCGGGCCGTCGACGTACCAGCGGTTGCGCGAGGTCACGAAGTAGCCCAGGCCCATGCCGGTGTTCTTGGGGCCGACGACGGAGTCGAGCGACGTGGTGACCCGCAGCTGCTCGCCGTCGCGGAGGTACCGCTCGTAGGTCTGCTCGCAGTTCGTGCCGAGTACGGCGGTGAAGCCGGCGTCGGTGAGGATGCCCATCATCGAGTGCAGCGGGTCGTCGTCGGCCCGCTTGCGACCGAGGCCGGGCATCGTCCAGACCTGGGCCATCGACGGCGGCGCCTCGCCGGTCCGGAACCGTTCGTTGTCGTACTGCATCGCGTCGAGCCACGCGCTGATCGTCGGCTGGTTCACGGGATGCGGGGCCAGCGTCTCCGAGGCCTCGCCGAGCGCCATGATGCGGTCGGCCTCGGCCATGATCCGGTCGTGGACGTCCGCAGCGACCAGTGGCGTCTCGATACGCTCGCTCGTTCCTCGCTCGCTACTCGACGAGCCTGCGGCGGCGGTCATCGGGGCACCCGCGGCAGGCCGAGGCCGAACATCGAGATCAGCTCGCGCTGCACTTCCTGCACACCGCCTCCGAAGGTGATGACGAGGTTCCGCTTGGCCTGGGCGTCGAGGTAGTCGAGCAGGCGCCTGGTCTCGGGCTCCCCCGCGTCACCGTGGCGGTGCACCAGGGAGATCAGGTCGGCCAGCAGGTGCTGGACCTGGTCGGCGGCGAAGACCTTGGACGACGACGCGTCGGCGACCTTGATCTCGCCGGTCGCGGCCGCACGCGCGACCTCCCAGTTGAGGAGCTCGTTGATCCGGAACACGGCGGTGGTCTTGCCGAGCAGGTCGACGACGTCCGGCAGTTCCCGCACGCCGGCCGCGTCGGCCCAGCGCACGATCCGGTCGCGCAGTCCCTCGATCCGGCCGGCCGGGCCGAGCATGACGCGCTCGTGGTTGAGCTGGGTGGTGATCAGCTTCCACCCCTGGTTCTCCTCGCCGACCAGCATCTCGACGGGCACGTGGACGTCGTTGAAGTACGTCGCATTGACGTGGTGCGAGCCATCGGCCGTGATGATCGGCGTCCAGCTGTACCCGGGGTCGGTGGTGTCGACGATCAGGATCGAGATGCCCTTGTGCTTCGGGGCGTCCGGGTCGGTACGCACGGCGAGCCACAGGTAGTCGGCCTGGTGGCCACCCGTGGTCCACATCTTCTGGCCGTTGACGACGTAGTGGTCGCCGTCGCGCTTCGCGGTGGTGCGCAACGACGCGAGGTCGGTGCCGGCATCCGGCTCGCTGTAGCCGATCGCGAAGTGCACGTCGCCGGCGAGGATCCGCGAGAGGAACATGTCCTTCTGCTTCTCGGTGCCGTAGCGGATCAGGGTCGGGCCCACGGTCTGCAGGGTCACCGCAGGCAGGTGGACGTCGGCGTACTGCGCTTCGTTGGCGAAGATCGTCTGCTCGATCTCGCCGAGCCCGTGGCCGCCGTACTCCTTGGGCCAGCCGATCCCCATCCAGCCGTCGATGCCGAGCTGGCGGATCTGCTTCTGGTACGTCGGACCGTGCCGGTCCCAGGCGCCATCGGGGCCGGGGTCGGACGGCTCGTCGTGGGCGATGCCGGTGAAGTAGGCGCGGACCTCGGCCTTGAGCGCGCGCTGCTCCTCGGTGAGCTCGAGGTTCTTGGCCTCGGCTGCCTCGACCGGCACCTGGGCGGCGGTCGTGTCGAGCGCGTGGGCCAGGTCGGTGCCCCAGGTCGTGTAGCCGACCAGCGGGTAGGTGATGTCGACGCCCATGCCGCCGTGCAGGTGGTGGCAGGTCCGGAAGGCGTACGGCGCCACCTGGCTCACCCAGTAACCGGCAACGGCGAGGTCGTCGCCCGCCGGCAGGCCCGAGGCGACGCGCCAGACGGCGTTGTCGGCAGCGAGATCGAGGGTGCGGGAGGTGACATAGACGTCGGCCATCTGCAGCGACACGGCCTGGAACTCCGCCAGTGACCGGCCGAACTGCTGGCGGCCCTTGACGTAGGCGGCGGTCAGGTCGCGGGCGCCGGCGAGCACACCCGCCGCCGTGACGGCGAGGCCGGCGCGGGCGACGTCGGAGAGGTAGGCGGCGGCGCCGTCCTCGAGCACCTCGGCGGGAGCGTTCTCGAGGACGACCGTGTGCCGGGGCGCGGCGCTGGAAGCGCTGGACTCCAGCAGCGTGACGCCGGGACCGGACGGGTCGACGAGCGCGACGACGTCGCGGTCGCCCTCACGAGCGATGACCAGCAGGCGGGCGGCATTCCACGCGTAGGTCACCGACAGTGCGCGGCCGTTGACGGTGCCGTCGGCGAAAGTCACCGTGCCGCGCAGCGCGGGCGTCAGGATCACGTCGCCGGCGACGACGCCGGGCAGCAGTTCCTTGCGCTGCGCCTCCGTGCCGTACGACGCCAGGGTCAGCGCGCCACAGCAGAGGGTCTCCCACGCGGGGACCTGCACGGCAGCGTGTCCGGCCTCGCGCAGCAGCACGGCGACTTCGGTGAGCCCGAGCCCCTCGCCGCCGTACTCCTCGGGGACCGGGAGCGACGTCAGGCCGGCAGCGGCCCAGGCCGCCCACTCCCGAGCGTCCGACTCGCGCTCCAGTACCTCGCCGACGACGGCGCGGACTGCATTGATCGCCTCAACATCCACGGAGCAAACTGTAACGTGTTCTAGTCTGCTTCGCATGGGTGTCGTCTCACTGACCGATGTCACACGCCGTCGGGTCCATCTCCCGGAGATCGACGTCCCGCGCGGCCGGATGGTCGAACTGCCGGGCCGCGGAGGCTCGACCTACGTCACCGACACCCCGGGCCCCACCCCGCACGCACCGACCATCGTGTTGCTGCACGCCCTCGGCACCACGGGGTTGCTCACGTTCTTCCCCGTCATCCATCCGCTCGCGAAGAGATTCCGGGTGATCACCCTCGACCAGCGCTGGCACGGCAGGGGCATCCAGAGTGACGCGTTCTCCCTCGTCGACTGCGCCGACGACGTGGCGGCACTGATCGACGACCTGGGCCTCGAGAAGGTGCTCGTCGGCGGCTACTCGATGGGCTCGATCATCGCCCAGCGCGTCTGGCGCCAGCACCCCGACAAGGTGTCGGGGCTCGTCCTCGGGGCGACCACCGACCGGTTCCAGCTCAACGCCGCCGAACGCGGGTTCTTCCTCGGCATGGGCAGCACGATGCTCGCGCTGCGCGGCCTGTCCCGCTCCCGCACCGCCATCAGGGCGACCCGGGCAGCCGGTCGCGGCATCGACGTCGTGCCCTCCGACATGCACGAGTGGGCGCTGCGCGAGTTCCGCTCCACCAGCCCGTGGGCCGTCGGCCAGGCCCTGGCGGCGCTCGGCCAGCACCACTCCCGGCCATGGCTCGGCCGGATCGACGTCCCGACCGCGGTCGTGGTGATGATGCGTGACCGGGTGATCCCCACCGCGCGCCAGATCGCGTTCGCGCGCTCGATCCCGGGCGCCACCATCCACGAGGTCGACGACGGCCACGCCGGGTGCGTGCTGGGGTCGGACAAGTTCGTTCCGCGGTTCGTCGAGGCGGCAGCCACCGTCAACGCGCGGAGCCGGGACTTCCGTCAACGCTGACGTCTCGATACGCCGCTCGTGCCTCGCGGCTGCTCGACTCCCAGGCGGCCTGGAGCCGCTCGAGCTCCAGCGGGAAGTGCCGCACCAACGCGTCCGCGTCCGGCATCGACTCGCGACAAGCGATCGCGCCGACGTGCATCTGCCCGGCGTTCGACATCACCGTGAGGTTCAGGCCGGCACCGTGGAAGACCGGTCCCAGCGGGCACAGCGCCTCGATCCGGGCACCCATGAAGTAGAGCGGGATCGGCGGGCCCGGGACGTTGGAGATGACCAGGTTGTGGACGACGGGGTGGCGTTCGGCCAGTCGCAGGTTGGCATAGGTCCGCACCGCCAGGCCGAACGTCCGCGGCGCCGCGAACTCTGCCCAGTCCTGCAACGCGTCGGCGCTGATCGCGTTGTGGTGGGCCTTCGCGATCCGGTTGCGGTGGGCGAGCATCTGCAACCGCTCCAGCGGATCGGCGATGTCGGTGCCCAGCTTCGTGAACATGGCGCTCACCTTGTTGGACCCCGACGACCTGCGCGAGCTGTCGCGCACACTCACCGGCACCGTCGCCAGCAGCGAGGCCGTCGGCAACTCGTCACGTTCGGAGAGATAGGCGCGCAGCGCTCCCCCGGCGATCGCCAGGACCACGTCATTGACCGTCGTGCCCGTGTCCTTCTTGATCGCACGGATGTCGTCGAGCGACAGGTCGACCATCGCGATGGAGCGGTGGGAGGTGATCGTGCCGTTGAAGGACGTGCGCGGCGCGGAGAACGGTGCGGCCATCGCCGTACCCTGCCGGGCGCGGCCGATCGTCCTGGTGACCAGTTGGGCCGACGGCCCGATCACCTTCGCGAGCGTGATGGGGCGGGTCGCCGTACCGATGACGGCACGGCCGAGGAGTTCGCGCCGCCCCGGGCTGCGCGGGTACTTGCCGTGCTCGACGAGCATCGGCGGAGCGTCGGGCTCGATCGTGCAGAGGTGCGAGATCAGGTTGGCGCCGGAGACACCGTCGACGGTCGCGTGGTGCATCTTGGCGAACACGACGACCTTCTCGTCCTCGCCCTCGGGCCGGTAGCCCTCGATCACCCACATCTCCCACAGCGGCCGAGAACGGTCCAGCGGGAGCGACGCGAGGTGCGCGCACAGGTCCATCAGTTCGCGGTAGCCACCGGGCGTCGGGAGGGCGAGGCGGTGGACGTGGCGCTCGATGTCGAACGACGTGTCGCGCACCCACACGGGGTGGTCGAGCCCGAGGGGCACGCCACGCACCTTGCGGGTGAAGTCCGGCACGTCACGGACACTCCGGTTCAGCGCCGCCTGGAGCGAGGCGAAGGAGTACGTCGCCGTCATCGTCGCGGGGTCCAGCACCATGACCGCACAGACGTGCATCAACTGGTCGGGGGTCTCCAGGTAGAGAAAACTCGCGTCCAGTCCCGAAAGCCGATCCATCCGTCATTCTCCATCTGTGCGGGGCGCCGGTCCTTGAGTAGAACACGTACCAGTTCCTACAACGACACCGATAGGATCCGGTCATGGGATTCGTACGGCGCCAGGCCATCACCGCAGCGCTGACCGCCAACGCCATCCGGCCCCTCCCCGGCTTCCGCGCCGGCATCCCGGCGTTCTTCGCCGGCTGGGTCACCGGTGAACTCGCTCCCCACGTCCTGGGGCTGACCGTCGCCGATGCGGCTGCGCATGTCGCCGGACCGCGCCGAAGTGTCCGCGGACTCGCGCTCGCCGGCCTGTCCTCGGCAGGCCTGGCCTACCTGATCCAGCAGAGCCGCCGCTCGGTGGCCGAGGCCGAGAACGCCCTGGTCGAGGGCCTCGGCGTCGACTACGTCGAGCAGCTCGATGCCAAGCCGTCCCCTGCGGACCTCGCGACCCCGTGGGGCCGGATCGTGAACCCGTTCGCCTTCGGCCGCGCAGCCCGCAAGGCCGGGGTGGAGGTCCACCGCGACATCCCGTTCGCGCCGTACGGCAAGCGCGGCATGCTCGACGTCTACACCTCGGAGGTCACCCCCGCCGCCGGCGCGCCAGTGCTGCTGCAGGTGCACGGCGGCGCCTGGACGATCGGCCGGAAGGACCAGCAGGGACTCCCCCTCATGCAGCACCTCGCCGCCCGCGGCTGGGTGTGCGTGGCGATCAACTACCGCCTCTCGCCCCGCGACCCGTGGCCGGCGCACATCGTCGACGTCAAGGCCGCGATCGCCTGGATCCGCGAGAACATCGAGGCCTACGGCGGCGACCCGAACTACATCGCGATCACCGGCGGGTCGGCCGGCGGCCACCTCTCCGCCCTGGCCGCCGTCACGCCGAACGCGCCGGAGTTCCAGCCCGGCTTCGAGGACGCGGACACCACGATCCAGGCCGCGGTCCCCTACTACGGCGTCTACGACATGGCCGGCGTCACCGGACTGCCCAACACCGCCCTGATGCGCGACACCTTCCTCGGACCGCGGGTGTTCCGCAAGCGCTACTCCGACCTGCCCGACGTCTACGAGCAGGCGTCTCCGCTGCTGCGGATCACCGCCGACGCGCCCGACTTCTTCGTGATCCACGGCGTCAACGACACGCTCGTCGAGGTGGGCCAGGCGCGCGCCTTCGTCCAGGCGCTGCGGGCCACCTCGAAGCGCACGGTGAGCTACGCCGAGCTGCCGACCACCCAGCACGCGTTCGACATCTTCCCGTCGATCCGGTCGCAGCACCTCGTGCGCGCGACCGAGCGGTTCCTCAACTGGCACTGGAACCTCTGGCGCCGCGAGCAGTCAGCGCCCGCCGAGATCATTGCACCTGAGTAGACCTCAGCGCGGCAGGCCGAGGATCCGCTCGGCAGCCACGTTGCGCAGGATCTGCGTCGTACCACCCGCGATCGACAGGCAGCGCGTGTTGAGCTGCTCCCAGATGTCGGCCGCCAGCGGGTCCTCCGACACCTTGGTGATCGGCCCCAGTACGGCGAGGTCGTCGCCCTGGAGCTTCACGACCAGCTCCGAGGAGTCCTGACGGCTGCGGACGCCGAGCAGCTTCGCCACGCTCGACTCCGGACCGGGGCCATGGCCACCGAGCGCTCGCA
>JAKFEI010000438.1:0-3116 GCA_036675765.1 Nocardioides sp. | reverse complement strand
TCGAACCAGGGAGCGAACAGGTCGCCGTACGGGCTGGTGTCGACGCCGACCAGGGCCGGCGCGGCAGCGAAGCCGTCGACGGTTGCGGCGCGCACCGCGGCGAAGAGCGCGGCGTCCACGCTGTCGGCCGCCATCTCGCGGTCCCAAGCGAGCAGTCGGTCGCGCAGGTCGGCGGCCGGGCCGTCGAGGTCGACGAGCCGGCCGATCGTGTCGAGCAGTGCGGCACCAGCGGTCTGCCGGACATCGGCCAGCACGTCGCCCGCCTGCTGCGGGGTGATCGGGCCCGCGGCCGCGAGCTCGGCGAGGCGTTCCCGGATCCGGTCCGCACGGAACGGTCGCGCGAAGTCGTCCCCGATCCGGGCGAAGTCCTCGGTCGCCCGATCGTTGGCGCTGACCAGGATCGACCCGGTGCGGTGCGGGAGGTCGGCAACCCATCCGGTCCAGTCGCGACCCGCACGCTCGGGAACCCGCCCGACGACACGATGCTCGACGTGGCCGGTCCTGTCCGCGACCAGCAGGTTGTTGACCGGAGCCACCCAGCCACCGAACGCGTCGGCGACGTCAGCAGCGCTGCGCGAGCGCAGGAGCGGCAGGATCGCGTCGAGTCCGAGCTCGCCGAGCACGAAGGCAGGTGTGCGCAGGCTGATCGCACGGTCGTCGTCCGGTCCACCGATGATGACCGGGCCGCGGTCAGTCGCCAGGACCTCGACCTCGACGGCATCGAAGGTGTCGTCGCCCGACCGGACCCGAACGAGTTCGACCCGCTGGGCGACGGGTTCCCAGCCGGCGGTACCGCGGGCGAGGACCACGCCTGCGTGGCGGACCAGCTCTTCGTCGTACACGTCATCGGTGTCGGCGACGGCGTTGGTGATGCCCCACGCGACGGACCCGGCGTGGCCGAAGTGCTGGACGCCCGGCACGCCGACGAAGGTCAGGCCGGTGACGTCGAACGAGTCGTCGGGGTCGGTGCAGGTCAGCCGGACCTGGGCGTAGCAGCCGGGCGCCTCGATCACCCGGTGCGGATCGCCGGCGACGATCGGCAGCCCACTGGCGGTGAGCGAACCGGCGACGGCGAACGCGTTGCTGCCGCCGGGCAGTCCCTCCGTGCGGAACAGGTCGATCCACTCGGCCGCATCGGGGCCGGCGGTGTCGAGGACGTGCTGGCGCCAGAGCTTGCTCGGGAAGGTGGAGAAGAGCAGGTGCTGCACGGAGAAGACGGCCAGCGGCGTCCACGGCTGCCAGGGTCTCGAGACGGTTGCTGCGCAACCTCCTCGACCACCGGCGACGTTGCTGCCAAGGACCTCGTTGAGGCCGTCGACGTATGCACGGACGAACGCCGCGCCCTCCTCCGACAACGCGGCGTACGCACGTCGCGCGATGTCGACGATCAGCGCGCGCCGCGCCAGCACGTCCCATTCGAGTGCCGCGGGACCGAACACCTCGGCGCACGTCCCCTCCGCCCGGCGGCGTTCGACCTCGAGCTGCCACGGTCGGTCCTGGGCCGTCGCACGACCCTGCTCGCGCGCGATCTCGAGGACGGATCCAGCCTGCACATGCGGGATTCCCCAGGCGTCACGGGTGATCGTCACCGGGCCACCGGGTTGCGCAGCGTGCCGGCGAAGATCAGCGACTCGGACTGGTCGGTGATGTCGACCATCTGCAGCGTGTTGCGCAGCTGCAGCCGGTTGAGGCAGCTGTGCCGGAACCGCGGTGCCAGCAGGTCGTAGCGTGCCGCGGCCTCGGCGAGCTCCGGGTGGTCGACGAGGTGCTCGGTGATCGTGTCGCGCGCGATCGCCCAGAACTCGTCCTCGGCCAGCATCCCGTCCTCGTCGAGGATCGCCGCGACGAAGCGGAGGACGCCGTCGAACACATCCGTGTGCACGGCGAGCGGCTTCACGTCCTCCGGCACGGAGGCGCGGATCCGCTCGATCTCGGCCGGCAGCGGAAGGTCGCCCATCACCGCGACCTCCTCGCCGATGTCCTTCATGAACGCGCCGACGGGGACGTGGTCCCGCAGCCGGAGCAACAGGTTCTCGCCGTGGGGCATGAAGGCCAGGTCGTAGGCGTAGAGGCAGTGCACCAGCGGACGCAGGTACGCCCGCAGGTAGGCCCGCACCCACGTCGCCGCATCCACCGGCGACGCCTTGATCCACGCAGTGATCAGCGCATCGCCATCGGCGTCGCGGTGCAGCAACGCCGCCATCGTCGACAACTGCTCGCCCTCGGCGGCCCGGGGCAGCGGGCTCTCCCGCCACAGCGCCGCGATCATCTTGCGGTACGGCGACGGCGTGGCCGTGCGGTGGAAGGCATCGCCGGTGTAGCCGATCGCCGCCAGCTCGCGAAGCACCTCGAAACCAGATGCCTGCAGCTCCTCGTCGGAGTGCACGACGGAGGCGACCCAGTCGTTGATCGCCGGCGTCACCGCCATGTACGCAGGCGAGAGTCCCCGCACGAAGCCCATGTTCTGGATCGCCAGAGCGGTCTTCACGTAGTGGCGTTCGGGCCGGCTGGTGTTGAAGAACGTGCGGATCGACTGCTGCGCGCGGTAGTCGTCGTCGCCCGTTCCGAGGTGCACGAGGTCGCGTCGCGCGACATCGGGCGCGAACGTGATCGCGAGCTTGTTCGTCCACTGCCACGGGTGCACGGGAAGGAACAGGTACGCCGCCGGGTCCAGTCCGAGGCCGCGCAGTCGGGCGTCGAAGGCTCCGCGGACGTCCGGCGCCAGCTCGCCGTCGTACAGGGTCTGCTCGGTCTCGCCGTCGCCGAGGGAGAGGTGGCTGAGGTCGCGACGGGCGGCGACCCAGTGCAACCGGATCGCCGAACCGGTCTCGGGAGCGAACGCGCGGTAGTCGTCGAGGCCGAAGCCGATCCGGCCGTTGTTCGCGACGAAGGCCGGGTGGCCCTCGGTCATCGCCGACTCCAGGTCCTGGTAGCCGGCATCGACGAGGTCGTTCACGGGCACGTGGCGGTGCGCCAGCTTCCACGCCGTCGACGCGAGCGTCGAGGCGATCTCCTCGAGGTACGTCGGCAGCAATTGGTCGGGAATCCCCAGCACCGGGGCCAGCTCTGCGATGAACTCCTGCGCGTCGGGGGCGGCCGACACACCGTTGATGGTC
>JAKFEI010000065.1:0-19973 GCA_036675765.1 Nocardioides sp. | reverse complement strand
GCGCGGGCTTCGGCCGCTTCGCGTGCGGTGGCCTGTTCGGCGGCGTTCGCCTCGGCGGCGGCGCGAGCACGCTCGGCCTCGGCGACGGCGCGGTCCCGTTCCTGGGCGAGTTCTGCGGCGCGGGCCTCGGCTGCTTCGCGAACGGCTGCCTGCTCGGCGGCGAGTGCCTCGGCCTGCGCCCGGGCCGTCACGGCGTCGGCGGCGGCCACTTCGCGTTCGTGGGCGAGCTCGGCGGCACGTGAGCTGTCCGCGGCGCGTGCTGCTGCGAGCGCTTCGGCATCAGCGCGGGCTGCGGCCTGCTCGGCGGCGAGCGCCTCGGCCTCGGCGCGGGCCAGCGTTGCGGCCGTGATCGCCTGTTCGCGTTCGTGGGCGATCTCGGTGACGCGTGCCTCGGCGTCCGCACGTGCGCGCACCTGCTCGGCGGCGAGGGCTTCGGCCTCGGCGCGCGCCTGCGTCTGGGCGGCTGCCATGGCCTCGGCCTCGGCGCGCGCCCGGGCATGCTCGAGTGCGGTTTCCTGCGCCTGGAGCAGTTCGGACTGCAGGCTGCTCACGGCCTGGGTGTGTACGGCGGCCGACGCCTCGAGCTCGGCCAGCGCTGCGGCGGCGCGGGTCTCGGCGTCGATGCGCGCCTGCGTCGCGCCTGCGGCGAACTCGGCCGCGAGGGTCAGTGCCTCGGTCGCAGCACGATTCTCCTCGGCGAGGGAGGCGGCAGAGGCATGGGCGGACGCTGCCGCTGCCTGCGCCTCGGCGGCGAGTTCGAGCTGTTCGCGCGCGGCGACCTCGGCAAGGCGCCGCGCCTCGTGGGCCTCCTCGGCCCGCTGCGCCTGCTGGGTTGCGGATTCGTCGGCCGCCACGCGTGCCGCAACCTGTACCTCGGCGCGTTCGGCGGCTTCCTCGGCCCGGCGTTCGGCTGCCTCGGCGGTCTCGAGTGCGATGCGGGCGAGGTCGGCCTGTTCGAGCGCGGCCTGCTCGGCTGCACGACGTGACTCGTGCGCGTCCTGGGCGAGGCGGGCGTGGTCAGCGGCAGCCTGTTCGGCAGCGGCGCGTCCCTCCACGGCCTGGCGGGCAAGGGCGCCGTGCTCCTCGGCGCTGGCGGCAGCCTGTTCGGCCAGCAGGCGGGCGCGGTCCTCGGCTGCTTCGGCTGCCTTGTGGGCTTCCTGGGCGAGCGCAGCCTGCTGCCGGGCTGCGTCCTCGGCGAGGGCGCGGGCCTGGGCGATCTCGGCAGACGTGCGCTCGGTTGCCGCACGCTCCTCGAGCATGCGTCGTGCGAACTCGGCGTGCTCGGCTGCACTGACGGCCGCGGCTTCGGCCATGACGCGGGCGCGTTCCTCGGCGATCGCGCGGTCGTCGTGGGCCTGACGGGCGGTGGCGGCGTGCTGTTCGGCCGCGGCTTCGGCGACCTGACGGGCGGCGGCGGCTGCGGCGGCGAGGTCGGCCTGCTCACGGGCGCGGTCCTCGGCGGCCCAGCGCTCGGTGTGGGCCACCGAGGCACGTTCGGCCTGCTCGATGGCGTGCCGCTCGGCCTCTTCGCGGCGGGCGGTCTCGGCGTCGGCGGATTCGGCGCGTTCGCGGGCGGCGCGTTCGGCGGCCTCGCGGGCGGCGAACTCGGCGCGGGCGAGCTCCTCGGCCTCGACCCGGGCCCGGTGGGCGGTCGCCGCGGTCTCCGCCTGCTCCTGCGCGAGGCGGTCGGCCTCGGCGCGGGCGACGTTGGCCCGCTGCGCGGCTTCCTCGGCGACGAGGCGCTCGGCGGCCTGTTCGGCCGCGGCCAGCTCGGCGTCGCGGCGCAGGCGGGCGGCCAGTGCGGCCACGACCTCGGCGTTGTCCGGTCCCTCCGGTACGGCGCTGTCGCGTTCTTCGTCGCCGTCCGTCGGTGCGACGGTCGGGGTCAGTTCGGCTTCGATCTCGGCGCGGGCGTGCGCGAGCACCTCGGAGGGTCGGCGCGGGACGTCGCGCGGACCGTCGGCATTCGGGATCGGTTCCTCGAGCATCGGGGCATCGACGAAGTCCGGGATGACGCGTGCGTCCGGCTTGGGCGCCGCACTGGGGCCGCTGCCCCGGCGCCGCAACCGGGCCAGGCCCTTGGGGGCAGGGGCGGGGATGGGCTCGGCGAAGCCTCCGTCGACAGCGGCAGCGATGACGCGCTGGCCGGCGATCTCGTCGGTGACACGGTCGCCGAGTGAGCGCTCGTCGGGCGCCCGGTCCGGCGTCTCCTCGACGTCCACGGGCTCCTCCGCGGCGACCGGGTCAGCGGCAGGCCCCTGCACCTCGGGCTCCGGCTCGACCACGGGCTGCTCGGCGAGGACCTCGTCGAACCCAGGCTCAGGCTCCGGCTCCGGCTCGGGCTCCGGCTCGGGCTCCTCGGCGACAGCATCCTCGAACGCCGTCTCCGGTGACAGGAAGTCGATCACCGGTTCGGCCACGACCTCGGCCTCGACGGTTTCCTCGACCACCTCAGCCGGGACCTCGACCTCGGCCGCGGCCGGTTCGGTGGCCTGCCCGTCGAGAATGCCGAGGGGCAGCGTTTCGGGCGAGGGCTCCAGCGGGTCCGTGAGCGGATCGTTCGTCGGGCGCCGCGTGGCACGGGAGATGATCGCGGACCAGTCGTTCGGGTCGATCGGTTCCTCGTCGACCGGCTGGGCTGCCGCGATCTCGGCTGCCGGCTCGTCCGCGGGTGCGTCGTCGGAGGTCGCGGGGCTGTCGTCCACGGGGGAGTCCACCCGCAGGCGTTCGAGACGCTCCGACAGGCCGCGCCCGGTGGCGACGGCCTCGATGTCGATGGTCTCCACGGGCAGGTCCGCGATCCGGCGACCCACCGCACGGTCGATGACGTCCGCCCAGTCCGCGGGGCCCGAGTGAGCGCCCTGTGCCGGGTCGGCCGGGACCACGGGTGGGTCGAGGTCGTCGGAGTCGGTCCCGGTCAGTGCGGCCGGGCTGACCAGGGAGCCCCAGTCGACGTCGTCGGTGCCCGGCGCCGGCTCGTCGACGGGGAGGGCGCGGTGGGCGACGCGCGCAGCGATGTTGTCCGGGTCCTCGGGAACGAGCCCGTCCGGGTCGTGGGGCGCCGGGGCGCTCGGGTGGGCGTCCTTGCCGGCGTCGAGCACGGCGGCGGTGTGGCTGCGGCGGAGCAGTTCCTGGATCTCGTCAGGCTCGAGCTCGCCGACAGCCGGCGCGTCCTGGTCATGGCGCCGCCACAGGCGGTTGCGTCGTCCACGACCGCGTCCTGAGGGCGCGTCAGCGTGCCCGGAGTCCTCGGACTCGGGCTCGCCGTCGGTGAACGAACTCATGAAGGGTAAATCTACTCATGCCTGTCGGAGTTACGGTGCATGTTCCAGAACGTCCGAGCGGCGGTACTGCACATGCGTGTCCGTCGGAGCGTGCGTGAAGCCGATGCCGTCGTACAGATGGCGTGCTGCGGCGTTGTCCGATTCGACGTACAGCAGCACCTCCTCGACTCCTCGTGACGCGAGGTGGTGCAGGCCCGCGAGGGTGAGCGCGCGTCCCAGTCCGCGGCCCTGCGCGGCCGGCGCGACGCCGACGACGTAGACCTCGCCGGTCGACGCGTCGTGCTGCTTGGTCCAGTGGAAGCCGAGCAGGTGCCCGCCACGGTCGACGGCCAGGAGCAGGCCGGCCGGGTCGAACCAGGGTTCGGCCATCCGCTCCTCGAGCCCGTCGAGGTCGAGGTCGCCCTGTTCCGCATGGTGGGCGAAGGCGGCCGCGTTGACGGCCAGGAACTCCGCCGCGTCCCCGGATCCGTAGTCGCGGATGGACACGTCTGCAGGCGGCTCCGCCGCCGCAAGCGGTACGGCGGTCGGTCGGCGCATCACCCACAACTCCCTCGTGCGGGCGAATCCCAGGGGCCCGGCGAGCGCGACGGCCCCGGGGTGGTCGCCGTGCGACCACGCAGCCAGTGGCCCGGGTGCGGCACAGGCAAGGTCGGCGAGCGCACGGCCGGTGCCGCGCTGGCGGGCCTCCGGCGCGACCGCGAGATCGACCTCGTCGCCCCGTCGCAGGGCGAAGCCGTCGCTGGTCACCCAGGCGCCCAGGCCGTCGAGCCCGTGGTGCTTGAGGCGCAGGTGGGCAGCCTCGTCCAGGGGGTCCGCGCCGTCGTACTCACGGGAGGCCCGGCGGACGTCGGCGATGGCGGCGAGGGCGGTCTCGCCGGTGAGCAGGTCGTCGATGGCCACCCCTCGACGCTATCGCGCGGGTTCACCTGCGACCGAACCCGATCGCCACAGACCGTTTACATGTGACACCGTGACGCTGTAGGACTGGCCCATGAAACTCAGCCACGCGGTGAGTGGGGCAGCCGTGGCCCTCGGCGCGGTCGCCGTGCGCGACCTCGTCCAGAAGAAGCACGCTCTTCAGCGCAACTTTCCGGTCGTGGCTCACGCCCGGTACTGGCTGGAGACCATCGGTCCGGAGCTGCGGCAGTACATCGTCACGGGCAATGACGAGGAACGGCCGTTCAGTCGCGACCAGCGCACCTGGATCTATGCGTCCAGCAAGGAGCAGAACAGCTACTTCGGCTTCGGGACCGACCTCGACGTCGAGCACACCCAGGGCCACGCGTACATCAAGCAGCGCACGTTCGCCGACAAGCTCCCGAGCGACCAGGACCACAACTGGACGCTGCCCAGCGCCAAGGTGCTCGGCGGTCCGCGTGGGCGGGCCAAGGCGTTCCGCCCGGAGTCGGTCGTCAACGTCTCGGCGATGAGCTTCGGGTCGTTGTCCTCGAACGCGATCACCGCGATCAACAAGGGTGCGGCCGCTGCCGGCTGCCTGCACAACACCGGCGAGGGATCGATCTCGCCGTACCACCGCAACGGCGCCGACCTGATCGTGCAGATCGGTACGGCGTACTTCGGCTGCCGGGATGACGCGGGCAACTTCTCGCTCGACAAGCTCAAGGCGATGATCGAGACGGCGCCGGTCAAGGCGCTGGAGATCAAGCTCAGCCAGGGCGCCAAGCCCGGTCTCGGTGGTCTGTTGCCGGCAGCGAAGGTGACGCCGGAGATCGCGGCCATCCGCGGCATCCCGGAGGGCAAGGACTGTTCCTCGCCGTCGCGGCACACGGCGTTCCACGACGTCGACTCGATGCTCGACTTCGTCGAGATGCTCGGCGCCGAGACCGGTCTCCCGGTCGGCATCAAGTCGGCCGTCGGCGCGATGGACTTCTGGGAGGACCTCGCCCGGCTGATGTCGCCGCGCGACCGGGGCGTCGACTTCATCACCCTCGACGGTGGTGAAGGGGGCACGGGTGCGGCGCCGCTGATCTTTGCCGACTCGGTCTCGCTGCCGTACCGGATGGGCTTCTCGAGGGTCTACGGCACCTTCGCCGAACTCGGGCTCACCGATGACATCACCTTCATCGGGTCCGCCAAGCTCGGCCTGCCCGACAACGCGGTGGTCGCGTTCGCGCTCGGTGCCGACATGATCAACGTGGCGCGGGAGGTGATGCTCTCGATCGGGTGCATCCAGGCGCAGAAGTGCCACACCGACCACTGCCCGACCGGTGTCGCCACCCAGAATCCCTGGCTGGTCCGCGGCCTCGACGTGACGTCCAAGGCGGACCGCGCAAGCGTCTACCTCCGGACGATGCGCAAGGAACTGACCCGCATCTCGGCCGCGGTCGGCGTCGCCCACCCGGCCCTGATCACCTGTGCCGACGTCGACATCTTCAACGGCGACTACGACGCGCGTTCACTGGCGTCGGTCTACGGCTACAAGGAGGGCTGGGGCGAGATCGGACCGGACCTCGGGAACGAGATCACGCGGCTGATGCACACCAGCGACCACTTCGACGAGCAGCCCGACGCCTCCGACTGAGGCGGGTCCTCAGGCGTCGAGCGAGTTGCGCTCGGCCATCCGCGCGGCGTCGGCCTCGGCGTCCTTCGACGGGAGCACGAACCGGTAGCCGACGTTGCGCACGGTCCCGATGAGCGTCTCGTTCTCGGGGCCGAGCTTGGCGCGGAGGCGTCGCACGTGGACGTCGACGGTGCGGGTACCACCGAAGTAGTCGTAGCCCCAGACCTCCTGCAGCAGCTGCTGGCGGCTGAACACGCGCCCCGGGTGCTGGGCGAGGAACTTGAGGAGCTCGAACTCCTTGAACGTCAGGTCGAGCACCCGGCCGCCGACCTTCGCGGTGTACGTCGCGTCGTCGACGACGACCTCACCGGAACGGATCACGTGGGCATCGGGGTCGGCCGCGTCGCGCGCCGCAGCGAGCCGGCCGATGGCCAGCTTGATCCGGGCTTCGAGCTCGGCGGGACCGCAGGTGTGGAGGACGACGTCGTCCATGCCCCAGTCGTGGTTCACCACGGCCAGGCCACCTTCGGTGGCCACGAGGATCACGGGTACGTCGGTGCCGGTGGTGCGGATCAGGCGGCACAGGTCGCGGGAACTGGCCAGGTCGTGACGGCCGTCGACGAGCACGAGGTCGGACTCCGGGGCCTCGAGGAGGGCGCTGCCCTCGGCGGGCAGGATCTTGACCTGGTGGCCGAGCAGCGCGAGTCCGGGCAGCACCTCGGCCGACGGTTGCAGGGCGCTGGTCAGAAGCAGGAGAGTGCTCACTCTGGTCTCCTCACTGGCATCGCGTGGGCGCGTGCCGGGTGTGAGACCGAAACGC
The DNA here is from genome assembly GCA_036675765.1 of Nocardioides sp. Taxonomy (GTDB): domain Bacteria; phylum Actinomycetota; class Actinomycetes; order Propionibacteriales; family Nocardioidaceae; genus Nocardioides. Next base: position 13,348 of record JAKFEI010000065.1, on the reverse strand, counting down.
AACGCTGGGCCCCGGCCGGTTTTCCTATGGGGGACGATACCGAAACAACGGTGCAACGGGGAAGGACACAACGGTGAATGAGATGCAGGTCATCCGGGTCCGCTACTGGGCGGCCGCACGATCTGCTGCCGGGGTGCCCGAGGAGGACATCGATGTCCCGGGCCCGGTCTCGCTGACCGAACTGCTCGCCGAGGTCGTGCGACGGCACCCCGACGGCCGCCTTCCCGACGTCGTCAAGGCGTGCTCGGTGCTGGTCGGTGACCGCCCGGTGTCGTCCGGCGACCCGGCCGCGGTCGTCGTACGGCCGGGTGACACGGTGGAGTTCCTGCCGCCGTTCGCCGGGGGATGAGCACGCTCCGGCGCACGGGGTACGCGCACGGTTAGACTCGCCCCGGCCGTTCAGCGGGACGGTTGCCGTGCAGAGGAGACCAGTGCCGAACCAGACAGTCGCGCGCACGCCGAGGGCGCCGTCGGGTGACGGCACGACCGGCGTCCTCGAGACGCGCCTGGTCACCGGGTTCCTGGTCCTGGTCGCGGTCGGTCTGGTCTACGTCGCGGCACGCGGCCCCATCGCGGCCATCGCTGCGAGCATGATGGCGATCCTGCTGCTCCTGCTGGCCGTCCTCGGCCGGGAGCGGCTCGCGTTCCTCGCCATGATGGGCGCGTTCGCGACCGCGCCCATGAACAAGGGCATCTCGCCCGGCGGGGCCGAGAGCCCCATCTCGATCACCGATGTCCTGTTCGGCCTCGCGGTGATGCTCCTGGTCCCGACCCTCCTGCGGCGCTCCCTGAAGCTCCCGCTGAGCTACACGATCGGCGTCTCGCTGATCATGATCACCGGCACGCTGTCGACGCTCTTCTCGCCGGATCCGCTGATCAGCTCGATCCAGTTCGTCCAGTGGCTCATCGTCATCGTCGGTCTCCTCGGCCTGTTCGCGCTGTGGTCGCCGACCTGGCGGATGGTCGACGTCCTGCTCTGGAGCTACGTCGTCGGGCAGATGGCCAGCACCCTCTACGCGCCGATCGGTGGCGGGATCGGCAACCGGTACCAGGGCCTGTCGCACCACCCGAACGAGTTCGGTGGCGCGGGCGTGATGGCGTTCGCCGCCCTGATGTACCTGTGGCGCCGCAACGACGCGGTCTGGTACCGCGTCGTGGTGGCGCTGGCCATGGCCGCGAGTGTGGGGTCGGTCATCGCGAGCGGCAGCCGTGCGGGCGCCGCCGTGCTCGCGGGCCTGGTCCTGATGATCCCGTTCGTCGAGCGGTCCGCCCTCAAGGGCTTCCTGCTCGCCGTCCTGGGCGCGCTGTTCGTCTTCGCGCTCCCGTTCGTCGTCGGCAACTCGGGCGAGGGCTCCGCCATCGCCCGACTCGCCGGGTCGGCCGATGCGCTGGGAGCCGACCGGGCCCGCACCGAGGCCCAGGACTTCGGCATCGACCTCTTCCTGCAGCATCCATTCGTCGGCAACGGGTTCTCGGACGCGCTGTTCGTGCACAACGTGGTGCTCGGCGTTGCCTCGAGCACCGGCGTGATCGGCCTGCTCGGCTACCTCATGGTGCTGTTCGCGCTCGCGCGCCCGATCATCGGCACCCATCCGAACCGTCGGCTGGGCTACGTCGTGTGGGCGTTCATCGCCATCACGCCGACCTTCCCCGGCCTCGAGGACAGGACCCTCTGGGTGCCGATGGCGCCCGCGATCCTGCTCGCCGTCCAGGCACGCATGACGCCGGAGAGGTCCACGCCTGCGGCGCGAACCGCGGCGCGGACCGCGGCACGGATCCGCTGATCCGCGAGCGGACCAGTTCTGCTGCCCAACCCTGGCCAAGTTCAGCTCGGGGGATCCACCAGCCCCTATGCTTCTGCCCGAAGCGGCGCCCTCCCGACCAACGCCGCGCGGAGTGACCCCCCATGCCTTCAGCAGTACAGCGCGCCATGGCGAAAGCTCGCCTCAAGTCGAAGGTCGTCATTGCCAAGGTGGGCAGAGACAGCCTCCGGCTCGACACCGTCGTCAACCTGCCCAAGATCGAGACCTGGCGCCGTGCGCACGTCCCGGAAGGCACCCCTGCCTTCGACCATCGCGAGGAGATGTACGACCACCTCCACGCGACGTTGATCGGCGACAACCCGATCGACTACCTCGAGTTCGGGGTGTTCGAGGGCAACTCGCTGCGGCACTGGGCGAACCTCAACAAGAACGCGGATTCCCGGTTCTACGGCTTCGACTCCTTCGAGGGCCTGCCCGAGACCTGGAAGCGGTTCGACAACAAGATGGTCAAGTCGCACTTCGACGTCAACGGCGCCCTGCCGGACATCGAGGACGACCGCGTCGAGTTCATCGCCGGCTGGTTCCAGGAGAGCGTGGACCCGTTCCTCGAGAAGTTCACCCCCGAGTCCCGGTTGATCGTGCACATCGATGCCGACCTCTACTCCTCGGCGCTCTACGTCCTGACCCGGCTCAACGCGCTGCTGGTGCCCGGCACGATCGTGGTCTTCGACGAGTTCTCGTCGGTGCTCAACGAGTTCCAGGCGCTGGAGAACTACTGCTCCGCCTACCAGCGTGAGTACGACGTGCTCGCGCACTCCTGGTACTACTTCGGCCAGGTCGCGATCCAGATGCGCTGACCGGCCCACCGGCCGGAAGTGCAGAACGGCGGCGCACCCCTCGGGGTGCGCCGCCGTTCGTGTCTGTCAGGGGGTCGTCAGGCGACGTCGGCCTCGGCACCGTAGTGCTGCGGTGCCAGGTCGGGCATGTGCACGGTGGAGCGCTGGCGGCGCGGGGCCGCGAGCTGGAGCGCCTCGTCGAACGACATCGGCTTGCGGACGCCGAAGGTGATGAGGACCGTGAACAGCAGGATCTTGAAGTCGAGCGCGATGCTCGGGCTGGCTGCGCTCTGGCGGGAGTACGCCGACTCCAGTTCCAGGCGCTGGTCGTCGGTCAGCGAGCACCGTCCGACGAGCTGCGGCAGGCCGGTCAGGCCGGCCGGGGTCTCCCAGCGTGAGTCGATGTCGGCGTGCTGGTCGGTGAGCGCGCCGCGGACGGCGTCGGTCAGGGGGCGGGCGCCGACGATGCTCATCTCGCCCTTGAGGACGTGGACGAACTGGGGGATCTCGTTGAGTCCGAGGCGGTCGAGCACGCGGCCGACCGAGGTGTAGAGCGGGGAGTCGTGCGGGGTGTTGAGGAACCTGCCGCTGTCGACGGGTGCGGTGACCTTGTGCGCGTCGCGCACCATCACGCGGAGCTTGACCATCTCGATGACGGTCTTCGGCCCCACCCAACGGCGGGAGCGGTAGAAGATGGGTCGACCTGAGAAGAGGAGCACGGCCGCGGCGGCAACGGCCACCACGGGTACCCAGACGACGGCGGCCAGGCTGATCACGACGACGTCGAACGCGCGCTTCTTCAACTGCTACCTCCTGCCACAGACCAGACCCGAGTTGTGGTCGTCCCGATGCGGGGTGGGGGACCCTGCACCCAGCCCAACGAGCGAGTGGCCGATGGGATACGAATCACTTGCAGGATTAAAGGCGGGACCTTCAGCTGAGGCGGGATGAACCCGCGCCGCGCGCCCGGACATGGGTGCGCAGGAGCCCCTCGAACTTCGTGGCACAGCCGTCGAGGGCGAACTCCTGCTCCGCGAGATCACGCGACGCCTCACCGAGCTCGGTGCGCATCTCGTCGTCCTGGAGGACCTGGACAAGCCAGGCACCGGCCTCGGCGACGGAGGCCTCGGCAGGCGGCAGGACCAGCCCGCCCGCACGGGTCACCAGGGACGAGGCGAGGTTCTCGGCGGGCATCAGGCCCAGGACCGGTCGCCCTGCGCACAGGTAGGACAGCGTCTTCGAGGGGACCGAGAACGCTCCGGCCTCCTTCTCGAGCAGGACGACGAGGACGTCGCCGCTGCCGAGGACCTCGGGCAGGCGCTCGTACGGCTGGAACGGCAGCAGGGTGATCGGCACGTCCAGCCGCTCCGCTTCGGCACGGAGTACGTCGACGGCGGGGCCGGAGTTCACGACGACGAGCCGGACCGGCTGGCCGGCGTCGGCGGTCGCCTTCGCGAGGTGGACCAGCAGCTCGGGGTTGTGCTTGAGGCCGAGCGTGCCGGAGTAGACCAGGGTGCGGACGTCATCGACCTCGTGCTCGATCGCCCAGTCGTTCTTGCGCTCGACCGGACGGATCTCGTCGAGCGGCGCCCAGTTGGGGATCACGGTGACCTTGGCCGCCGTACCCCACTTCTCGTGGACGGGCACGAACGACGAGGCGATCACGACGATCGCGGCGGCGCGACGGGAGCACCAGCGTTCGGCGACCTCGAAGGCCCAGGCGACCGCGGCGAAGTGCTTCGGCAGCTTGCTGCCGCTGAAGGACTTCACGGCGATGGCGTAGACGTCCTGGTGCCACAGCACCCACGGCTTGCGCAGCACGGCCATCGCGAACGCGAAGATCACCAGGGTCGGGATCTGCACGTTCGACATCATCGTGATGTCGGGATTCACCTGACGCACGTGGCGGACCAGTTCGAAGCCACGGCGGATCTCGCGCACGAGGCGCTGGGCCATCCGCTGGTTGTCGATCAGCTTGGCGCCGCCGATGCCCTCGAACGTGATCGTCTCGCCGGGCGCAGCCTCGAGCTTGCCCTTGCCGGACACGTAGCCCTCGACGTACGAGTGGGTGACGTCATGCCCCCGACGGGCGAGCTCGCGACTCAGCTCGGCCTGGAAGGGGTGTCCGCTGTGGTCGTGGACCAGAATCCGCAACTGCTCAGTCCTCCTCAGCCGTGTGCGCGCTTGACCTGGTCGTAGACCCAGGCATAGGTCTTGGCCAGGCCGTCGGCCAGCGTGATCGACGGCTCCCAGCCGAAGACCTCGTTGATCATCGTGTTGTCGGAGTTGCGGCCGCGCACGCCCTGGGGCGCGCTGAGGTCGTACTTCCGCTCGCACTTGATGCCGGCGATCTCCTCGACGATCGAATAGAGCTGGTTGATCGAGACCAGTTCGGCCGAGCCGAGGTTGATCGGCACCTCGAGGTCGCTGGCGAGGATGCGCTGCGAGCCCTGCACGCAGTCGTCGACGTACATGAAGCTGCGGGTCTGCTCGCCGTCACCCCAGATCTCGAGCTCGTGCTTGCCGGTGATGACCGCCTCGGCGATCTTGCGGCACACGGCAGCGGGCGCCTTCTCGCGGCCGCCGGTCCACGTGCCCTCCGGGCCGTAGACGTTGTGGTAGCGGGCGGTGCGGGTGATCAGGCCGTAGTCCTCGGTGAAGTGGCGAGCCATCCGCTCCGAGAAGAGCTTCTCCCAGCCGTAGCCGTCCTCGGGCTGCGCCGGGTAGGCGTCGGACTCCTTCAGCGCGGTGACCGCGGTGTCGGTCTGCTTGTCCGCGGCGTAGACACACGCGGAGGAGGAGTAGAAGTAGCGCTCGACGTCGAACTTCTTCGCGGCCTGCAGCATGTGGGTGCTGGTGAGCACCGTCAGCATGCACAGCGCCTTGTTGTTCTCGATGAAGCCCATGCCACCCATGTCGGCGGCGAGCATGAAGACCTCGCGCGCACCTTCGGTGGCTGCCTCGGCGTCGGCGAGCAGCGACAGGTCGCCGACGCCGTTCTGGGCATCGGGGTGGACCTGGTACCACTCGTCCATCGGCTTGACGTCGATCGAGCGGACGGTCTTGCCCTGAGCGAGGAGATCAGCGACGAGGTGTCCTCCGATGAATCCGCCGCCACCGGCAACCAGGACGTCTACGGGGCCCGAACTCATGAAATTCTCCTCAGGATCTGAATGATGTGAACCGCCCCCCAGCGATGACCTACCAACGACTAGACCAGCACTGCGTCACGGTGTCGCGGCAAGGTGGGAGTCGGCTCCCGGCAACTCTGCCGATTCGTCGTCTCCTACACTCGCGCCTGTGCGCACTGCCCTCGTCACTGGCGTCGCGGGGCAGGACGGAATCTACCTCGCCCGCTCCCTCCTTGCGGACGGAATCCGCGTCGTCGGGACCGTCTCCGGCGCGATCGACGACCAGCCCCGCCATGTCTACCTCGCCGGCGCCGAGCTGCGATCGCTCGACCTGCGCGACGGAAACGGCCTGCGCGCGCTCGTGGCGGACGTCGAGCCCGACGAGGTCTACAACCTGGCGGCGGTGAGCTCGGTCGGGCGCAGCTGGCACGAGCCCGAGCTGACGCAGGCGGTCAACCAGACCGCCGTGGAGATCCTGGTCGCGGCCCTGCTCGCGCAGCGTGACCGGACCGGCCGGCAGGTCCGCCTGTTCCAGGCCTCGTCGGCCGAGGTCAGCGGCGACGCCACGGCCAGTCCCTATGCGCGATCCAAGGCTGCCGCCGAGGACGTCGTAAGGGACGCGCGTGATCGTGGCCTGGCCGCATCGATCGGGCGTCTCTACATCCACGAGAGTCCGTTGCGTGCAGTGACCTTCGTGAGCCGCAAGATCACCCAGGGGGCGGCGGAGATCGCGCTCGGTCGACGGGACCGCCTCGTCCTCGGCAACCTGGACGTCGTACGGGACTGGGGCTTTGCCGGCGACTACGTCGAGGCGATCCGGTTGATGCTCGACGCCGAGGTTCCCGTGGACCTGCCCATCGGCACGGGTCGCCCGCACCGGCTGCTGGACCTGGTCGACCGCGCCTTCGTCGCTGCGGGTCTCAGCGGTGCCGACGGGTACGTCGACCAGGACCCTGCGCTCGTCAGGCCGGCGGACACCGCCGTACTCGTCGCCGACCCGGAACCTGCCGCAGTGGCGCTGGGGTGGCGCGCCACCACGACCTTCGAGGAGACGGTCGACGCGATGGTCGCCGCAGACCTCGCGCGCCTGCGCTCGGGTATCGACGAGGACGAGTCCTACCTCGGGTCGCTTCCGCTCCCCGAGCGCCGCGAGGCGCGTTAGGCCTTGCGGGCCCGGACGTCGAGCACGATGCGCGGCGCGATCGGGCTGGCGATCAGCCGGTCCAGCAGCCGGGCGGCCGGTCGGACCGACCACTTCGGCGGGTTCATCGAGGCGATGTACGCCTCTGACGTGAGCGTGTAGCGAAGCCGCGGCTCCGCGACGATGTCGACGAACCCGAGGCGCGTGAGCTGCGCCGTGATGCTCTCGCGGGTGTGCAGGATCCAGTGGTGCTGGGCGATCCGGCGGTCGGGCACCTTGCTGAACCGCCCGAAGGTGACGCGCTTGGCCGCGTGGGCCATGGTGTCGGCCTTCGTCCAGTGCGGCGTCTGCAGGAACAGGACACCACCGGGGCGCAGCATCGTGTGGGTGTCCGCGAGCAGCTGGTCGGTGTCGGTGACATGCGCGAGCACGCACCACAGGGTGACGGCGTCGACGTCCTCGACGTGTCCGAGGCTGGACAGGTCGCCGAGGTCGAGGTCGACGTCGTGGCGGTCCTTGGCCAGCTTGACGGCGCCGGCGACGATCTCGTTGCCGGTGACCGAGAAGCCGAAGTCATCGCGGGCGACGCTGAGGAACTCGCCGTCGCCGGCCCCGACGTCGTACAGCACCGGTGCGGTGTCGGCGGCCCGGCTGGGCAGCGCATCGCGGACCCAGGCCAGCGCCTCGCGCCAGGCCTCCGGTCCGACCTGCTCACGCTTGATGTCGACCCAGTTGCTGTAGTCGTCGTCGGACCACTCGATCTGGAGCTCGATGGCCTCGAGGCGCTCGGCGTCCTCGTGGTCGTGCCAGAAGTGCACGCCACAGTCGTGACAGGTGCTGATCCGCCGGCCGGTTGCCCGGGAGGCGACTGCCGTGCGGACGCGAGGTCCCGCGCAGGCAGGGCAGTCGTGCGAGTTGGTCATCACGTTCTCCCGATGCGGTGGAATGTCGGACGGTAGTACAGCAGCAGGTCACCCGGCCGCGGGCGGCAACCCCGCCCTGATGACCTCGGCGGTACGACGCCAGGTGAACGCCTGGGCGAACGACTGGCCTGCGGCGAGCTGGTCCGGCGTGAGTGCCAGGGCCCTGCGGATGCCGTCGGCGAGATCGGTGGCCGTGGTGGAGCGCACCGTGATGGCGTGCCCGCCGGTGACCTCGGCGAGGGCCGGGTCGGCGGAGATGACGGTCGGGATGCCGAGGCGCAGCGCTTCGGCCGCCGGGAGTCCGAAGCCCTCGAAGTCCGAGGGGAACACGACCAGCCCGGCGCCGGTGAAGCAGGACTGGAACGCATCGTCGTCCAGCCACGGCATCAGCTCGACATGCTCCTCGATGCCGAGACGTCGTACTTCCTCGGTGGCGGCAGCGCGGTCGGCGGACCCCATCCCGACGAGACGAAGCAGCCAGCCCGGGCCCTCGGGACCGGAGGACGCGCAGAACTCCGCCCAGCCGGCGATGACCGCGTCGGCGTTCTTGTTGCTGAAGTGCCCGAAGGCGATCGCGTAGGGCCGGTCGCCGGCCGGCGGGCGCGTCCACGCCAGGGCGTGGTCGGAGCCGAGCGGCGCAGCGACGGCCCGGGCGGCGAGCGCCGGGTGCAGGTCACGGAAGTCCGTCAGCGTTCGCTCGGAGATGGTGAAGATGCCGTCGGCGAGGCGCAGGCTCCATGCCCACGAGACCGTGCGGGCGATGCGCGCCTTGCGGGAGAACTGGTCGGGGCGCAGTTCGAAGCGGAGGTCGTAGAGGATCACGCCGCGGGGAGCGCGGGTGCCGGCCAGCGCAGAAGCGGGAACGCCGACGATCACCGCATCCGCGCGCAGGCGCTTCGCAGCCCGGCGGATCGACACCGATCGCAACCACAGGCCGCCGACGGGCCCGCGGGGCCGTTCGAGGACCTCCGCACGAACACCTTCGGGCAACGGGAAGCGGTGGCTCTCCGGGCCGAACAGGACGGTGATCTCATCCTCGGGGAAGGTCTCGGACCATCCCCGGGTGAGGTGTTCAAGCACGATCGCCACGCTGCCGGGGAGCCCAACGACCGCATCCACGACGAGACGCATGGGACGCGACGATACTGTGCCCCCGTGACGAAGCGCGCACTCATCACCGGCATCACCGGTCAGGATGGTTCCTATCTCGCCGAACTGCTGCTCGGAAAGGGGTACGAAGTCCACGGATTGGTCCGTCGGTCGTCGACCCTGAACCGCAGCCGGATCGATCACCTGCACGGAGCGGCAGACCTGCATCTGCACTACGGCGACCTCACGGACGGGGTCAGCCTGAGCAACCAGTTGCGTGACATCGCTCCGCACGAGGTCTACAACCTGGGCGCCCAGAGCCACGTCAAGGTGTCGTTCGAGCTGCCCGAGTACACCGCGTCCACGGACGCGGTCGGCACGCTGCGACTGCTCGAGGCGATCCGCGCCGCCCGGCTGGACTGCCGGTTCTACCAGGCCTCCACGTCCGAGATGTTCGGCGCGACTCCGCCGCCGCAGAATGAGTCCACGGTCTTCTACCCGCGGTCGCCGTACGGCGCAGCGAAGCTCTACTCCCACTGGGTGACCATCAACTACCGCGAGGCCTACGACCTGTTCGCGGTCTCCGGCATCCTGTTCAACCACGAGTCGCCCCGCCGCGGCGAGAGCTTCGTGACCCGCAAGATCACCCTCGGCGTGGCATCGATCAAGCTCGGCATCGCCGACCACCTCGACCTGGGCAACCTGGACGCCGTACGCGACTGGGGCTTTGCGCCCGAGTACGTCGAAGGCATGTGGCGGATGCTGCAGCAGGACGAGCCGCAGGACTTCGTCCTGGCCACGGGTGTCGGCGCGACGGTCCGCGACTTCTGCGAGGCAGCGTTCTCCCACGCGGGCCTCAACTGGGAGGACCACGTCCGCTACGACAAGTCCTACGAGCGGCCGACCGAGGTCGACGCGCTCATCGGTGATGCGTCCAAGGCCCACTCCGTGCTGGGATGGAAGGCCAAGACCCACGCGACCGAGTTGGCCCAGTTGATGGTCGACGCCGACATCGAGCACCTCGGTCGCCTCGTGCAGCACAAGAAGGAGCTCGGCGCATGATGCGTCCCGACGCGATTGTCTCGACAGCCAAGCGACGAGTGAGCTGGATGATTCGCGACCGGTTCCCGTTCCGGCCGGTCATCCGGGAGGTCCAGGGCGTTCGCCTGGTCCTGCCGTGGTCGCACCGGTTGCCCGACTACGCCACCTGGGGCCCGCTGTACGGGCAGAACCTCGTGGAGCTGGCGCGCGGCCTCGCCGAGGCGGCACCGCCGCTGACGGTGCTCGACGTCGGCGCCAACGTGGGTGACTCAGCGGTCCAGATCCTGAACGCGGCCGACGGCAAGGTCCTGTGCATCGAAGCGGACCGGGCCTACCTCGACTTCCTGCACCGCAACGTCGACAGCGACAAGCGGGTCTCGGTCGTCGAGGCGCTGCTGGTCGTCGACGAGGGCAGCAGCGGCGGCACGGCCGTCCGCACCGGCGGCACCACCCGGTTCGTGAAGGGCGCGGCGACCGACGCCATGCCCACGGTGTCGGCAACGCGACTGCGCAACGACAACCCCGCCTTCCGTGACCTTCGGCTGGTCAAGTCCGACACCGACGGCTACGACGTCAACCTGGTGCCGGCGATCGCCGAGGCCTGGGCGGACGCGCGTCCGGTGCTGTTCTTCGAGTACGACCCGTACCTGACGCGACTGGCCGACCTGGACCCGCTCGCGGTCTGGCCGCGCCTGGCCGAGCTGGGCTACCGGCACGTCGCTGTGTGGGACAACGGCGGTGCGGCCCTCGGGCAGGCCACCATCGACGAGATCGCCACGGCAGCCAAGGGGCTCGACAACCAGCCCGGGCCCGCCCGCGCGCGCACCTACTGGGACGTGGCCGTCGTCCACGAGGACGACGACCGCGGCCGCTCCGTGATCCAGCGACTGGTGCCCGGCACCCTGTCCTGACGGAAAGAAGACCGCCGCCCTGTCGTTGACGAGGCGGCGGTCTTCTGCGTGGTCGGGCGCGGTGGATCAGGTGGACTGCAGGCTGCGCGTGACGCCCTCACGGATCAGGGTGCGGCCGGCGTCCGTCGGGTGCACGCCGTCGTAGGTGAGCTCGGGACGGAAGTGGCCGCTGGCGTCGCTCAGGAGATCGGTCAGGTCCACGGCATGGATCGTCGGGCTCGTCTGGTTGGCCTGCGTGACGGCCAGCAGGTCGGCCCGCATGAGGCGGTGTGCCTCGAGCCGCTCAGTCGGTGTTCCCTTGATCGGGAAGGCTTCGTCGATGAGGGTGTCGAGGGCCGGCGGCACGGGCACCACCACGAACGCGCGGGGCGCGCCGAGGTCGGCAGCCAGGCGCCGGACCCGCTCGACGTAGGTCGGGACGAACGGCAGCTCGGGCTTCTCCTTGACGTGCGGTGCCAGGTGACAACGCACGTCGATCTCGCCGAAGCTGAAGAACCAGGTGACCCGGTCGCTGCCCGGAACCCGTCGCAGGATCCGCAGCGCGCGGTGCATGCCGGGCTTGAAGTCGTCCCGGGCCATCGAGAACATCAGCCGCGGGCCGAGGTGCCAGACCCAGCGCCGGTCGCCGTCGTTGCCGACGCCGAGGGGCGGAAAGCTGTCCCTGACGAACAGCACCGAGTTGGAGTCGCCGACCCACACCTGGTCCACCCGACGACGGACCACGGCCACGACCAGCCCGACGAATCCGAGCCAGGCGAGGGTCTTGGCCTTGAAGACCCGGAGCCGGTGCCTCATGCGTTGTCTCCGGCGCCGCCTTCGACCGCCTCGGCGACCGTGGTCGTCTCGCCCGTGGTCACGTCGATGACCGGCAGGTGCCCGATCGTCGCGATCCGGTCCGCACGGGAACGGATCCGCGACAGCGTTCCGTCCTCGTTGCGTGCCGTCAGGAAGCGGCTCTCGCGGTAGCCCGAACGGGCGGACTGCTCGGGGAGGTCGCCGGCGACGTCCTCGCGGACGAAGAAGGCGTTCGCGCCGTTGCTCGCGCAGCCCACGAACCGGTAGCCGCGGCTCTTCGCGAGGTGCACGAAGGCACCCAGCGACGCGCCGAAGTAGAGCTGCGAGAAGTGCGCCGACGAGTTCACGAACGCCGGGTCGTAGGGCACGGTGATCGCGGCGTCGGGCCCCCAGAGGGCGTTGTACTCGACCACGACGATGGCCGGGTCGACGACGGTGATCGCTTCCCAGATCCAGTAGTCGTTGCCGTCGACGTCGACCGACAACAGGCCCAGGCCCCCGGTGAAACCGCCACCGGAGATCAGGTCGTTGATGTTCTCGGTGGTGACGAACGCGGACACCGGCTCGACGTCGTGCCGCCAGCTCAGGCTGGTGCCGAGCACGAACTTCACGTGCTCCTCGCCGCCGTCGATGATCAGGCCGCGCCAGTTGTTGTTCTGCAGCAGGAAGCGCGTGTTGGACTCGCGGTAGTCGCCGGTCCCGACCTCGACGAACGTCGTGTCCTGGACCTTCGTCTTGCGGGCGAGGTGCTGGATGATGCCGTCCTCGCCGAACTGCGAGAACACGCGGAACTCCACGTCCTCGAGGCTGGTCGGCGCCGGCCGGACGTCCAGCAGGTGCGTCTCGAGCCGGCCGATGGCCAGGCGCATCTCGTCCTGCTCGTTGCGCAGGCGCTGCACCAAGTGACGAGCACCCGGAACGGTGGCGAGTCGCCGGAGCGATTGATAGGCGAAGTCAGACGGCAACGGACCTCCATGCCAGATGGAGCTGGCTTTGATCGGGCCAGCAGTTCATGCGGAGGATAACTGACGGGAGGGAGGGGTCGTCGGCAGGTCCAGAGACTTCGTGCCCGCCGGTTTCCCTCAGTCCTGCAGCCCCCGCACCGTCTTCTCCCCGCGGGTTTCGAACGACGCGACCAACTTGACGCTCCGGGGGTGCCACGCCGGCGGCAGGTCGGCCAGGGCGGCGCTGATCTGGCGCCGGATCTCGTTGGTGTCGGCTCCGTCGAGCCCACCCTCGGGCACGATCTCGACGGCCACGATGGCGCCGGTGAGGCGGTTCGGGCGACCGAAGACGCGCGCCATGGCCACCGAGGGGAGGGGCGTGATCCGGTCCTCGACGGGCAACGGATGCACCTTGACGCCACCGACGTTGATCACCTCGGACGTGCGGCCGCGGAAGACGACCCGGTCCTCGACCAGGTCGACCAGGTCTCCGGTGGGCTTCCAGCCGGGCTCGTCCGCGGGGGCGTCCGTGGCGTCGGAGGCGTCGGGTGCGTCTCCTGGTCCGCCGGCGTCGCCGGCGTAGCCGAGCATGCCGGTGCCGGCGCGAACCCACAGCTCGCCGTCGATGACCCGCAGCAGGCCGTCGGGGTTCGTGTCGCTCCACAGGCTGGACGCCGCGAGTCCCGGCCGGCCGTCGCGGACCGAGGCGATGGAGCCGAATTCCGTGGATGCGTAGACCTGGGAGATCCGGGCCGTCGGGAAGGCTGCCTGCAG
>JAKFEI010000338.1:0-3137 GCA_036675765.1 Nocardioides sp. | reverse complement strand
TACGCGTCGATCTCGCCGCGCAGGCGGGCCTTCACGTCCTCGGGCGCAAACGATGCGTCCACAGCCGCACGCGACAGGTCCGCCACGCCTGCGGCGTCGAGCGCCAGCAGGTCGGCGGCGATCTCGTACTCGCGGTTGAGGGTGGTGCCGAACATCGGCGGGTCATCGGAGTTGATCGTGACCAGGACACCGGCGTCGACGAAGGTCGGCAACGGGTGCTCGGCGAGGGTCGCGACGGCGCGGGTGGCGACGTTGGACGACGGGCAGACCTCGAGCGGGATCCGGTGCTCGGCGAGGTACGCCAGCAGTGCGGGATCGCCAGCGGCCGAGGTGCCGTGGCCGATCCGTTCGGCGCCCAGCTCGCGGATCGAGGTCCAGATGGTCTCGGGCCCGGTGGTCTCGCCGGCGTGCGGAAGCGAGCGGAGTCCGGCGGCACGAGCGGCAGCGAAGTGCGGCGCGAACTGCTCGCGCGGAACCCCGATCTCCGGACCTCCCAGCCCGAAGCCGATCAGCCCCTCGGGCCGGTGGTCGAGCGCGAACCCGAGGGTGGCGTCAGCGGCCGGCAGCCCGGACTCCCCCGGGATGTCGTAGATCCACCGCAGCACCAGCCCGAAGTCCCGCTCGGCCGCCACCCGCGCGTCCTCGATCGCCTCGGTGTAGGCCTCGATGGCCATGCCCTTGCCGGGGACGTCCGGCAGCACCGAGGTGTACGGCGTGCAGGTGAGCTCGGCGTAGCGGACCGACTGCCCCTCGGCGAGCTCGCGACCGATCTCGTAGGTGAGGTAGCGGACGTCCTCGGGCGTCTTCACCAGGTCCACCACAGCGAGGTAGACCTTGATGAAGTGCGCGAAATCGGTGAACGCGAAGAACTCCCGCAACAGGGCCGGATCCGACGGCACCGTTCCCGGGTGGCGCTCGGCCAGCTCGGACACGATCCGCTCGGACGCCGAGCCGACGTGGTGGACATGGAGCTCGGCCTTGGGCAGGCCGGCAATGAAACCGGGGATGAATCCCGAGAGGGGGCTGCTGGTCACGAGCTCAGCCCACCGCTGCGATCAGGTTGTCCGCAAGGTCCTGGACGCTGCGGCCGTCATCGAAGACCTCGCCGTCGAGGATGATCGTGGGCGTGCCCTGGACGTTGGCCTTGTGGGCCTCGTCGGTGGCCTCGGTGACCCAGGACGCGTGGGACAGGTTCTCGATGCCGTCGCGCACGTCCGACTCCGAGGCACCGGCTTCGACGGCCAGCTCGATGATGTCGTCGTTGGGCGCCTCCGCGTCGGCGTTGGCCTCTGAGGGCTGGTTCTCGAAGAGCAGGTCGTGGAACTTCTTGGCCACGTCCGGTCCCGACTTCTCCAGCACGAGGGCGAACGCGTTCGCAGCGCGGATCGGGTAGGTCCGGCCCTCGGCACCCAGCAGGTTGAACGGCCGGTACTCGACCAGCACCTTGCCCTCGGCAGCGAGGTCCTCGAGGTCGCCGCGGGTCGCCGCTTCGAGCGCGCCGCAGTACGGGCAGAGGAAGTCCTCGTAGATGATCACCGTGTGCGGCGCGTCCTCGTCGCCGATGGTCACGCCGTAGTCGCTCGCCCCGGCCGCAACCGCCTTGACGTCCTTCTTGTTCAGCAAGCTGATGCCGATGGCCCCGCCGACGATCAGCACCATCGCGGCGACGACGGCTGCGATCGTGAGGATGCGGCGACGGGTCTCTCGCTTGGCCTGTTCGGCGCGCATCTCGGCAGCCTTGGCTCGGGCCGTGGCCTTCGAGTTGTCGTTGGACATCAGTTCTCAGCTCCTTCAGTGACGTCGGCAACCGGGGCCGAGCGCCTTTCGAACAGTACGGAATCCAGCGCCAGTCGGGTTCGTCGTACCGACGCGAGGAAGAGTGAAGCGATCAGCAGGGCACCGTCGCGGGCGATCTCCCACGGATAGTCCGAGGTGGCGCCCACCTTCGAACCGCCGCCGCCGAAGCAGCCGCAGTCGATCTCGATCCCCCGCGCCCAGACGGACGCGATGCCGATGATGAACGCGACGAACAGAAGCGCCGAGAGGATCGCGGCGCCCCTGGTCAGGACGCCGGCGACCAGCGCGAGGCCGATGACCAGCTCCACTGCGGGCAACGCGATGCCGACGACCTCGGCGACCGAGGACGGGAGCAGCTGGTAGGCGCGCACCGCCGCGATGCTCGCGTCCGGCTCGGTGATCTTCAGGCCACCCGCCACGATCCACACGCCACCGGTCACCAGCCGGGCGAGCAGACCCACCCAGGGCACCATCATGGACGGGGGTCGGTTCACGGCCCCGAGGTTAGTGGCACCCGCTGAGCGAGTCCTGAGAAAGAGGTACGGCGTAGGGTGCACCCTCGTGAACGAACGACTGGTCTGGATCGACTGTGAAATGACGGGGCTCGACCTCGTCAACGACGCGATGATCGAGATAGCAGCCCTGGTGACCGACTTCGACCTCAACGTGCTCGGGGAGGGCGTCGACGTCATCATCAAGCCTCCGGCCGAAGCGCTGGACCAGATGATCGAGTTCGTGCGCAACATGCACGAGACGTCCGGCCTGCTGAACGAGCTCGAGAACGGCGTGACGCTGCGCGAGGCCGAGGAGCAGGTGATGGCGTACCTGCGCGAGCACTGCACGCCCGACAGCCGCCCGGCCCTCGCTGGCAACTCGGTCGCCACCGACCGTGGCTTCGTCGTCCGCGACATGGCCGAGCTCGACGCGTTCCTGCACTACCGGATCGTCGACGTCTCCTCGATCAAGGAACTCTCGAAGCGGTGGTTCCCGAAGGCCTACTTCAACGCGCCCACGAAGCGCGGCAACCACCGCGCGCTCGCCGACATCCAGGAGAGCATCGAGGAGCTGCGGTACTACCGCGACACGGTCTTCGTGCCGCTGCCCGGCCCCGACGCGGCCGCTGCCAAGGAGGCCGCAGCCCGGTACGGCGGCTCGCTGACCGGGCTCGGGACGTCCGAAAAGGGCACCAATTCCTAGTTCCGGACGGGATGCGTCTAAACTCATCCCCGCCTGACTGACCGCAAGGTCGAGTCAGCATGGTGGGTATAGCTCAGCTGGTAGAGCGCCGCCTTGTGGTGGCGGATGTCGCGGGTTCAAGTCCCGTTACTCACCCCAAACAG
>JAKFEI010000203.1:0-3156 GCA_036675765.1 Nocardioides sp. | reverse complement strand
ACCCGTCCCGGTCGAGCCGGTGCGCGGCGGGTGCGGTGGGCCGCCTTGCCCGAACGGGTGAGCGCTCGCAGGGGAGCGAGGGTGTCGTTGGTGAGGTGGCCGGACCAGACCAGTGCCCACAGTGCGGTGCTCACGGCATCGTCGAGGGGCGCGACGTCGTCGTCGGCCAGGCAGGCGCGGGCGACCTGGTCGGCGACCTGGCGGAAGAACCAGGCGCCGCCCGGTGCGAGGACGTCGAGCACCCGCTGCTGCAGCGGATCCTCCACCGGTCCCGGAGTGGGGAGCGTGAGGTGGGCCTGGTCCGCGAGATGCAGGGACACCCAGCCGTCACTGCCGGGCAGTGCGTTGTGGCCCGCCCACAACACCTCACCGGCCGCGGTCAGTTCGTCGAGCAGGGACGGCTCGAAGTCACGGACCCGCGAAGCCAGGATCAGCGGTTCGACGGCGCTGGCCGGCACAGCGGCGCCCGCCAGTTGCTCCACGGCGCGCAGGACGCCGTCGGTGCCGCGCAGTCCCTTCCCGCCACCGGATGACGAGGAAGCGACGCCGTGCCAGGCCAGCGAGAAGCGCGCGAGCGTGGTCGGCTCGACCGGTTCGATCTCGTGGCGCAGCTTCGCCAGCGACCGACGGCGCAACCGGCGCAGCACTTCGAGGTCGCACCACTCCTCACCAGAGCCGACGGGACGGAACTCGCCGCTGAGGACCCGCCCCTGGGCCTCCAGCCGCTGCAGGGTGTGCCGGACGACCGCGATGCCGAGTCCGAGTCGCAACGCCACCTGGTCCGGGGTGAACGGTCCGTGGGTGCGCGCGAAACGGCCCACGAGATCCGCGAGCGGGTCCTCGACCGGTTCGGTGAAGGCGGCTGGTGTGCCGGGCGGGGCGGGGATGCCCAGTCCGTCGCGCAGGCGCGCGATGTCCTCGACGGCGGCCCATGCGTCCACGCCCCCGTCCTGAGGTGCGAGCGAAGCGAGCCTCGAAGGGATCCGGACGGGGACCACGCGGCGCGCGGAGGTGAGGTCAGCGAGCCACTCGCCGACAGGCGCATCCTCACGGGCACGCGCCGTGACCTCGTCGAGCGTGAGCGGACCGAGCAGGCGCAGGAGGTCGGCGACGCCTTCGGCATCGCGCGCCCTCCGGTCGGGAACCGTGCGCTGGAGCTCGGCCTCGACCTCGGCCAGGACGTCGGGGTCGAGCAGTTCGCGCAGTTCGGCGCGGCCGAGCAGTTCGGCGAGCAGGCCCTGGTCGAGGGTCAGTGCGGCAGCACGCCGCTCGGCCAGCGGGGAGTCGCCTTCGTAGACGAACTGGGCGACGTACCCGAACATCAGGGTCCGGGCGTACGGCGACGGCTGGGTCGTCTCGACCTCCGCGACCGTGATGTCCCGCTGGTCGACGCGACGAAGGAGCGTGGTCAGGCCCGGCAGGTCGTAGACGTCGTTGAGCACTTCGCGGACCGTCTCGAGGACGATCGGGAAGGATGGATAGCGGGAGGCGACCTCGAGCAGCGCAGCCGCGCGCTGGCGCTGCTGCCACAGCGGGGACCGGCGCCCGGGGTCACGGCGCGGGAGCAGCAGGGCCCGGGCCGCGCACTCCCGGAAGCGCGCGGCGAACAGCGCCGAGCCGCCCACCTCACGGGTGACGATCTCCTCGATCTCGTCGGGCTCGAAGGAGATCAGGTCCGCGCCCGGAGGCTCCGCATCGGTGTCGGGGATCCGGATCACGATGCCGTCGTCGGATGCCATCGCCTGGCCGTCGACGCCGAACCTTTCGCGCAGGCGGGCGTTGATGGCCAGCGCCCAGGGTGCGTGGACGGCGGTCCCGTAGGGGGAGTGGACGGCCAGTCGCCAGTCACCGAGCTCGTCGCGGAACCGCTCAACCAGGATCGTGGCGTCGCTCGGCAGCACCCGGGTGGCCTCGACCTGCTCGCGCAGGTACGTCATCAGGTTGGCCGCGGCATTCTCGTCGAGGCCGACAGCACGGGCACGGGCCAGCGCCGCCTTGTCCGGCATCGCAGCCAGCTCGCGGGTGAAGGCGCCGATCGCCTCACCCAGTTCGGTCGGGCGTCCTGCGGTGTCGCCCTTCCAGAACGGCAGACGACCGGGCACACCCGGCGCCGGGGTCACGATCACCTGGTCGTGGGTGATGTCCTCGATCCGCCAGCTCGTCGCGCCGAGCGCGAACACGTCGCCGACCCGGCTCTCGTAAACCATCTCCTCGTCGAGCTCGCCGACGCGGCGGTTCGTGCCCTCCCCGGCGAGGAAGACGCCGTACAGGCCCCGATCGGGGATGGTTCCGCCGCTGGTGACGGCCAGTCGCTGCGCGCCGGGTCGGCCCGAGATCCGTCCGGTGACGCGGTCCCAGGTGATCCGGGGGCGCAGCTCGGCGAACTCGTCGCTGGGGTACCGCCCCGCCAGCAGGTCGAGGACGGCGTCGTACGCCGACCGGGGGAGGTGGGAGTACGGAGCGCAGCGGCGGACGACCTCGAACAGCTCGTCGACGTCCCACTCGTCGATCGCGGTCGCGGCGACGACGTGCTGGGCGAGGACGTCGAGCGGGTTGGCCGGGACGCGCAGCGCCTCGATGCTGCCGCTGCGCATCCGGTCGACGGCGACCGCTGCCGGCGCCAGGTCGCCGCGGTGCTGCGGGAAGAAGACGCCGTGAGAGGTCTCGCCGACCTGGTGGCCGGCCCGGCCGACGCGCTGCAGGGCGCTCGCGACGCTCGGTGGTGAGGCGATCTGGAGGACGAGGTCGACCGCGCCCATGTCGATGCCGAGCTCGAGGCTGCTGGTCGCGACGACGGCCGGCAGCCGGCCGGCCTTGAGGTCGTCCTCGACCATCGCGCGCTGCTCCTTGGAGACCGAGCCGTGGTGGGTGCGGGCGAGCAGCGACGGGGCGCCGGCGGCGGCGCCGGACTGGGCCATGATCTGCGCTGGTGGCTCGACGCCGTGTCCCGGAAAACGCGGTGGTTGAGGTGCGAGCGGAGCGAGCCTCGAAACCGCGATCTCGTTGAGCCGAGCCGTCAGCCGCTCCGCCGTACGGCGCCCGTTGGTGAAGACGATCGTCGACCGGTGCTCGCCGATCAGCTCGGCCACCCGCTGTTCGACGTGCGGCCAGATGCTGGCGCGAACCGGCGGAGCGGTCGGGTCCTCGAACTCGTCG
>JAKFEI010000426.1:0-3165 GCA_036675765.1 Nocardioides sp. | reverse complement strand
CCGTCGGACAGCCGTGCCGACCCGATCAGGTCCAGCACGCTCATCCCGACCTCGAGGGCGGCCTTGTCCGTCGGCGAGACGTGCAGGACGTTCCCCAGGCTGATCATGCCCACGGTCGTGGTGACCTGCGAGCTGATCAGCTTGTCGAGGGCATCGATGGCCACGGTGTTGGTCCCGTTGCCCTCCTTGGCCAGCGCGTCAGCCATGACCGCGAGCAGGTCGCTGTAGCGGATCGACCCCTGGAGCAGTGCTTCCGGGCTGCCGATGGTGGGGTTCGCCGTCAGTTGCGAGAGCCGGACATCGGCGTCGGCCAGGCCGCGGTAGCTCACCAGGTCGAGGTTCACGCCGAGCAGTTCGTTCAGCGGGTCCAGGACGGTCTCGTCGCCCGCACGGATCGCGGCGACGAAGGTGCCCAGCCGGAAGCAGGCGGTCGACGAGCTCTCGGCCGTCGCCGAACGGGTCGCCGTGCCGCTGTCGGTGCCCGTGATGCCGGAGAAGGCGAACGGGACCTCGGCGCGGGCGACGACCCGCACTGCGGTGGGAACGCCCACACTCATCGCGGCGAAGCCGTCGGAGCCGACGGTTCCGAGCTCGTAGTCGAGGTCGGGAGCATTCGGGCCGATGACCGCGGCATTCCTGGCCAGGCTCTCGGCGCTCGCTGCGTCGAGAACCGGCGTGAGCTGGGCGACCGTGCGGCCGTCGAGTTGCCGGGCGAGGTCGAGCGCGACCACGTCGGCCACGGCCTGCACGTCCGATCGCGCGACGCGTTGCATGCCCAGGTCGACGACGAACGCGCCGCTCATCATCAGCAGCGACAGGAACACCGTGGCGAAGAGCAGCGTGGCACCACGTTGGTCCCGCTCGCGACCACGACAGAGTCCCATGGTCCCTCCCCCGCTACCTGATGCAACGAGGGCAGCGTCCTACCGCCCTCTCAGGAAGGTTCGGTCGGGAAGGACCCCTGAACCAGCACTCCGGGCAAAATCAGGACGAAGTCCCTAGGGCTTCGGGATCTTCGGGAGCTCGATGTCGGAGGTGGCCAGCTCCTCGACGTTGACGTCCTTGAACGTGAGCACCTTGACGTTCTTCGCGAAGCGCGCCGGGCGGTACATGTCCCACACCCACGCGTCGGCGATGGTCACCTCGAAGAAGACATCGCCTCCTTCGGAGCGGGCCTTGACGTCGACCGTGTTGCACAGGTAGAACCGGCGGTCGGTCTCGACGACGTACTTGAAGATGCCGACGACGTCCCGGTACTCCCGGTAGAGGTTCAGTTCTTGCTCGGTCTCGTACTTCTCGAGCTCCTCGGCACTCACGCTGGCAACCCTAGCCGTCCGATGGTTCGAGATCCTGCAGTGACTCGGAGACGGACTCGGAGACGGGCTCGAGTCCCGCCGCGCGGCGGACGTTCACGAACCGCATCCGGTGGACGGGCGAGGGACCGTGCTCCTCGAGCGCGGCCGTGTGCGTGGCGGTGATGTAGCCCTTGTGGGTCCGGAAGTCGTACGACGGCCACTGGTCGTCGAGCTCGACCATCAGCCGGTCCCGGGTGACCTTGGCCAGCACGGACGCCGCCGCGACGCAGGCCGCGACCCGGTCGCCCTTCCACACCGCCAGTCCGGGCGCTCCCAGCCCGTCCACGGGGAACCCGTCGGTCAGGACGTACGCCGGCGGCAGGGCCAGCTTCGCCACGGCCCTGCGCAACGCCTCCACGTTGGCGACGTGCATGCCGAGCCGATCACACTCGTCGTGGGAGATCACCACGACCGACCAGGCCAGGGCGCGCTTGACGACCTCGTCGTAACAGCGCTCTCGCGCGGCCGCGGTCAGCAGCTTGGAGTCGGCGAGCCCGGGGATCACTCCGGCCTTGCCCGCGGGCAGGATCGCTGCGCCGGCGACGAGCGGCCCGGCGCAGGCTCCGCGGCCCGCTTCGTCCACCCCGGCGATCGGCTCCAGCCCGTGGCGCCGCAACGCCCGCTCGTAGCCGTAGAGGCCCGCGTCGCGTCGTACCGTCGCTCCGGTGGGAAGCCTCGACATCTGCGACCTCGCTCAGGGGGCGGCGAGCTCTTCGGCTCGCTCGCGGACGTCGGCCGGCGGGTCGTCCGGAACATCATTGAAGACCTCGGGCCGGCTGACCCAGGTCCACCGGTCGCGCGGCCAGATCAGCGTGAAGACCTTGCCGACCACCAGGTCCGTGTCCACCCAGGGGCTCTGGGTGCAGGGGTCCTCGTCCGGGCCGCACAAGTGGGCCCGGGAGTCCGCGGAGTGCCCGCGGTTGTCGCCGAGCACCAGCAGCTTGCCGTCCGGGATCGGGCCGATGGTCCACCCGCAGGGGCTGCCGAGGGCGGTCTTCTCCTTGGTGATCCACTCGTCGACCACCGCGTTGCAAGCACCCGGGTCGGGGCCGAGGTAGCTGGACTCGTCGAGGACCTGCCCGTTGACGGAGATCCGGCCCTGCTTGTCGCAGCACACCACCACGTCGCCCGCCGTACCGATGACGCGCTTCACCAGGTGGCCGCCCGTGGGGTAGAGACCGATCTTGGAGAGCACGCTCGCCATGCCGGTCGGACCGACGTTGTCGGTCGGGCCGAGCCACTCGCCCGGGTCCTCGAAGACCACCACGTCACCGCGCTGGGGCTGCTTGCCGAACCAGTAGGAGACCTTCTGGACCAGGATCCGGTCGTTCTTGACCAGCCCCGGCTCCATCGACTCCGAGGGGATGTAGAACGCCTGGACGAACAGCGCCTTGATCAGCACCGCGAGGCCCAGGGCCACCGCCAGCAGCAGGATGCTCTCCTGCCACACCGGAAGGTGCTTGCGCTCGTCCTTGCCGGCTGCCTTGTGGCCGCGACGGGACTCGTCGGCACCCGTGGCGTCGGCTCCACGGCCGGCGTCAGGTTCGGCGGCGATGTCGTCCGTGTCGTCGGTGGTCACGATGGTCGAGTCTAGGCACGCCCTGCACGGGAAATGCACGAAGGCCCGACCTTGAACGGTCGGGCCCTCGTGGAGGACAAGCGCGGCAGCGCGGCGGGAGGCGTCGTCGGGCAGCTTGCTGCCCCGGATCAACGCCGGAGACGCGCTCGCGCAATGGGTCAGACCTCGCGGCAGCGCGGCGGGAGGCGTCGATGGGCAGCTTGCTGCCCCGGATCAACGCCGGAGACGCGC
>JAKFEI010000039.1:0-20269 GCA_036675765.1 Nocardioides sp. | reverse complement strand
GTCCCAGATCCGGCGCGCCTCGTCGACTGCCGTGTCGTGGCTCAGCGCGGCGTACTTGGCGAAGTAGGACCCGGGGTCACGGAAGGCCGTCTCGCGCAGGCGCAGGAAGCGGTCGACGTACCAGTCCCGGATGTGGTTGGTGTTCGCGTCCACGAAGATCGAGAAGTCGAAGAAGTCGGACAGGCCCAGGGTGATCCGGCCGTCCTCGCGCACCCGCGCCGGCTGGAGGACGTTCAGGCCCTCCACGATGACGATGTCGGGTCGCTTCACGACCACCTTCTCGTCCGGCATCACGTCGTAGATGAGGTGGGAGTAGACCGGCGCCTCGACCTCGTCCTTGCCCGACTTGATGTCGATCACGAACTTGAGCAGGGCGCGCCGGTCGTAGGACTCCGGGAAGCCCTTGCGCTCGAGCAGGCCGCGCTGCTCGAGCTCCGCATTGGGATAGAGGAAGCCGTCGGTGGTCACCAGGGCGACATTGGGGTGCTCGGGCCAGCGCGCCAGCATCTGCTGGAGGACGCGCGCGGCGGTCGACTTGCCGACGGCCACCGACCCCGCCAGCCCGATCACGAACGGCGTGCGGGGCGGGGTGAGGCCGTGGAGGAACTCCTCCTGGTCCTGGTGCAGCGCCGAGGCACTGCTGACCCGCAGGCTCAGCAGCCGGGAGAGCGGGAGGTAGACGTCGCGGATCTCGTCGAGGTCGAGCGACTCGCCGAGGCCGCGGAGGCGGTCGAGCTCCTCGGTGGTGAGGGGGCTCTCGGTCTCCGACGCCAGCTTCGCCCACGTCGCCCGGTCGAGCTCGACGTACGGGGACGACTCTCGCTGCGACTCGTCACCAGCGTGAGTCGTGGAGAGGTTGTCCGCCGTGGGACCGGTCACCATGACGACGATTCTTCCAGTGCGCCCCTGCGCGCCTGCGGGCGCGTCCACCGTAGACTGCCTGATCATGTGCGGGATCGTCGGATACATCGGGCCCAGGTCGGCCCAGGACACGATCATCGACGGTCTGCGCCGGCTGGAATATCGCGGCTACGACTCGGCGGGGGTCGCGGTGGTCAGCGACGGTGACCTGTTCATCGAGAAGAAGGCCGGCAAGTTGGCCAACCTCGAGAAGGTCCTCGACGACGAGCCCATGCCCACGTCCGGGATCGGCATCGGCCACACGCGGTGGGCGACCCACGGACCGCCGAACGACGTCAACGCCCACCCGCACACGGGCTCGGCCCGCCGGGTCGGCCTCGTGCACAACGGCATCATCGAGAACTTCGTCGAGCTCCGCTCCCGCGTCGAGGACGACGGCCACGAGCTGCTCTCCGCCACCGACACCGAGATCGTCGCGCACCTCGTCGAGCTCCAGGTCCAGTCCGGCGTCGACCTGATCACTGCCATGCAGCGGGTGTGCCAGCAGCTCGACGGTGCCTTCACGCTGGTCGCGATCGACAGCCAGGACCCCGACACGGTCGTCGCGGCACGCCGCAACTCGCCGCTGGTCGTGGGCCTGGGCGAGGGCGAGAACTTCCTCGGCTCCGACGTCGCCGCGTTCATCGAGTTCACCCGCGAGGCGCTGGAGCTCGGCCAGGACCAGATCGTCGTGATGACCCGCGACGAGGTCCGGGTCACCGACTTCTGGGGCCGGCCGGTCGAGGCCAAGCGCTTCCACGTCGACTGGGACCTCTCCGCTGCGGAGAAGGACGGCCACGACTGGTTCATGCGCAAGGAGATCTTCGAGCAGCCGCGCGCGGTCGCGGACTCGCTGATCGGCCGTCGTACGGCGGCAGGGCAGCTGCAGCTCGACGAGATGCGCCTCGCGGACGAGGAGCTCCGCGACATCGACAAGATCATCATCATCGCGTGCGGGACGTCGTTCTACGCCGGCATGGTCGCGAAGTACGCCATCGAGCACTGGACCCGCACACCGGTGGAGGTCGAGCTCGCCTCGGAGTTCCGCTACCGCGACCCGATCATCGACTCCACCACCCTGATCGTCGCGATCAGCCAGTCGGGGGAGACGGCCGACACGCTGCAGGCGATCATCCACGCGCGCTCGCAGAAGGCCAAGGTCCTCGCGATCTGCAACACCAACGGCTCCTCGATCCCGCGGGAGTCGGACGCCGTCATCTACACCCACGCCGGACCCGAGATCGGCGTCGCGTCGACCAAGGGATTCCTCACCCAGCTGGTGGCCTGCTACCTCCTCGCGCTCTACATCGCGCAGGTCAAGGGCACCCGCTTCGGCGACGAGATCGACGAGATCATGGAGCAGCTCGAGGCGATGCCCGGGCACATCGAGACCGTGCTCAAGGACGCCGAGTCCGTCTACGAGCTCGCCCGCGCCCACGTCGACACCCGCTCGGTCCTGTTCCTGGGCCGGCACGCCGGCTACCCGGTCGCCCTCGAGGGCGCGCTCAAGCTCAAGGAACTCGCCTACATCCACGCCGAGGGCTTCGCCGCGGGCGAGCTCAAGCACGGTCCGATCGCCCTGATCGAAGAGGGACTGCCCGTTTTCTGCGTCGTGCCGCCCAAGGGCCGCGACCAGCTGCACGGAAAGATGCTCAGCGGCATCCAGGAGGTCCGGGCCCGCGGTGCCCGCACCATCTGCCTCGCCGAGGTCGGCGACACCTCCATCGAGCAGTACGCCGACCACCTGCTCCTGCTGCCCAAGGTGCCCGTGCTGCTCCAGCCGCTGGTGGCGGTGCTCCCGCTCCAGCTGTTCGCCTGCGAGCTGGCCACTGCTCTCGGCCACGACGTCGACCAGCCCCGCAACCTCGCCAAGTCCGTCACGGTCGAGTAACGCCTCATGGCCGTGGTGGGGGTCGGGATCGACGTGTGCGAGATCGCCCGGTTCGAGGAGTCGTGTCGTCGTACTCCTGCGCTGGTGGAGAAGCTGTTCGTCGAGGCCGAACGCGGCCGGCACATCAGCTCGATGGCCGCACGGTTCGCGGCCAAGGAGGCCCTCGCGAAGGCGCTGGGCGCCCCCCGCGGGATGGCCTGGCACGACGCGGAGGTGGTCTCCGAGGAGTCCGGTCGCCCGCGCTTCGTGATGCGCGGCACGGTGCTCGCTGAGGCCGATCTGCTCGGCGTGCGCTCGGTGCACCTCTCGCTGACCCATGACGGCGGCATCGCCTCGGCGGTCGTCGTCCTCGAGGACTGACCGTGATCCGCGCGCACACGGTCGAGCAGGTCCGGGCTGCAGAAGCGACGTTGCTCGCAGAACTGCCGGACGGTGCGCTGATGCAGCGGGCTGCCCACGGACTCGCATACGCAGTGCTCGACTTCCTCGGATCGGCCTACGGGCGCCGGGTCGTGCTGCTCGTCGGGTCCGGCGACAACGGCGGAGACGCGTTGTACGCCGGTGTGGTGCTCGCACGACGGGGCGTGCAGGTCGAGGCGTGGTTGCTGTCGGAGCAGGCGCACGCGGGTGGGGTGGCGGCGCTCAGGACTGCCGGCGGCCGGGTGTGCCCGTTGGTTGAGGTGCGAGGAGCGCCAGCGACGAGCCTCGAAACCACCGGGCCATTCGATGTCGTGATCGACGGGATCGTCGGGATCGGTGGCCGGCCGGGACTGCGCCCGAACGCCGTGGCCGCGCTGGCCGCGCTCGAGGGGATCCCGGTCGTCGCGGTCGACGTGCCGTCCGGGGTCGACGTCGACACGGGTGCGATCGACGGTCCGCACGTCACGGCGACGCTGACCGTCACCTTCGGCACCCACAAGGCGTGCCACCTGCTCGATCCGGCCGCCCAGGCGTGCGGGGCGATCGAGCTCGTCGACATCGGCCTCGGGCTTCGAGGCTCGCAGGTTCGCACCTCAACCACCGGGTGGAGCTCCCTCGAGGCGCTCCAGCCCGCCGACGTGGCGGCGTTGCTGCCACGCCCCGGCCCCGTGTCGCACAAGTACACGCGCGGTGTCGTCGGCGTGCGCGCCGGCTCCGTGACCTACCCGGGTGCCGGACTGCTCAGCGTCGACGGAGCGGCCTGCGGCCTCGCCGGGATGGTGCGGTACGACGGCGATCCGGCCGTGCTCGACCGGATCCGCGATCGCCATCCCGAGGTCGTCGGCGCCGGTCGGGTGCAGGCCTGGGTCGTCGGGTCGGGGAGTGACACCCACGCGGAGCAGGCGCTGCGCGACTCCCTGGCAGACGACGTGCCGCTGGTCGTGGACGCGGATGCCCTCGCCTTCGCCGACCTGGCCCGCGGGCGGTCGGCGGTCCTCACGCCGCATGCCGGCGAGCTGGCCCGGATGCTCGGCGTCGAGCGCGCGGCGGTCGAGGCCGGGTCGCTGGCCTTCGCGCTCCGCGCCGCCCACGAGTACGACGCCGTCGTACTCCTCAAGGGGCGGCACACCGTGACCGCCGAACCGGGCGGGCGGGTCCGGGTGACGACGTCCGGCACACCGTGGCTGGCGACGGCCGGGGCGGGCGACGTCCTCGGCGGCCTGATCGGCGCGTTGCTGGCGGGCGGACTCGATCCGTTCGACGCCGCCTCGGTCGGGTCCTGGTTGCACGGTGCCGCCGCCACGCAGGCAGCGGCGGGAGGCCCGATCGTCGCGTCCGACGTCGCGGTCGCGCTCCCGGCCCTCATCGCATCCCTCGACACGGAGTGATGGGAGGATCGGAGCCATGTCCAGCACGTCGGCGCCCCTGGGCCCTGCCGAGATCGTCGTCGACCTCGACGCGATCCGGGCCAACGCGCGGCTGCTGCGCGAGACCGCGGGCGTCCCGCTGATCGCGGTGGTCAAGTCCGACGGCTACGGACACGGCATGGTCGAGTGCGCCCGTGCGGCCCGCGACGGCGGTGCGGAGTGGCTGGCCACGGCCACGATCGAGGAGGCCCTCGCCCTGCGCGCGGCCGGCGTCGAGGGTCCGCTGCTGTGCTGGATCACGGCTCCGGGCGCCGACTACGCCGCGGCTGCGGACGTCGACATCGAGGTGAGCGCCTACTCCGTCGACGAGCTCGACGCGATGGCGGCCGCGTACGCGGGCCGGACGAGCCCGGCGCGGATCCAGCTCAAGGTCGACACCGGCCTGTCCCGCGGGGGAGCGCCGCGAGCCGCCTGGGCCGAGGTCTTCGACCGGGCGCGGGCCGGCGAGGAGGCCGGCCACTGGACGGTCACCGGCATCTGGTCGCACTTCGCCTGCGCCGACGAGCCCGCGCACCCGGCCAACGATCGCCAGGAGCAGGCCTTCCGCGACGCGATCGCCCTGGCCGAGGAGCACGGCCTGCGTCCCGGGTTGCGCCACCTGGCCAACTCGGCCGCAACGATCCTGCGCCCTTCCTCGCGGTTCGACGCCGTGCGCTGCGGCATCGCGCTCTACGGTCTGGACCCCGCTCCGGGCCAGGCCACCGACATCGGCCTGGTGCCGGCGATGACCGTTCGTGGCCCGCTCGTGATGGTCAAGGACCTCGCCGTCGGCGACGGCGTCTCCTACGGCCACCACTGGATCGCCGACCGCCCGACGACGGTCGCGCTGGTGCCGATCGGGTACGCCGACGGCATCCCGCGCGCGGCTTCGCGACCCGGCTCGCCCGAGTCCGCCGCGCAGGTGGGGATCGCCGGCAAGAACCGACCGATCCGCGGCACGGTCTGCATGGACCAGGTCGTCGTCGACCTGGACGGCGACCGGCCGTCGGTCGGGACCGAGGTGATCGTGTTCGGTCCACCGTCCGCGGGTGGTCCCACCGCGCAGGACTGGGCCGAGGCGTGCGGCACCATCAACTACGAGATCGTGACGAGGATCGGTGGCCGGATGACGCGACGCTACGTGGGGGTCTCGACAGGCTCGACCACCGGGAACAGCCGATGAAGCGCGGTCGGATCCTGGGATCGGTGGCCGGCGCCCTCGGCATCGCCGCCGCCGGTACGGCGGTCGGAGTCGTCCGCCAGCAACGGCAGATCGGTCGCCGGGCCGGCGAGGACATCCCGTTCGGCACCCTGCGCTCCCCGGAGGTCACCGTCGTCGCCGAGGACGGGGTGCGCCTGTACGTCGAGGTCGACGAGGTCGGCGCCACGCCCGCCACGGCACCGGCTGGTCCGCTCGAGCGCCTGCTTCGTCGTACCAAGGACGATGCACTGCCGGTCACCGTGGTGTTCGTCCACGGCTTCTGCCTCAACCTCGACTGCTGGCACTTCCAGCGCGCGGCCTACCGCGGACTGGTGCGCACGGTCTACTACGACCAGCGTTCGCACGGCCGGTCCGGCAACTCGGATCGCACGCACTCGACCATCGAGCAGTTGGGCCGCGACCTCAAGGACGTCATCGAGGCCGTCGTACCCGACGGCCCGATCGTCCTCGTCGGTCACTCGATGGGCGGCATGTCCATCGTCGCGCTGGCCGAGCAATTCCCCGAGCTGATCGGGACCCGCGTGGTCGGGGCCGGCCTGGTCTCCACGACCGCCGGCGGGCTCGACCCGAGCCGGATCCTGCTCCCCATGCTGCCCGCGCGTTTGACCGGACCCTTCGCCATGGGCGCCGTCCGGACCCTGCACCTGGGCCATCGTGCCGTGGACGTGCTGCGGAAGGCAGGCAGTTCGATCGCCACGGTCGCCACCGACCGGTTCGCCTTCGGCGGTCCGGTCCCGCGCGGTTACGTCGAGTTCGTCGACGAGATGCTCGGGGCCACCCCGTTCGAGGTGGTCGCTGACTTCTTCCCGCACTTCGCGAGCCTCGACAAGTTCGACCACGTCGAGAGCCTCGGCCGGATTCCCACGTCCATCATCTGCGGGACCAACGACAAGATCACCTCGATCGGCCACTCGCGCAAGCTGCACTCCCGCATCACGGACTCCCGGCTGCTCGAGTGCGAGGGCGCCGGGCACATGGTGACCATGGAGCGCCACGAGCTGGTCAACGCCGAGCTCGACCAGCTGATCACCGCAGCGACCGCGAGGGCCGCGACGCGGTGAGTCTCGAGGTCACCGTGGTCGGCCAGGAGGCCGCCGCCGAGGTTCTTGCCGTGGTCCGCGCCGCTTTCGCTGCGCGGCCCGTGCTGGACCCGCCCGCCGACGCGCTCAGCGAGACCGAGGCCTCGATCGCGGCGCTGCTCGCGCCGGGTGGTGGCCTGCTCGCGCGCCTGGACGGCCGAACGGTCGGCGCCGTCGTCCTCGACCCGGACGGCGACGCGCTCTACCTGCGCCGGTTCGGCGTGGATCCCGCCGCCCAGGGCCGCGGCATCGCCCGGGCCCTGGTCCGGGCCGCCCTCGCCGAGGCCGCGCAGCGCGAAGGCATGCGCCGCCTGGTCATCCTGGCCCGTCAGGAACTCCCGCTCACCGTGCAGTTCTGGCGCGACATGGGCTTTGCGGAAACGGCCCGGCGGCCGCCGTACGTCGAGATGGCACGGCCGGTGCCGCACACCGTCGAGATCCCCACGGCCGAAGCGATGCGCAGCCTGGGCGAGCGACTGGCGTCGGTGGTGCAGGCCGGTGACGTGCTGGTGCTCAGCGGTGAGCTCGGCGCCGGCAAGACGACGTTCACCCAGGGCCTGGGCGCCGGGCTCGGTGTCCGCGGCGGCATCACTTCGCCGACCTTCGTGATTGCCCGGGTGCATCCCTCGCTGTCGGACGGCCCGTCCCTCGTGCACGTCGATGCCTACCGGCTCGGTGGCGCTGCCGAGCTGGACGACCTGGACCTCGACACCGACCTGGACGACGCGGTCACGGTCGTCGAGTGGGGCAGCGGACTGGCCGAGGGACTGGCCGACGCGTGGCTCGAGGTCCGCATCGGCCGCGCCACGGGCGGCACCGCCTCGGCCGACGTCGACCCGGAGGCAGATCCGCGGGTCGTCGAACTCGACCCGGTCGGCGTGCGCTGGCTCGGCGTGGACCTGCTGGCGCCGTAACCGGATTTTGCCCCGGCAGAGCCTGATTCGGGACCCCGGTCCCGGGACCGGGGTCCCGGGGACCCCCGTCCCGGGATCGCCACTCATGAGGGCCACTCGAGGTCGTCCGCGCGCAGGTGCCGGGACCCCATCGCCTCCTCCTAGCCTCGATTCGAGGGTCAAGGGGAGTGGATCAGATGAGTCTCATGATGAGATGTCGAGCACTGGTTGTGGCGCTGGCGTGCGTCGCCGCGATCGGCCTGCCCATGGACCAGGCGGCCGCACAACGCCAGTCCTCACCCGCTCTCGACCGCCCCGTCCAGCGCGCCTCGTCCGTGCTCTTCACCGGTCGTTCCTCACCGCGGGCCGTGGTCCGGCTCCAGGTGCGCGGAACCACCCGATGGGTGACGATTCGTACGACGCGGGCATCGCGCTCGGGCGCCTACCGGATCGCCACCCGCTACCCGACGCGGATCCGCAAGTACCGCGTGGTCTCCCGTGGGCGCGCCAGCGTCGTGCGGAAGGTCGGGCCTCGCAAGGTGGCCACTCCCGCCGCAGCGCCGACACCCGCTCCCGCACCCAAGGACGAGTGTGGTGTCCGGCCCCGTCGAGCGGACGGCTCCTACTACGCCTGCACCTTCCGCGACGAGTTCGACGGGGCGACCCTCGACACGAGCAAGTGGCTGGTCCAGGAGACGTCGTACAGCGGAATGAGCAGTGGCAACCGGGACTGCTACGTCAACGATCCGTCGACGATTGCCGTTGCGTCCGGGACATTGAGGGTGTCGGCACGCCGGAATCTCGACGCGTTCACCTGCGCGAGCCCGTTCGGCGCCTTCGAGACCACGTCCACCGCCGGCACCGTGACGACACGGGACCGGTTCGGGCAGACGTACGGTCGCTTCGAGTTCCGGGCGAAGATGCCGGCCGGTGCGGGCATTCCCGGCGCGCACTCCGCGCTGTGGCTCTACCCCCAGGCGCACACCTACGGCCTGTGGCCGCTCTCCGGGGAGGTGGACGTCGCCGAGTGGTTCAGCGCCCGTCCCGGGAACGTGTATCCCTCGGTGCACTACTCCGGTGAGGTGCCCCTGCTGAGCACCGGCGCCAACTGCCCGATGCCGACCTCGACCAGCGCCTTCCACACCTACGCCGTCGAGTGGACCTCCCAGCAGATGCGGTTCTTCTACGACGGCAAGCTCTGCTTCTCGCACAACTGGATCCCGCTCGGGCAGATCCGGCCGAAGCCGTTCGACCAGCCCTTCAACCTCGTCGTGACCCAGGTCTGGGGCCACCTCTGGAACGCGCCGACCGACCAGACGGCCGACGCAGCGACGGTCGAAGTGGACTGGGTCCGCGCCTGGCAGTGAGGGCCACCGGGCAGACCAGGTAGACGCGGGCCGGTAGCCTCGACGCCGTGCTGCTCGCCTTCGACACCGCATCGCCGTCGGTCACCGTCGCCCTGCATGACGGGACCGAGGTGGTCGCTGCCGCGACGGCGGAGATCGGGATGCGGCACGGCGAACAACTGGCGCCGCTCATCGAGCAGGTCCTCGCCTCCGCCGGCATCACGCCGGCCGGCGTCACCGGCATTGCCGTCGGCGTCGGCCCCGGTCCGTTCACCGGCCTGCGGGTCGGCCTGGTCACGGCCCGGACCCTGGCACACGTGCTCGACGTCCCGGTCCACGGCGTGTGCTCGCTCGATGCCCTGGCCGCCGAGGCGGTTGCCACGGGTGTCGTGGACGGAGACTTCCTCGTCGCCACGGACGCGCGACGCAAGGAGGTCTACCTGGCGTCGTACGACGGCAACGGGAGGCGGCAGTCTGCGCCGGTCGTGGAGCGTCCGGCCGTGCTCGCCAGCGACCTGCCGGTCGTCGGCGAAGGTGCTGCGCTCTACCCGGGCGCGTTCCCGAATGCGCGGACACCGTTGCGCCCGGACGCCGCCTGGCTGGCCCGCGCCGTGATCGCGCAGCAGGTGGAGGTGTCGGGTCCCGAACCGCTCTACCTGCGGCGTCCCGATGCCGAGATCCCGCGGGCTGCCAAGGCCGTGCTGCCCGACGGGGCTCCGGCGAGGTGACGTCGCCGGGCGTTCGCGCGGCCGTCGCTGCGGACGTGCCCGCCATCGTGGACCTCGAAGCGGACGCGTTCCCGCTCGATCCCTGGTCGACGAACCTCGTCAGCGAAGGGGTGAGCGGCTCCCTGCCGACCGTTGCCTACGTCGTCGCCGACGTCGCGGGGGACTTCGCGGGCTATGCCGTGGTGAGTGTCGTCGACGTCGCCGAGCTGCAGAGGATCGCCGTACTGCCGGCTCTTCGGCGCTCGGGTGTCGCCACGGCACTGCTGGGCGCTGTTCAGGTCCTGGCCGCGGAGGGCGGCGCGGACCAGCTACTGCTCGAGGTCCGCGAGGACAACACCGAGGCCCGTGGCTTCTACGAACGCCACGGCTTCACCGAGCTCGGCAAGCGTGCCCGCTACTACCGCGACGGCACCACGGCCCTGGTCCTGACGACGTCGGTCACAATGGTCCCGTGATTCGCGACGAACCGCTGGTCCTCGGCATCGAGACCTCCTGCGACGAGACCGGTGTCGGCATCGTGCGGGGTCACACCCTGCTGGCTGACTCCGTCGCCAGCAGCGTCGAGGAGCACGCGCGTTTCGGTGGTGTCGTGCCCGAGGTGGCCAGCCGTGCCCACCTCGAGGCGATGGTCCCCACGATCCAGCGGGCCTGCGACACGGCCGGCATCCAGTTGACCGACGTCGACGCGATCGCCGTGACCCACGGTCCCGGCCTCGCGGGTGCCCTGCTGGTGGGCGTCGCCTCGGCCAAGGCGCTGGCCCTGGGCCTCGGCAAGCCGATCTACGGCGTCAACCACCTGGCCGCCCACGTCGCCGTGGACCAGCTCGAGCACGGCCCGCTGCCGGAACCCTGTCTGGCCCTGCTCGTGTCCGGCGGGCACTCCAGCCTGCTCAAGGTCACCGACATCACCGGTCACGACGGCGGCATCGACCCCATGGGCGCCACCATCGACGACGCAGCGGGCGAGGCCTTCGACAAGGTCGCCCGGCTCCTGGGCCTGCCGTTCCCCGGCGGCCCGCACATCGACCGGGTCGCTCGCGAGGGTGACCGGATCGCCATCGACTTCCCGCGCGGACTGTCGACGCGCCGCGACCTCGAACGGCACCGCTTCGACTTCTCCTTCTCGGGGCTCAAGACCTCGGTCGCCCGCTGGGTGGAGGCGCGCGAGCGCAGTGGCGAGCCGGTTCCGGTCGCCGACGTCGCCGCCTCCTTCCAGGAAGCCGTCTGCGACGTCCTCGTGCGCAAGGCGCTCGATGCTGCCAAGGCCGAAGGCATCGAGGACCTGATGATCGGCGGCGGCGTCGCCGCGAACTCGCGCCTGCGCGCGATGGCCGAGGAACGGGCCGGCAAGCTCGGCATCCGGGTGCGAGTGCCCCGGCCCGGACTGTGCACCGACAACGGTGCGATGGTCGCCGCCCTCGGCGCGACGATGGTCGAGCGAGGACGTCAGCCGTCCCCGCTCGACCTGCCGGCGGATTCGAGCCTGCCGGTCACCGACGTCCTGGCCGGCTGAACCGAGCCACGTCAGCGGGGTCAGCCGAGTACGCCGGGCCCGCTGCCCTCGTCGTCGATCCAGTCCTCACCGTCGTCGAAGAGGTCCCGGTCCTGTGAGGGGTCACCGTCGCCCTTGCGGCGTGCTCCTCCTGAACCGCCGATGCCGCCGCGACCGCCGGCACCGCCGCGTCCTCCGCGGCCACCGGTGCTGCCCGGCACGGCGCCTCCGCCGCGCCCCGTGCTGGTGCCTCGCCCCGCAGCGGTGCCCGGGGCTGCGCCCGAACGGCCGAGGGAGCCGGGCCCGCCCGTTCGGCCGCTGCTGCCGATCGAGCCGGTGCCGCTGGCCGGGCCGCCGCGGCCCAGCAGGTTGCGGATGCCGTTGATCGCGCCCGGGCCGCCGAGTCCGGCCGCGGCCAGGCCGCCACCGATCACGCCCGGATGGGTGAGGCCGCCGGGGATGCCCGGGTCCACGGGGTCCACCGGATCGACCGGGTCCACCGGATCGACCGGGTCAACCGGGTCCACCGGGTCCACGGGCTCGACCACCGGGGGCCACACGGGCGGAGGCGGGGGCGGCGGTGGTGGCGGTGGCGGCGGGGGCGGCGGTGGCCAGTCCACGAGCTCGACGGGGTGGAGGGGATCGTCGTTGGTGCGGACGTCACTCCCGACCACGACGGGAAGCCGGGGATCGCCGTGGATCGTCTTCATGACGAGGATCGCTTCGGAATACGCGTCGTTCAGCTTGGCGAGCTTGGCCTGGGCGTCCAGGTCCGCGTTGTTGTAGGCGATCACGCCGGTGTTGTACTGCGCCGTTGCGACGGCGTACTCGATGCTGGCGACCACGGGGAGCCCGGGGAACTGTTCGGGCTTGGGAGGAGTGTCCGACGGACGTTCCGGCGCGCCGGCCTGGGCAGACTGGGCCTCGACCATCGCGGTGTGGACGGACAGCAGGACGTCGGCCGCCCGGATCATCTTCGCCTCCTTGTCCTTGAGGCGCCGGGCGACGAGGCGGAACGCCCGGGCTGCGGAGTCGGCGACACCGGACTCCTCGCCGAAGCCGTCGCCGATGTCGTGCGCAGCCTGCTTCAGCGTCCGCCGGACGTCGGTCAGCGACCCGGAACCCTTGTGCCAGGCGCCGCGTGCCTCGAGGACGTCATCGGGGTCCATGCCCGCGGTCCAGCGCTGCAAGCGCTCCAGGTTCTCGCCGGCCATCAGTTGGTCCCTCCGTCGTTCTGGTGCTCGACCTGCGCGGTGCGGTAGGCGTTGGCTCCGAGGTCGATGCTCTCGGTCTTCGCCAGCACCAACTGGATCTCGCCGACGGCCTCTTCGTCCTTGTTGCGGATCAGGTCGCGCGCTTCCCGGACGGCGGTGCGGAAGTCGCGGAGGTCCTTGCGGAGGTCGACGAGGGTGTCGACGACGACGCGGTGGGCCCGCTCGTGGTGGTCGGCCAGGAGGGGCGAGGGCGGACCGCCGCCGAAGGCGCGACCGGAGATGTGTCCCCTGACGGGGAAGTCGACGTCCTTGAGATTTCTCAGCTCCTCGTTGAGGACCTTGATCACCTTGGTGATCTCGCTCTCGACGACCTTGAGCTCCCGAGGACCGGCGGAGGCGAGGTCTGCTGATGTGAAGCCTGCAAGATCCAGAAGCACCATGCTGAACGATCCTTCGCCCGAGTTGGAATGACTGAGGCCCCGATACCCGGCCCTCGCGCCCCCGAAACCGGACGGGTCGGTGGCTAGGGTGAGGAAATGCGTTCTCGGGTCGTCGCCGCACTGTTGTTCGTGGTCATCGCTGTCGCCGCAGGCGGCTGCACGTCCGACGACGACCCGGATGCGGGTCCCTCGCCCGAGGCAACGGACACGACGTCCACCGGCACGTCCACCGGCACGTCCACCGGCACGTCCACCGCCACCTCCGACGCCACGTCCGACCTACCGGCGGTCGAGCCGGCGAGCGGCGAGGAGGCCGAGCTCGGCGACTCGTTGAGCCTCCGGGTGCCGGCCGAGGGTGACTGGTACATCGACGACGGTGGCGGTTCGATCTTCGCCACGGCGACCGTCGACGGCGTGACCGTGGACATCGGGGGAAGTGACGTCCTCTCCGACATCGACGTGCTCGACGAGGGGGCGTCGCTGGCCCTCGACGTGCTGGACGACCAGCCCGGGATGACCTATCGACGCGGTGACGACATCACGGTCTCCGGCAAGGACTGCTGGGTCATCGACGGAAGGAGTGGGGACAAGCTGTTCAAGGAGGTGGGGACGCTGCACAAGGGACGCATCGTGCACTTCGACTTCACCTTCCGCGCTCCCGAGGAGCCCTCCTTCGCCAAGGAGCTCATGGCGTCGGTGATGGCCAGCGTCGAGTGGAAGTGACGGTTGCCGCTCGGCCGCTACGGTGGTGATTCCGCTCATCCAGTGCAGGAGGAAGCATGCAGCAGGTCCGCGCCGTCATCGCTCGTAGCAAGGGAGCACCGGTCGAGATCGCGACCATCAACGTCCCGGACCCCGGTCCGGGCGAGGCCGTGGTCAAGGTACTGACGTGCGGGGTGTGCCACACGGACCTGCACTACCGGGAGGGCGGCATCAACGACGACTTCCCGTTCCTGTTGGGCCATGAGGCCTCGGGGATCGTCGAGGCCGTCGGGCCCGAGGTGACGGGGCTTGTGCCGGGGGACTTCGTGGTCCTGAACTGGCGTGCGGTGTGTGGCGACTGTCGCGCCTGTCGGCGTGGGGAGCCGCAGTACTGCTTCAACACCCACAACGCGAAGCAGAAGATGACGCTCGCCGATGGCGAAGGGGCTGGCACGGAGCTCTCGCCGGCGCTGGGCATCGGCGCGTTTGCCGAGAAGACCCTCGTGGCTGCCGGGCAGTGCACGAAGGTCGACCCGCAGGCACGACCCGCGGCGGTCGGCCTGCTCGGGTGTGGGGTGATGGCCGGTATCGGCGCGGCGATCAACACCGGCGCCCTCACCCGCGGCAGGAGCGTCGCGGTCCTGGGCTGCGGCGGTGTCGGGGTGGCGGCGATCGCGGGGTCGGCCCTCGCAGGGGCCAGCCCGATCATTGCGGTCGACATCGACGCGAAGAAGCTCGAGACGGCCCGCCGGATGGGCGCGACCCACGTGGTCGACTCCTCGGTGGTGGATCCGGTCGAGGAGATCAAGCGGATCTGTGCGGAGACCTACGACGGTGCGGACGGCGCCGACGTGGTGATCGAGGCCGTGGGGCGGCCCGAGACGTGGAAGCAGGCGTTCTACGCCCGCGACCTCGCCGGCACGGTCGTCCTGGTCGGCGTACCGACACCGGACATGTTGGTGCCGGACATTCCGCTGATCGACGTCTTCGGTCGCGGGGGTGCGTTGAAGTCGAGCTGGTACGGCGATTGCCTGCCCAGTCGCGACTTCCCGATGCTGGTCGACCTGTACCGCCAGGGTCGCCTCGATCTCGATGCGTTCGTGTCCGAGGAGATCGGCCTGGGCGACGTCGAGGCCGCCTTCGACAAGATGCACCACGGCGACGTACTTCGTTCGGTCGTGGTCCTCTGATGAGCGGCGCAGTTCGCGTCGACCACGCCGTCACATCAGGGACGTTCTCCCTCGACGGGGAGACCTTCGACGTCGAGAACAACATCTGGGTCATCGGTGACGACGAGGAGTGCATCGTGATCGACGCACCCCACTCGGTCGACGACATCATCGCGGTGGTCGGGACGCGCAAGGTCAGGGCGATCGTGTGCACCCACGCGCACGACGACCACATCCGGGTCGCGCCGGCGTTGCGGGAGCTCGTGGTGGCGCCGATCCTGCTGCATCCCGACGACCGGACGCTGTGGTCGATGACCCACCTCGACCACCTCTGGGACGTGGACCTCTCGGACGGGCAGGTCCTCGAGGTCGCCGGCACTACGTTGCGGGTGCTGCACACGCCCGGTCATGCACCGGGTGCGGTGTGCCTCTACGCGCCGGACCTGGGCTGCGTGTTCACGGGCGACACCCTGTTCCAGGGCGGGCCGGGTGCGACGGGTCGTTCGTTCAGCGACCGGCCGACGCTCGAGGCGTCGATCCGGGCGACGCTGTTCGCGTTGCCCGACGAGACGGTGGTCCACACCGGCCACGGTGCGGACACCACGATCGGCGCGGAGGCCGAGGCCCTCGGTCGCGGGTAGTTTGTCCCGCATGCCCGCACTCAAGGTCGCCGTCGAGACCCTCGTCCTGCGCACCGCACTCGGCCTTCCCGAACGCGCCCAGAGAGCCCTGCTGGGCAAGCCGGTCGTCCTGGATGGCCAGACGCTGGCCGTCGAGACCCAGATGCTGCTCAAGCTCCAGAAGCTGACCAGGCAGCCCGCGCTGGGTGTCGGACTGTCGGCAGTCGACGCCCGGCCGGTCGTGGTGACCCAGGGCAAGATGGTGGCCGGCCAGCAACCGATCGGGTCCGTGCGCGACCTCACCGTCGACGGGGCCGAGGGGCCGCTGGCGGCGCGCTTGTTCGTCCCGGCCTCACGGGTGGACACCGACACGATCCCGACGCTGATGTTCATCCACGGCGGGGGCATGGCGCTCGGCGACATCGACAGCCACGACGGCGCCTGCCGTGCGCTGGCCGAGCGCTCCGGCGTGCAGGTGCTGTCCATCGACTACCGCCTCGCCCCCGAGCACCCGTTTCCGGCGGCCGTGCAGGACTGCTTTGCGGCTTACTCCTGGATGGTCGAGAACGCGGAATCACTGAACGCGGACCCGCACCGGCTCGCCGTCGGTGGGGATTCGGCCGGCGGCATGCTGTCCGCCACGACGGCGATCCAGGCCGCGGAGGCCGGGTTGCCGATGGCTTTCCAGCTGCTGATCTACCCGGCCGTCGACTGGGTCCATCGCTCACGGAGCAAGGAGCTGTTCGACGGCGGTGACTTCTATCTGGTGAAGGAGGGGATGGACCGGCTCGCCGACTGGTACTTCCCCGATGCGGAAGCGAGGAGCACCCCGCTCGCGTCGCCGGGTCTCCGACGCGAACTGCCCGCGGGGCTGGCTCCTGCGTTCGTGGCAACGGCGGGGTTCGATCCGCTGCGCGACGAGGGCGAGGCGTACGCCGCCCTGCTCGCCGAGCACGGTGTCGAGGTGACCTCGCAGCGCTACCCGTCCATGATCCATGGCTTCTTCAACATGGTCGGCGTGGGCCGCGAGGCTCCAGCCAATGCCGCGGACATCGCCGACCGGCTGCGAGCGGCACTCGCCTGAACCCCGTCACTCCCGCCGTCAGCGCCGGGCGTTGCGGAACGGCCGGATGAGCAGGTCGTTGACGGCGGCGACGAGTGACCGCAGGGAGATCCGCACGTCAGCCCCTGGTCGCGAGGATGGCGGCCACGATGATCAGGATGATCCCGAGGATGCCGAGGATCGGCAGGCCCGTCGTGCGGTGCCCGCGGTGGGCGCCGGCACTGGCGGCGTTGGCAGCACGCTCGATGGTGGGCATCGGCTCTGTCGCGCGATGCTTGACGGTCACGTGGTTGGACATCTCTCACTCCTTGATCGCGAGGCGTTCGAGAATCCAGACGCGCTGGGCGCCGGAACATCACGCGATTTCCGGAGAAGGTTCCCTGACGTCGGCCGGGACGGGGCTCAGAACGGCTGGACGAGCAGGGCAGTACCCTCACCGGCGACGCGGGTGAGGACGATCGTGCCCTCGTTGTCGCCGCTCAGCGCCAGCCGCTTGCGCAGCTGCTCGGGGACGACGTCGACGCCGCGCTTCTTGATCGTCAGTCGTCCGATGCCGCGTTCGCGCAGCGCCGCCTTGAGCTGCTTCTCGCGGTAGGGGAGTTCCTCGACGACCCGGTAGCCGCGTGCGAAGGGCGAGCGGAACGCGGAGTCGCCCGTCACGTAGGCGATCTTCGTGTCGAGCAGGCCGCCGTCGACGCCGGCCGCGACCGCAGTGACCAGGCCCGCGCGGATGACCGCACCGTCGGGTTCGTAGAGGTAGGCGCCGACCGGTCGTACGCCCACGGCTGCCGGGCCGGGGTCGTCCTCGTCGGTCAGGCTGGCGAGTCCGCCGGATCCGATGACTGTCGCGCGGCGCGCAACGGTCGCGGTCCGCCCCGCCCACAGGGCGGCTTCCTTGACCTCGCCCTCGTCACTGACCCACTCGGCCTCGACGCCTTCGGGGATCAGTGCGTGCGGGATGCCGGGAGCGACCTTGACGCAGGCGTCGCGCTGCAGAAGTCCTTCGACCCAGGTCCACGGCGGGGTCCAGTCCTCGACCCGGAAGCTGCGTCCGGCGCCGGTACGACGCGCGGGGTCGGCGAAGGCGATGTCGAAGGCCCGGTGGTCGACCTCGGTGGCGTCGGCGACCTGCACGGCTCCGGCCAGGCCCAGGGCAGCAAGGTTCGCTTCGGCGACCGCCACCCGCACCGGGTCGAGGTCGACGCCGGCGCACACGATCCCGGCCCGGGACGCAGCGATCAGGTCGCCACCGATCCCGCAGCCGAGGTCGATCAGGCTGGTCGCCTCGAATGCCGTGTAACGGCCGGCCCGGTGCTCGGCGACCCGGAGGCGCGTGGACTGTTCGAGCGCGTCCGGCGTGAAGTACATCCGCGGCGCGAGGTCACCGAACTTCGCCACTGCGCGGACGCGCAGGTCCACCTGCGTGAGTGCCGTTGCCGCGCGTTCCGCGGACGTCGTACGACGAAGGGCGGAGCCCGCGGCCAGGGCGCTCGCGCCACTGTCGACGAGCGCGGTCGCCTCGGCGAGCAGGGTCTGGCCGTCGTCGGTCAGCAGCCACCGGAAGGCATCGAGGTCCACCCGGTGATCCTGTCAGGTCGTGACGGACTCCGGAGTCGCACTGTCGCTGTCCTGGTGTGCGTCCTTGGTCGCATCGCCGTGCCCGGGCCACCAGGCGGTGTGTCCCAGCAGCGAGGTCAGCGCCGGCGTGAAGAACATCGACATCACGAACGCGACGATGAGGATGCCGACCGCGAGCGCGAATCCCATCGACACGATCAGCGTGTTGCCGCCGAGCATCAGTGACGCGAAGGTGCCGGCGAGGATCACGCCCGCGGCGGCAATGGTCGGGCCCGCGTGCGTCACCGCCTGGGCGGCTGCCTCGTGCGGATCGCGTCCTTCCCGGGCCTCCTCGCGCAGTCGGGCGATCATCAGGATGTTGTAGTCGGTCCCGAGCGCGGTGACGAACAGGTAGATGTAGATCGGCAGCATGAAGATCAGGCCGGACTCCCCGCCGATGAACTGGAAGGCGATCACGGTGAGGCCGAGGGTCGCTGCGAAGCCGAGGGCGACCGCGGCCATCAGGAACCACGGTGCGACCAGGCTGCGCAGGAGCAGGGCGAGGATCACCATGATGACGAGCGCGGCCACCGGGAAGACGACCTTGTAGTCGCGGGCCATCGCTGCCGACATGTCGGCGAAGATGCCGGGCGTGCCGCCGACGTAGGCCTCGGTCCCCTCGGGAGCGGCCTCGTGGGCAGTGTCGCGGATGGGCCCGCTGACGTTGTCCTGGGCGACGTCGGAGACCGGGTCGTCGGACAGCGTCAGGTAGTACTGGAAGGCGGACTCGTCCGCGGACGGGATGGGGCCGGCCACCTCGTCCACGCCCTTGGCCTTGCCGAGCGCCGTCTTGAACGCCTCGAGCTGGTCAGGCGTGACGTCGGCTCCCTTGGCGTCGACGAGGACCGGGACGGGCTCGGCGGCGCCGGCGGAGAAGTGCTCCTGGAAGGTCTCCATCGCCTCGGTCGACTCGACTCCGTCCGGCAGGCTCGAGTTGAAGTCGAAGGACGGGTTGAAGCTGAGGGCGAAGATCGCGAGCACCGCCATCGCTCCGCCCGACACCAGCGCCGTGCGACCGGGGTGGCGGCCGACGGTGTTGCCGAGCTTGATGAAGGTGCCGTGCTTCGGTTCCTTCTGCCACGACTTCGACGGCCAGAAGAGCGCCTTGCCGAGCAGTGACACGAGGGCCGGCACCAGGGTCAGGGCCGCGATCAGGGTGACGAACACGGCGATCGCCAGGGCGGGGCCGATCGCCCGGAAGATGCTCAGCGAGCTGAGGATCAGCGCCATGAACGCGACGATCACCGCGCCTCCGGCCGATGCGATGGCCTCGCCCGCCCGGTCGAGACTGTGGACGACGGAGTCCCGGACGGCGGCGCCCTGGCGCATCCGTTCGCGGTGCCGGAACAGGAAGAACAGGATGTAGTCGGTGCCGACGCCGTACAGGACGACGATCAGGATCTGCTGGACCGAGGAGTCGGCCTTGAGGTCGAAGATGTCGTTGGCCCACGCGATCGCACCGGTGGCGATCGAGGAGACGAGGCCCACGACCACGATCGGGAGCAGGCAGATCAGCACGCTCCGGAAGATCAGGGCGAGCAGGCCGACGATGAGCACGATCGTCGCGATCGCGACGATCAGCAGGGTGGTCTCGCCGGACTCCTGCGAGTCGAGGCCCTGGGGCACCGCGCCCGTCGTACGGACCTCGAGGTCGGTGCCGTCGTCCAGGGCGGCCAGTTCCTTGCGGAGGTCCTTGGCGTCGTCGAAGGCCTGCGGGTCGTACCCGGTGGCGCCGTCGGCGAGCGGGACGATGCCGAACATCACCGTCTCGTCGGCGGACAGGTTCGGCTTGCCCTCCTCGTTCTGGGTGATGACCAGCTGCTGGAAGGTCTTCTTGCCCAGTGTCGGAGCGACCTCCTTCGCGATGTCGGCGGCCGCGGTCTGGTCGGCGGCTGTCAGCTTCCCGCCGTCCTTGCGCTCGATGACGAGGATGGCACCGGGGGAGAAGGCGTCGGAGAACTCCGCCTCCTGCAGCTTCAGGGCCTGGATCGACTCGTAGTGGTCGGGCAGGAACTCCGAGTTGTCCTGGGTGGACTCGAGGGCGGGCGCCGTGGCGCCGACGATGAC
>JAKFEI010000326.1:0-3219 GCA_036675765.1 Nocardioides sp. | reverse complement strand
CGACGAGGAACCCGCGTGCCGGGAACTGACCGCTGTGGCGGTCGACCTCGGCGAAGGCGGCCTGCTCGCCGTCGTACGCACGGAACCGCCGGCAGCCGGAACCCCCGTCGAGGCGACCGTGCGCGTCGACGGCACCAACTACACCCAGGCCGCCCGGGTGGTCCGGCACGTCAACTTCGCAAGCGGAGGCATCGGCGTGGCCGTCGCCTTCCTCGACCCCAAGGTCCACGGAGACCGGCTCCGCAGGCTGGTGTTCGAGTCCGAGCGACGCCGCCGCCGCGTCCGATGACGCCGCCGAAGGAGTACGACGTCAGGCAGCGCGCTGCTGATCAGGAAGACCGTGCGGAAGGCGGTGCGCGATCTCGACCGCCCCGCTGGCGAGACGACGGACGCCGCGCTCGTCGGCGTGACCGCGTGTCCACAGGACAGCGATGGAACGACCGGCGATGCAGCCCAGCGCATAGGTAGCGAGGACGTAGACCGGAATCTCAGTACGACGGTGGCTCATGATTGCCCCCTTTCCCTTGTGCACCTCATCGGCAGCTGGTCGCCGGCGTTGAGGAACATCCCCGGGAACCGGGGCTTTCACACCTGCCCGGGAATCAGCCGAGGCGCTCGATGATCGTCACGTTCGCCTGGCCGCCGCCCTCGCACATCGTCTGCAGGGCGTAGCGACCGCCGGTGCGCTCGAGCTCGTTGAGCATCGTCGTCATCAGGCGGGTGCCGGTGGCGCCGATCGGGTGGCCGAGGGCGATGCCGCCGCCGTTGACGTTGACCTTCTCGTGCGGTGCGCCGGTCTCCTTCATCCAGGCCAGCACGACCGAGGCGAACGCCTCGTTGCACTCGAACAGGTCGATGTCGTCGATCGAGAGACCCGACTTCGCGAGGGCGTGCTTGGTCGCCTCGATCGGGCCGGTGAGCATCCAGACAGGGTCGTCTCCTCGAACCGACAGGTGCACGACGCGGGCGCGGGGCGTCAGGCCGTGGTCCTTCACGGCCTGCTCGGAGGCGATCAGCATCGCGGAGGAGGCATCGCAGATCTGCGAGGCGACAGCGGCCGTGATGCGGCCACCGGGCGCGAGCGGCTCCAGGCCGGCCATCTTCTCCAGGGACGTCTCGCGCGGGCACTGGTCGACGTCGACGACGGTGCCGTCCTCGAGGGTGAACGGCACGATCTCGCGGGCGAAGCGGCCTTCGGCGATCGCCGTACGGGCGCGCGTGTGCGACGCGAGCGCGTATTCCTCCATGTCCAGCCGCGTGATGTCCCACTTCGCCGCGATCATCTCTGCGGAGTTGAACTGGCTGACCTCGACGTCGCCGTACCGCTTGGCCCAGCCGGGCGACTCGGCGAACGGGGTGGAGAAGCCGTACTGCTGCCCGACGAGCATCGCGGCCGAGATCGGGATGGCACTCATGTTCTGCACGCCGCCGGCGACGACGAGGTCCTGGGTGCCCGACATGACGC
The DNA here is from genome assembly GCA_036675765.1 of Nocardioides sp. Classification (GTDB taxonomy): domain Bacteria; phylum Actinomycetota; class Actinomycetes; order Propionibacteriales; family Nocardioidaceae; genus Nocardioides. The sequence goes on along the minus strand of JAKFEI010000326.1, from coordinate 1,754 downwards.
CCTGGGCGGCGAAGTGCACGGCCTGCTGCGACGAGCCGCACTGCCGGTCGATCGTCACGCCGGGCACGTGGTCGGGAAGGCCCGCCACGAGCCACGCCGTACGCGCGACGTCGCCGGCCTGCGAGCCGATCGTGTCGCAGCAACCGAGGATCACGTCGTCCACGGCGCCGGGGTCGATGCCGGTGCGCTCGACCAGTGCGGAAAGCGTGTGGGCGGCGAGATCGGCGGAGTGGACCGCGGCGAGCGCTCCCCCACGCTTGCCGACCGCGGTGCGGGCGGCGTCGATGATGTAGGCCTCAGGCATGGGTGTTCCTCTCAGCGATCCCGTCGAGCAGGATCCGGACGTACTGGTCAGCGATGTCGGTGTGGGTCAGGTCGCGGCCGGGGCGGTACCAGCGCACGGCCACCCACACGGTGTCGCGGATGAATCGGTAGGTGAGGGTGACGTCGAGGTCCGGGCGCAGCACGCCGGTGCGCACGCCCTCCTCGAGCAGGGTGACCCAGACCTGGCGGGACTGGGCGTTGCGGTCCGCGAGGTAGCCGAACCGCTCGAACGAGCCGAGGTGGTCGGCGTCGTTCTGGAAGATCGCGACCTCGTGCGGGTGCTTGTCGATCGCCTCGAAGGAGACCCGGACAGCGGCTTCGAGCTTGGTGCGTGCGTCGTCGCTGCTGGCGAGGATGGCGTCGTACTGCCCGAAGAGCTCCTCCTGGAAGCTCGAGAGGATCTCGTCGACCATCGACTCCTTGGAGTCGAAGTGGTGATAGAGGCTGCCGTTCTGGATCCCCGCGGCGTCGGCGATGTCGCGCACCGTCGTGGCCCGGAAGCCCTTGTTCGCGAAGACTCCGGCCGCGATCGCGAGCAACTGCTCGCGGCGGCTGGGCCCGGCGCCGTTCGTCTCAGGCGTGTTGACTGCTGACACTGATCACCTCACCGGTCAGGTACGACGAGTAGTCGCTTGCGAGGAACACCATCACGTTGGCGACCTCCCACGGGGCGGCGGCGCGCCCGAAGGCCTCGCGCTGCTTCAGCTCGTGGAGCAGTTCCGGCGACGTCACCTTCTCGAGGAACGGGTGCATGGCCAGGCTGGGCGAGACCGCGTTGACCCGGATGCCGTGCGGGGCGAGGTCGAGCGCGGAGCAACGGGTCAGCGCCATCACGCCGGCCTTGGCCGCGGCGTAGTGGGCCTGGCCCTCCTGGGCCCGCCAGCCGATCACCGAGGCGTTGTTGATGATGATGCCCTTCTTGCCTGCCGCGACGAAGCGCTGGCCGGCAGCGCGCGTGGCGCGCATGGTGCCGGTGAGGGTGATGTCGATGACCCGGTTCCAGGTCTCGTCGCTCACCTCGAGGATCGAATCGGTGCCACCCAGGCCGGCGTTGTTGATGAGGACGTCGACACCGCCGAACTCGTCAGCAGCGTCGAGGAGGGCCTGGATGTCCTCCTCCTTCGTCACGTTGCAGACCAGCTGGCGCACCCGGCCGGCACCGAACTCGGCGCCCAGCGCCTCCTCGGCCTCCTTGAGACGACGCTCGTGGGTGTCACTGAAGACGACCGCCTTCGCGCCCTCCTCCAGGGCCCGTCGTACGACGGCCGCCCCGATGCCGGCACCGGCTGCCGCCGTCACCACGATGACCTTGCCGGCCAGCAGGTTGTGGCCGGGCACGTAGTCGGGGGTGGGCTGTTCTGCACGCGTCACGGTCATCCGCGAGGCTCCTTCGGTAGTCCGAGAACTCGCTCGGCAAGGATGTTCTTCTG
>JAKFEI010000087.1:0-20515 GCA_036675765.1 Nocardioides sp. | reverse complement strand
TGCTCGACGAACCGTCCCTCGGGCTGGCACCCAAGGTGGTCGAGCAGATCCGCGACATCATCGTGGAGATCAACAGCCAGGGCACCGGGATCCTGCTCGTCGAGCAGAACGCCACGATGGCGCTGTCGATCGCGCACCACGGCTACGTCCTCGAGAACGGCCGGGTCGTCATGGACCGCAGCGCCGACCAGCTCCGCGACGACGCCGACGTGCGCGAGTTCTACCTCGGCCTGGGCGCCGAGGGCGAGGCGGCGCGATCCTTCCGCTCGGTCAAGCACTACCGGCGCAGGAAGCGGTGGGCGTCGTGACGACCGTGCTGCAGTTCGATGACGTCCACCTCTCCTTCGGGGCGGTCAAGGCCGTCAACGGCGTGAGCTTCACCGTCGAGGAGGACGAGCTCTTCGCGGTCATCGGCCCCAACGGCGCAGGCAAGACCAGCATCTTCAACGTCCTCTCCGGGGTCTACCGACCCCAGCAGGGCAGCGTCGTCCTCGAGGGCCATTCGCTGCTCGGCATGCGCCCGCCCGCGATCGCCCGGCTCGGGATGGCGCGCACCTTCCAGAACATCGAGCTCTTCGCGAACCTCACGGTCCTCGACAACCTGATGCTCGGGCGCCACCAGCACCTGCGTTACGGCACGCTCGCGGCGATGCTCTGGGTCGGACGGGCCCGCAACGAGGAGCTCAAGCACCGGCGCAAGGTCGAGGAGATCGTCGACTTCCTCGAGCTCGAGCAGTGGCGCAAGTTCCCCGTCGGGCTGCTGCCGTACGGCGTTCAGAAGCGCGTCGAGCTCGGCCGCGCCCTGGCCATGGAGCCGCGGCTGCTGTTGCTCGACGAGCCGGTGGCCGGCATGAACCTCGAAGAGACCGAGGACATGGCCCGCTACATCCTCGACATCCGCGACGAGCTGAGGATCCCGATGATCATGGTCGAGCACGACATGGGCCTGGTGATGGACATCGCCGACCGGATCATGGTGATCGACTTCGGCACCCCCGTCGCCACCGGGACGCCGGCCGAGATCCAGCGCAACCCCGACGTGATCCGCGCCTACCTCGGCGGCGACGCCGGCGACCTGAGTGAGACGAGCGATGCCGAGGGGGCCACGCCATGACCCGCACCGTCGTCACCCGGATCCGCGACCGGGCCGCACAGTCGCCGAAGGGCGTCGCGATGAGGGAGAAGCGCCTCGGCATCTGGCACGAGATCACCTGGGCCGCCTACTGGGACACGATCCTCGACGTCGCGCACGCCCTGCTGGCACTGGGAGTTCGCCCCGGCGACCGGGTAGCGGTGCAGAGCGAGAACCGGCCCGAGTGGCTGTTCCTCGACATGGCCACGGTGGCCATCCGCGCCACCACCGTCGGCCTCTACCCGACGAACCCCACCGCCGAGACGTCGTACCTCCTCTCGCACAGCGGTGCCTGCGTGCACTTCGCCGAGGACCAGGAGCAGGTCGACAAGGTGCTCGAATCGGGCGACCTGCCCGAGCTGCGCCGGATCATGTACGTCGAGCCGCGCGGCCTCCAGGCGTACGACGACCCGCGCCTGCTGGCGTGGGAGGCCATGCTCGCGATGGGCCACGAGCACCGCGCCGCGAACCCCGGCGCCGTCGAGGCGCTCGTCGACGCGGCGGAGCCGTCCGACGTGATGACGCTCGTCTACACCTCCGGCACGACCGGCCCGCCGAAGGGCGCGATGCTGACGATCGGCAACGCCGAGTTCGCGCTGGAGACCGTGCTCGAACGGAGCCCGTTCACCCGGCCGGCGCCCGGGCCGAAGGACCTGACGTTGTCCTACCTCCCGCTGTGCCACGTCGCGGAGCGGGTCCTGACGACCTGGTACAACGCGGGCGGCGGCACCCAGGTGAACTTCGCCGAGTCGATCGAGACCGTCCCGCAGAACCTCCGCGAAGTGCAGCCGACGCTGTTCTTCGCGGTCCCGCGGATCTGGGAGAAGTTGCTCGCGACGGCCCGGATCAAGCTGGACTCCGCGACCTGGGCGAAGCGGCGCTGGTCGCGCTTCTGGCTGGCGCGTGCCGACAAGCTCGGGACCAAGCTGGCCGCCAACGGTGGCCAGCACACCCTCGGCACCCGTCTCGCGTACGCCGTCGGGTGGCTCCTCTTCTACCGCGCACTGCGCGACCGGCTCGGCCTGCGGCGGGTGCGGCACGCGAGTTGTGGCGCGGCGCCGGTGGCGCCGGAGGTGCTGCAGTTCTTCATGGGCATCGGCGTCCCGATGCACGAGCTCTACGGCATGACCGAGAACGCCGCGATCGCCACCGCCAACCGGCCCGGGCGGGTGCGCCTCGGCACGGTCGGCGAGGCGCACGAGGGCATCGAGGTGAAGGTCGACGACGAGACCGGGGAGATCCTCACCCGGCACCCGGCCGTGTTCGCGGGCTACTGGGCCGACGAAGAAGCCACGGCAAAGACCGTCTCGGTCGACGGCTGGCTCCACACGGGTGACGTCGGCGAATGGGACGGCACCTATCTCCGGATCACCGACCGGATGAAGGACATCATCATCACCGCGGGCGGGAAGAACATCGCGCCGTCGGAGATCGAGAACGGCATCAAGGCCTCGCCGTTCATCAAGGAGGCCATCGTCATCGGCGACGGTCGCAAGTTCCTCACCGCGCTGATCGGCATCGAGCTCGACACGGTCGGAGCCTGGGCGCAGCAACGCAATCTCGGGTTCACGACCTACCGCGATCTCGCCGAGAAGGACGAGGTCCGCACCCTGGTCCAGTCGGTCATCGACGAGGTCAACACACGCCACAACCCGGTCGAGCAGATCAAGTACTTCCGGATGCTCCCCAAGGAGCTCGACCACGAGGACGGCGAGTTGACCGCCACCCAGAAGGTCAAGCGGGCCTCCATCGACGCGACGTTCCACGACCTCGTCGAGTCGATGTACGCGCCGACCAAGGGAGGTGTGGCATGACCCAGTTCCTGGGTGCCCTCGCCGGTGGACTCGGCATCGGTTCGATCTATGCCCTGCTCGCCCTGGGCTTCGTGATCATCTACAAGTCGATGGGTGTGATCAGCTTCGCGCAGCCGTCGTTCCTGCTCGCCGGCACGGTGCTGGTGACCTACCTGTCGCCCGAGATCGGTTTCGTCCCTGCGGTGGTGGTCGGCGCCATCGCCATCGCCGCCGTCGCGCTCGTGGTCGAACGGATCGCGATCCGGCCCATGGTCGGCAAGGCCGTCTTCGTGATCGCGATCATCACGATCGGCATCGACATCATCGTGCGGATCGTGTCCGGGATGTTCGTCGGCTCGGACCAGCGGACCGTGGGAGATCCGTGGGGGCTCGACGCCTGGGAGGTGGGCGGGGTCTACATCGAGCACCGCGACCTGGCGGCCTTCGCCGTGACCACGGTGCTCGTCCTGGCGTTGTTCGCGTTCTTCCGGTGGACGCCCATCGGGCTGGCCATGCGCGCCTCAGCCCTCGACCAGGAAGCGGCGATGGCGCAGGGCGTCAGCGTCGGCACGGTGTTCGCCGTGTCGTGGGGACTGGCCGGCGCACTCGCCACGGTGGCGGGGGTCTTCGCCGCCGCCGGACGCACGGTCGACCAGAACCACTGGCACATCGCCCTCCTGGCCCTGCCGGTCATCATTCTCGGCGGGCTCGACTCGCTGGGCGGCGCCGTGCTGGGCGGCCTCATCATCGGGGTGACCCAGCAGATCGTGACGTCCTACCACCGTGACTGGTTCCCGGGCCTGGACACCAACATCGGGTCGATCACGCCCTATCTGGTGATGCTGATCGTGCTGCTCGTCAGACCCTATGGACTGTTCGGCACCCGAGAGGTCGAACGCGTATGAGCACCTTGAGCAAGTGGGGACGACCCGAGCTCTACACCAGCTACCGCCAGGACATGGCGCTGCTCAACACGCGCTCCAAGGTGCTCGGCACGATCGCCGTGCTCGTGGTCGCGGCGCTGATGCCGATGCTCGTGTCCGACAACCTGCTGATCATTCTCGGCAGTGGTCTGGTGCTGGCGATCGGCGCCATCGGCCTCAACCTCGTGACCGGGTACGCCGGCCAGGTCTCCCTGGGACATGCGTTCTTCGTCGGTATCGGGGCCTACGCCGCCGCCGTACTCTCCGGTGACCCCGACGGCCGCTACCTCGGCTTCGGTGTCGACTTCATGCCGCTGTGGCTGCTCGGCGCGGGCCTGATCGCTGCGCTCGCCGGTGCGCTGGTCGCGCCGTTGGCCACGCGCCTGCGCGGGCTCTACCTCGCCGTCGTCACCCTCGGCCTGGTCTTCATCGGCCAGTACTTCTTCTTCGAGTGGAACGAGATGAGCGGCGGTCCGCAGGTCGGCCGCGAAGCCGCAAAGCCCGAGCTGTTCGGCATCCAGTTCACCGTCGACAACGGGTTCAAGGGCGGCTGGACCGAGGAGCAGAAGCTCTACTGGCTGTTCCTCGGCGTCCTCGTCGTGGCTGCCGTCCTGGCGCGCAACATCGCGCGTTCCCGGATCGGCCGGGCCTTTTCCGCGATCCGTGACCGCGACGTCGCCGCCGGGGTGATGGGCGTGAACCTCACCCGCTACAAGATCGTCGCCTTCACGATCTCCTCGTTCTATGCGGGCATCTGCGGAGCCCTGATGTTCTCGGCCAGCGGCCACTTCACGCCCGAGTCGTTCAGCCTGCTGATGTCGGTCCAGTTCATCGCCATTGTGCTGATCGGCGGGGTCGCCACCATCTCCGGCACCATCATGGGCGCGATGCTCATCGCGCTGCTGCCGCGGGTCGCGAGCGAGCTGCCGGCGTTCGTGCCGTTCCTGTCGAGCTCGGCCAGCGAGCACCCGAACATCTTCGAGTTCGAGCAGATCATGTACGGCGTCCTGATCGTGGCCTTCCTGCTGTTCGAGCCACGTGGTCTCTTCGGCATCTGGCACCGCGTCCGCACCTACTGGAAGAGCTTCCCCTTCTCTTATTGACCCGCCCAGCCGGGCTGCACCACACAAACACAGCAGCACAACCACAGGAGGAAACCGTGAACCGAAGGTCGAGATCACTGGGAGTCATTGCGACTGCCCTGACCGTCACCATGGCGGTCGCGGGTTGCGGTCGCGACGACGACTCGAGCGGCGGCGCCGCGCCGGGCGTCACCGACGAGGCGTGCCCGAACGCCATCGACAAGGACAAGGGCTGCATCTACCTCGGCACGGTCACCGACCTCACGGGCGTCTTCAAGGGCGTCGGTGAACCGTTCACGGCTGGCCAGAAGGCGTTCTGGGACGAGGTCAACAAGGCCGGCGGCATCGGCGACTACGAGGTCGACGTGACCAAGTACGTCAAGGACAGCGGCTACGACCCGGAGAAGCACGCCGAGCTGTTCAACGAGATCAAGGACGACATCCTCGCGGTCGGCCAGTCGTTGGGCACCGCGCACACCAACGCGATCCTCGAGGACGCCACGAACGAGTCGATCCTGCTCGGTCCGGCATCGCTCGGCTCGAACTGGATCTTCGACGACATCTCGATCGAGGTCGGATCCAGCTACTGCACCGAGGCGATGAACATCGTCGACTACGCCGCCGACGAGGGCGGCAAGTCCGTCGCCGTCGTCCACTTCCCCGGTGACTACGGCGATGACGCGATGGTCGGTGCCCGCATCGCGGCCGAGGAGCGCGGCCTGAAGTTCACGGACATCCCGACCGGCCAGGTCGACGGCGGCGACGACCAGTCCGCCGCGATCGGTGCCCTGCTCAAGGCCAAGCCCGACTTCGTCGTGATCGCGACCGGCCCCAAGGAGATGGCAGCGGTCGTGGGTGGCAGCGCGGCGCAGAAGTTCACCGGTCGGTTCATCGGATCCATCCCCAGCTGGAACTCTGCAGTCCTCGCCTCCCCCGCCGGACCGGCGATCGAGGCGCTCTACATGCAGGCGTCGTCGTTCCCGACCTGGGACGCTGACGCACCGGGTCTGGAGAAGATGCGGGCTGCCGCGGGCGAGACCCCACCGAACGACTGGTACGCCCTCGGCTACAGCAGTGGCTACGTCCTCAAGTCGATCCTCGAGAAGGCCATCGACGACGACAAGCTGGACCGCGAAGGCATGGTCGACGTCGCCAACAGCCTGACCGGCATCGACAGCGAGGGAACCTTGCCGGAAGGCACCGCGAACTGGGCCGGCGACCCGAACGAGGACGCCGTTCGGGTGACCCAGCTCAACAAGGTCGACGACGCTGCATCGTCCAAGGTGTCGGTCGCGGTCGAGCCGTTCACCGGTTCGACGGCCGAGGCCTACGAGTTCACCGAGCCCTGCTACCTGCAGAAGTAACCAGCACGGTTCAACGACAGCGGCCCGTCGATCCTCCGGATCGGCGGGCCGTTCGTCGTTGGAGCGACTCGGAAGTCGTGGCGAGGAGGGCTCGGTGGGTCGCGGCCCAGGTGAACTGTGCCGCCCATGACCGGCAGGCTTGAGCGATCTCGGTACGGCGCTCAGGCCGGCCGAGCTGGTCCAGGGCATCACCGAGGGCCTCGGCCAGGGCCGCGACCGTTGCCGCGTCATCCCTGCTGTCGGGCACCAGCCAGCCGGTCGAGCCCGGTCGCACCGAGTCCCGTAGGCCGGGAACCACACGGGCCACGGTGGGCACGCCGTGCGCTGCGGCCTCGAGCACGACCTGGCCCCATCCCTCTGCGTCGGACGCACACAGGTGCACCCGGGCGTTGGCGAGCAGGTGGTGCTTCTCGGCGTCGCTCACGTGGCCGTGCAGGCGCACACCGGATGTTGCGGCGAGGGTGAGGACGAGCTCGTCCAGCCGCGCTCGCTCCGGCCCGTCGCCCACGACGTCGATCTCGAGACCCGGCCGGCTCGCCCGAAGTGCGAACGCGGCGCGGAGGGAGAGGTCGACACGCTTGTGACGGGAGAGCCTGCCGAGGATGACCACTCGTTCCCTGTCGGGCCCTGCCGGCAGGGCCGGCGCCGCGTCGGTCCCGTTGGGGATCACGACCACCGGGCCGGTCCAGCCGAGCTGCGCACTCATCTCGGTGTGTGTCGACTCGGAAACGGCGACGGTCGTCGCGCCGCGATAGACCCGCGGCATGACCTGCCGTTCCAGCAGGCGGGCGAGCCCTGCCAGCGGCTGGGGCAGTGCGCCGAACTGCTGCTGGTGCACGTGATGGACGACCAGCAGGACCGCGGTCCGGCGTCGGGAGAGAACCAGCGGCGAGAAGGCGGGCAGCCCGCAATCCGCGTCCACCACCACGTCGAGGTGGCGGCGCGCCCGGGCGAGGCCGAGCAGCGCCCTGGGCAGGAAGGTGATCCGGCCACCGACGCGGGTGATCCGGATGCCGTCGCGGAGTTCGCGTCGAGCCTGTCCTCGTTCGCGTGCCGTGCGGAACTCGACCAGGAGCCCGGCAGCGGCCAGGGCTGTGGCGACCTCCCATGCGTAGCGTTCGGCGCCACCTGCGCGCGAGTGCTCCAGGTCGCGCCAGTTCACGACGACAGCCCGAAGGCCGGCGAGTTCCCTCGGGCCAGTGCCACCGGGGTCCGAGGCAGGCATGGATCCTCAGCTGGCGCCGATGGCGATCGAGCTGTCGACGACGCGCCACCAGTCGGCGACCTGCTCGCGGAACGTGCTGCCGTCGCCGAGCGCGAAGATGACCTCCTGGCCGGTCATCAGCCCGGCGACCGCGCGTCGGGCGACCTCCTCGGGATCGATCGTGCCGACGGGGATCACCCCGGTGCCGAAGGGCTCTGCGGCGCGAGGTCCGAATCGTTCCGGTCGGCTGCGCTGCGAGTCCAGGATGCGGCTGGCGACCTGCCCCGGGCAGAGCAGGCTGACGTCGATGCCCTCGGATGCGAGTTCGTGACGCAGTCCGCGGCTGATCGCGACCACGGCCTGCTTGGTCGCGCTGTAGAGCCCGGTGTAGCCGGGATCAGGGAGGAAGGCATGTGTGGACGACGTGTTCATGATGTGCCGCCAGCCGGACTGTGCGCGCATGCGCGGCACGAACGCGTGCACGCTGTTGAGCAGGCCTTCGACGTTGACCGAGGAGAGCCAGCGCCAGTCGTCGATGGGAGAGTCGGCCACGTTGCCGAAGGTGAGGACGCCGGCGTTGTTGCAGACCAGCTCGACGGAGCCGAAGGCGTCGTATGCCGTCTTCGCAAGGAGTTCGACCGACTCCGCGTCGCTGGTGTCGACCCGGACGGCCAGCGCGGTGGAGCCGCGTTCGGTCAGCGCGTCGACAGTGCGCTGGGCGCCCTCCTCGTCGATGTCGGCGACCACCACTGCCATCCCGTGAGAGCCGAGCTCCAGGGCCAGGGCGGCCCCGATGCCGCTGGCGGCTCCGGTGACCACGGCGGTCCGGTTCCTCAGGTCCTCGGGGCTGGGCATACGACGTCCTCCTGATGGGCAGGTTCGCTCAGCCGACTAACCGAGCGATAAGTAGGTTAGCGCTCGGTGGCGCGCGTCACAAGACCGTCCCGACGACCCAGGCCAGGGCCACGGCCGCGGCAACGGCGGTGGAGATCGCCAGGGTGGCGGTCGGCGCCGAGCCCGGCAGCGGGGCTCCCGTGCGGAGGGCGAGCTCGGTGTGGCGCCAGCGCTTCCAGCCGGCGAGCGAGCAGATCAGTGCTCCGATGCAGAGCGATCCGGAGCTCGCGATCCGGGCGGAATCGTCCAGGTTGGGCACGATCGCGGCGAAGGCGACAGCCCCGGCAAGCAGGGCGAGGCTGGTCCGGATCCAGGCCAGGAACGTGCGCTCGTTGGCGAGCGAGAATCGTGGGTCGGGTTCGTCGCCGTAGGAGTAGACCGAACGTGGCCGCCGGTTCATGGCGTCACCAGCAGGTCGCGGCGCAGCATCTGGGTGAACTCCCGCATTGCGGAGACCATGTCGAAGGTCTCGTCGACGAGCCACTGGGATTCGAGGCCGCCCACGCCGGCGATCACGAAGGCGGCGACCAGTTCGGGATCCGCCGAGTCGCGGACGGTCCCGTCTGCGATGGCGCCGGCGACGACGCCGGCCAGCTGCGCGCGAATGCGGACCGTTCGTTCGCGGGCCCAGGCCGTCGCCAGTGGTGGGTGGTGGGCTGCGCCGAGGTGGCCCAGCCGGGCCAGGTCGCGGTGCCGGACGTTCCAGGCGACCATCGCGTCGGCAACCTCGAGCGCCCGCTCGAACGGCGTGACGTCGTACTCGGCGTCGATGTCGACGGCGGCGAACGCGCGCTGGTCCCGCTCGTCGAGTACCGCCGCGAGCAGCGCCTCCTTGCCGTTGAAGTGGTGCAACAGCCCGGGTTGGCTGATCTCGACCGCACGCGCCACCGACGCGAGCGAGGTTGCGTCGTACCCTCGCGCCGCGAACAGCTCGAGGGCGACGTCGACGATCTGCGCGCGGCGTTGGATGCCCGCTCGTTCGGCTTCCTGGGTGCGTGCCATGGAACTCCTTCAGTTGGGCATTGCAAACCGACTTAATGATAGGTAGGTTAGCCCAGCCATGTGGCGACCGCCACATCGCACCGTGTCCGATGCGGGTCCTTGAGGGCCTGCCACTCGCCCGAGGAGTGCGACCTTGCGCAAGCCCACGAAACTCGTCTCCCTGTTGTCCGTGACCGTCCTGAGTGCCGCGGCGCTGGCCGGCTGCAGCGGTTCCTCGGGGGGAGACGCCGCGTCCAAGGACACCCTCACCCTTGCGACGCCGACCCCCTTGACGACGTTCGACCCGACCCAGATGGACTGCGGCTCGGGCCGCCTGTACTGCCAGGCGGCGTACGACACGCTGCTGCACCCCGGGGCCGATGGCACTCCGGAGCCCGGCATGGCGACGTCGTTCACCTACGACGACACGCGCACCGAGCTGACCCTCGAGCTGCGCGAGGGCATCACGTTCAGTGACGGCGCCGTGTTCGATGCGACCGCCGCCAAGACGGTCCTCGACTGGTTCAGCAAGACCGACGGTCCGCGCACCACGATGGCGGACGCGATCGACAGTGTCAGCGCGCCTTCCGCCAACGAGCTGGTGATCAAGCTGAAGGAGCCGGACCCGGCGCTCCTGGTCAACCTGACCGACAACCTCGGGATCATGACGTCGCCAGCAGCGCTGGACGCCGACGCGCTCAAGAAGGCGCCGGTCACGTCCGGCCCCTACGTCTACAACGCGGGCAAGTCGCAGACCGGAACGACCGTCTTCGACCGCAACGACGACTACTGGGACAAGAAGGCCTACCCCTTCGACCACGTCAAGCTCGTGCAGCTTGCTGACCCGAACACCTTGCTGAACGCGCTCAAGGTCGGCCAGATCGATGCCGCGGGCGTCCTGAGCCAGCAGCTCAAGTCGGTCAAGGAAGCCGGCTTCACGGTCCGTGAGTCCGCAGGTGCGTGGTACGGCCTCATCCTGGCTGACCGCGCCGGAGACGTGCTGCCGGCCCTGGGCGACCTCCGGGTGCGCCAGGCGATCAACCTCGCCGTCGACCGCAACCTGTTCACCGAGGAGCTCCTGCCCGGTGGATCCACGCTGAGCGCGCAGATCTTCGCGCCCGGAGGGGCGGTCTACGACGAGGAGCTCAACAAGCAGTACGAGCGCGACGTCGCCAAGGCGAAGGACCTGATGGCCGCGGCGGGCTACTCCGGTGGCTTCAAGGCGGAGATGCCCGACCTCAGCCAGTTCGTCGGCAGCCCCGCGCTCAACACCGCCATCACCCAGCAGCTCGGCGCCATCGGCATCGACGTCGTCTGGAAGAAGGTCCCGGTGATGGAGCTGCTCAGCTCGATGCAGGACGGCAAGTTCCCGATGTTCTTCATGTCGCTGGGCACCAAGGCGCCCTGGCAGGACATCCAGCTGTCGGTCCTCCCGAAGGCGACCTTCAACCCCTACTCGAGCGAGGACCCGGCACTGGACCGGCTGCTCGCCGCAGCCAGGGACGAAGCGCCCGGCGCTGCCCAGGACGAGGACTTCCGCGCGATCAACGCGTGGCTGGTGGAGAACGCCTGGTTCGCGCCGATGTTCGCGAGCTCGACGAACTGGGCCTCGGTGGAGGGCGTCACCGTCGAGCCGCAGACCCAGGGCATCGACCTGGTCCGTTTCCAGCGCTCGGAGAAGTGATCCGTCGATGGTGATGATCCTGCTCAAGCGGCTGGTCGCCGCGGTGATCCTGCTCGCGGCCGTGTGCGTCGTCGGCTTCGTGATCACCGGCATCGGCGACGGGAACCCGGCCCGCAACATCCTCGGCCCCGAGGCGACCAACGCCCAGGTCGCGGCCGAGAACCACCGTCTCGGTGTGGACCGGCCCATGGTCGAGCAGTTCGGTGACTGGATCTCGGGCGTCGCGAGCGGCGACCTGGGCAACTCCTACATCGGTGACCAGCCGGTCGCGGACAAGATCGCCGCGAACGTGCCGGTCACGATGTCGATGGTCGCCCTCAGCATGATGGTGATCGCCGGGCTCAGCCTGGTGCTGGCCGTCGCTTCGGTCTACGGGCGAAAGTCGGTGGACCGGGTGGTGCAATCGCTCGCGGTGATCGGGCACGTGCTGCCGGCGTACCTCCTGGCACTCCTCCTGTTGCTGGTCTTCGCCGTCAAGCTCGAGGCGTTCCCGGTGTTCGGCTACGTCCCGCTGGGGGAGTCCCCCACGGAGTGGTTGCGTTCGCTGGTGCTGCCGGTGCTCTCGTTGACGCTCGGCAGCGTCGCGGGCGCTTCGCTCCAGGCCCGCGGATCCCTCATGGACGTGCTCGAGGCCGACTACGTGCGGACCCTTCGATCGCGCGGGATCTCGGGGCGTTCGCTGCTGTTCCGGCACGCCCTGCGCAACGCGGCGCCGCCCTGGCTGACGTCCCTGTCGCTCGGGTTCGTCGCGATGCTCGGTGGCGCGTTCATGGTGGAGAAGGTGTTCGCCCTTCCCGGTCTCGGTGCGCTGGCAGTCGATGCCACCGCTGCCGGCGACCGGCCGGTGATCATGGGCATGGTCCTGCTGACCGGTGGCCTGGTGATCCTCGTCAACCTGCTCGTCGACCTCGCCCAGATGTGGCTCATTCCGAAGGCAAGGACAGCATGAGCATCGAGATCTCAGCGCAGGCGCTGGACGCACCGACCCGTACGTCGACGTTCCGCCTGATCCTGCGAAACCCGTTGTCCCGGGTCGGGGTGGTCCTGCTCGTCCTCGTGCTGTGCGCCCTCGTCGCGGCGATCATCATGGACTGGGTGGCGCCGGACGCTCCCTGGCATGCGGACCTCTATCACCTCAACGAGGCACCGGGCACCAACGGCCACTTCCTCGGAACCGACAGCGGTGGCCGGGACGTGCTGGCGCGACTCGTCGTGGCGACGAAGGCCACGATGTTCAGCGGCGTCATCGCCCTGACCGTGGCGATGCTGCTGGGCCTGCCCGGTGGGCTCGTCGCCGGTTACTACGGCGGGCGCGTCGACATGGTGCTGGACTGGTTGTCCAGCCTGGTCATGTCGTTGCCCTCGATCGTGGTGCTGCTGGCCATCGTGTCCAGCCTGGGCACCTCGATGTGGATCTCGATGACGGCCCTGGGCTGCATGATGGCGCCCGCGGTCTTCCGCCTGCTCCGTGCGCAGGTCCATGCGGTGCGCAACGACCTCTACATCGACGCGGCCAAGGTGGCCGGGCTCTCCGACACACGCATCATCGCCCGGCACGTCTTCCGTGTCGTGCGCGGACCGCTCGTCCTGATGGTCAGCGTGATGGCGGGTGTCGCCATCACGGTGCAGACCGGTCTGGACTTCCTCGGCCTGGGTGACGCCACGACGATCACGTGGGGCGGCATGCTCGGCGAGGGCTTCGCGGCCATGAGCGCCAACGACATCCTGTTCGTGTGGCCCGGACTGGCCATGGCGGTGACGGTGGCAGCGTTCTTCCTCATCGCCAGCGGCGCGCGCGACGCCCTGCAGCACGCAGACGGCGGTTCGTCCACTCCGGCGCGCTCGACCGCGACGCACCTCAAGCCGGTCCCGGCTTCGGCCCAGGCGGCTGCGCCGCCCGGCGAGGACGAGATCCTCACGGTCCGCAACCTCACGGTCGGCTACCCGTCCGGGGAGGACGTCACCGAAGTGGTGCGCGGAGCCAGCCTGACACTGCGCAGCGGCCACACGCTCGGCCTCGTCGGGGAGTCCGGATCGGGCAAGACCCAGACGGCGTTCGCGCTGCTCGACCTGTTGCCACGCCAGGCGATGCTCATGGAGGGAGAGGTGTGGCTGGACGGCACCGAGATCCTCCGGCTGGCGCCGCGCGAGCGGACCAAGCGGGTGCGCGAGGCGATCGCCTACGTGCCGCAGGAACCGATGAGCAACCTGGACCCGACCTTCACGATCGGCTTCCAGCTGGTCGAGCCGCTGCGCGCCCGGGGGATCGGTCGCGCGGAAGCCAGGGAACGGGCCGCCACGCTGCTGGCGCGGATGGGGATCCGCGATCCCGAGCGGGTGATGAGGTCCTACCCCCACCAGATCTCCGGCGGAATGGCGCAGCGCGTCCTGATCGCCGGAGCCGTCTCGACCGAGCCGCGCATCCTGATCGCCGACGAGCCGACGACGGCGCTCGACGTCACGGTGCAGAGCGAGATCCTCGACCTGCTGCGCGGTGTCCAGGAGGAGTTCGGGATGTCGATCATCCTCGTGAGCCATGACCTCGGAGTCATCGCCGACCTCTGCGACGACGTCGCCGTGATGCGCAACGGACAGGTCGTCGAGACCGCGTCGGCCGAGGACTTCTTCGCCCGCCCACGGCACGAGTACTCGCGGATGCTGCTGGACGCCGTACCCGACGAGAACCACGTCCGTCCCGAGTACGTCGAGGCGCCGTCGCCTCGCCGAAGCGCCAAGACAGGGGAGATCCACCGATGAGTCTGCTGGAGATCGACGACCTGGTCGTGCGCTACCCGGGCCGACGTCGGGGTCGCAAGTTCACGGCCGTCGACCACGTCACCCTCGACGTACGACCGCACGAGACCGTCGGCCTGGTGGGGGAGTCCGGTTCGGGAAAGACGACGATCGGACGTGCGGTGCTCGGTCTTGCTCCGGTCACCTCGGGACGGATCCGGTACGACGGCAAGGAGATCCAGTCGCTGAGCCGGGCACAGCGCCGCCCCCTGGCGGCCCGGATCCAGGTGGTCTTCCAGGACCCCTACACCTCGCTGAACCCGGCGATGACGGTCGAGGACATCCTGTCCGAGCCGCTGCGGGCGGCCGGGTGGACCCGGTCGACTGCGCGGGGACGTGTGGTGGAGCTGCTCGACCAGGTGGGCCTGCCCACCGGAGCCGCCGACCGTTTCGCCAGGGAGTTCTCCGGTGGTCAGCGGCAGCGGGTGGCGATCGCCCGTGCGCTGGCGCTGGAGCCAGAGCTGGTTGTCTGCGACGAGCCCGTTTCGGCACTCGATCTGTCCACCCAGGATCGGGTCCTGCAGCTCCTCGTCGACATCCAGGAGCGGACGGGGGTCGCGTACCTCTTCGTCTCGCACGACATCGGGGTGGTGCGCCACATCAGCCACCGGGTGGCCGTCCTCCAACAGGGCCGCCTGGTCGAGTTCGGACCGTGTGCCCAGGTCACCTCCCGGCCTGAGCATGCGTTCACCGAAGAGCTGCTGCTCGCGTCGCCGGTTGCCGACCCGGCGCGTCAGCGCGAGCGGCGAGCGTTGCGCCAGGCGCAGCGTGAGCACGTGTCCACCACTCCGATGTCACCGATCACCATCCAGAGGAGAGTTCCATGAACATCGCCATTGCCGCCATCGCCGGTGTCGTCCTGGCCGCAGTCACCTCGGTGGCCGGGGTGCACGCGGCCGAGCCCGATGCTCCCTCGACCCAGTCTCCCGGGATGGTCGTCAGCTACGCCGATGAGTGACCTGCGCCTGCAGTTGGTCATCCCGGCGTACAACGAAGCCGGCCGACTGCCGGGAACGCTGGAACTGCTGCGCCGTCACCTGGCCTCGGGCTCGTCCGGCCTCCTCCGGCGCGTCGAGACGATCGTGGTCGACAACGCGAGCACCGACGCCACCGCTGAGGTCGCCCGGCGGGCGGCCAGCCCGGATCTCCCTGTGTCAGTGGTGCGCTGCGAACGCCGCGGCAAGGGGGCCGCGGTTGCCGCGGGAGTCGCGGCCTCGGACGCCGACTACGTCGCCTTCATGGATGCCGACGGTGCCACGTCGCTGGACGCCCTCGATCGAGCGTTGACGAGCCTCGCGGCAGGAGCCGATGTCGCGGTGGGCTCGCGTGCGCACCCCGACTCGGTGGTCAGCGCTCGTCATCTTGCGGTGCGCGGACTCGGTGCCGCGGCCTACCGCGCCGCCGCTGCCCGGCTGGTGAGCGGGATCTCCGACACCCAGTGCGGCTTCAAGGTGATGCGCGGCGAGCTGGCCCGTCGGGTGTTCCGCGATGTCCGGGCGACCGGCTTCAGCTTCGACGTCGAACTGCTGGCCCGCCTGCGCGAGCGAGGAGCCGACATCGTCGAGCTCCCGGTCCGCTGGACCGACGTCCCCGGCTCCACCTTCCACCCGACCCGTCACGGCGCTGCCGCCTTCGCCGAACTGGCCGGCATCTACTGGCGGACACGGCCCGAGCCGCGCTCGCTCCGTGACCTCTTCCGGGTCGATCTGACCGACCCCCTGCAACCGCAACAGTGCTTTGCCCAGCTTCACCTCTAGGACTCGGCCCCACCTCTCTCGCCTCTAGGAGAATCCATGCGTCGCCACCTGCCCGTCGTACTCATCGGCCTCGGTGCCTTTCTCGTCACCGCCGCCCTGGTGTTGCGGTTCTACGGCTCCGCCCAGCTCGCGGTTGCCGAGGAGGATCCGCGTGACGTCGTCACGATGCATGCCACCAATGCGACGGTGTTCGTCCCGTCGACGCAGTCGGAGGTGACGACCGACGTCACGGTCAAGCAGAAGACGGTCGGCGACCTCGAGGCCGCGAAGGACGCGCCGGGTGGGGTGGTGGTCTGGTTCACGACGACCACCCGCACAACGGCCGAGGGGGTGGTGGTGCAGCAGAGCATGGCGCGCACCGCGCTCGACGCCGCGACCGGAATGGCGAAGCCCTGCTGCGAGAGCTTTGCCGAGGTCGTCGACCAGGCGATCAGCAAGGACAGCCGCAACAGCCTGGTTCTGAAGTTCCCCTTCGAGACCGAGAAGAAGACCTATGCGATGTGGGACAGCGTCATGGGCAAGTCGGTGAAGGCGGTCTACCGCGGCACGGCGGAGGTCAAGGGCGTCACGGCCTATCGATTCGAGATCAAGGTGCCCGACACGGTTGTCGGAACCCAGGAGGTCATCGCCAAGACCATCGGGCTCACGACCGACGGGAAGGTCCCGGCCGACCGGACCTACGGCATCGACCGGACCCTGTACGTCGAACCGCACACCGGAGCGATCCTCAACGACGTGCAGGACGTGCGTGACACGCTGACCATCGACGGCCAGCTGGTGCGCACCCTGTTCGCGGGCAAGCTTGCCTACACCGACGAGCAGGTCGAGGCCACTGCCGACAAGTACGGCGACCGTGGTGCCACCTTGCAGCGCCTCCGGTCGGGCATCCCCGCCGTTGCGCTGGTGGCGGGTGTGCTCATCCTTGGTGCCGGCGTCGTCATGGCACGCATCTCGACCGTCCGGTCGGGTCGCCGAGCCGGCCAGTGAACCCGGTCCGGATCGGTGTCGACCTCGGCGGCACGAAGGTGCTGGCCGGCGTCGTCGACGACGCCGGCCGCGTGGTGCGCCGCGCGCGCGAGAACACCAGTGCTGTCGACGTGGGCAGCGTCGTTGCCGGCATCCGCCGAGTCGTCTCCACCGTGGCCGACGGCGCGCCCGTCTCGGGAGTCGGTGTCGCGGTCGCGGGGTTCGTGGACAGCACCCGGTCGCGGGTGCTCGTCGCGCCGAACCTGGGGCTGTCCGACGTACCGCTGCAGCAACTGCTCCAGGACGAGGTCGGCGTCCCGGTCACCCTGGAGAACGACAGCAATGCGGCAGCGTGGGGCGAGTTCCGCTACGGCGCTGCGCGCGGTCGCGACGAGTGCCTGGTCGTCACCGTCGGGACAGGTGTGGGTGCCGGCCTGATCCTCGATGGTCGCCTGCGCCGCGGAGCGACCGGAGTGGCAGGCGAGGTCGGGCACCTCCCGGCGAACCGTGGCGGGTTTCCCTGCGGCTGCGGTCGCACCGGATGCCTCGAGCAGTACGCAAGCGGCACCGCACTCGTCCGCAACGCACGCCAGCTGATGGGACAGGGAGGCGCGGACACCGTGGCCCTGCTCGACAGGCTGGACGGGGACATCGCCTCCCTGACCGGGCCCGACGTCACCGAAGCCGCCCAGGACGGCGACCGCTTCGCCCGGGAACAGCTCGCGGTGATCGGCAGCTGGCTGGGGGAGGTGCTCGCCGGCCTGATCACCGTGCTCGATCTCGAGACGGTGGTCCTCGGTGGCGGTGTCGCGGAAGCCGGTGCGCTCCTCCTCGAGCCGACCGAACGTGCCTTGAACGCGTCCCTCGTGCAACGCCCCGGAATGACGCGGGTGCGGGTGATCCCCGCCGAGCTCGGCGCGAACGCGGGGATCGTCGGAGCCGCCGACCTGGTCGCCCGGGGCTGAACCTCCCGGGGAACGTCAGGCGCGCGCCTCCAGTGCTGCGTAGGCGTGGAAGATCAGGTTGATCGCCCGCAGGTCCTGCGTTTCGGAGGACATGTTGTTCATGGCGTAGCTCACCGTCATCCGGGCGTCCCGGTCCACCAGCGCCATGGCACCGCCCCAGCCGGCCCACCAGAACGACCGCGGGTTGGGGCTCAAGGGCACCTCGGGGCTGACCAGGCCGAACCCGATTCCGTAGCGCAGCGGATAGCGCATCACTGCGTCCATGCCGCTGCTCTGCTCCTCCAGCACCCGGTCGAGGGTTGCCGGGCTGACCAGCTGCACGCCGTTGAGCGCTCCGTCGCAGGCCAGGGCCGCGTGCACCCGCGCGATCGATCGTGCGTTGCCGGACCCGTTCGCCGCGGGGATCTCCGCGGCCCGCCACCACCGTTCGTTGGGCTCGTCCCCGAGCAGTGGGCAGCTCGTCGAGACGCGCGCTGCCAGCTCGGCCTCGGCGGCGTCGTCGACCGCGGTCGTCGGATCGCCACCGATGCCGAAGGCCGGGGGAGTGATCCTGGCGACGCGAGAGTCGTGCTCGGCGGGCAGGCCGATGTGGAAGTCGGCGCCGAGGGGCTGTGCGACCTCGCGGTCGAAGAAGCGGCCGAGGCTCTCGCCCGTGATGCGGCGTACCAGGGCGTCCTCCAGGAAGCCCTGGGTGATCGGGTGGTAGCCCGCGCGCGTGCCCGGCTCCCACCAGAGCTCCTGCTCGGCCAGTGCGGTGGTCACCCGTTCGTGGTCCGCCAGGTCGCGCGCTGCGACCGGGACTGCCCAACCCGGAAGGCCGGCTGTGTGGGCGAGCACGTGTCGAACGAGCACGCCTTCCTTGCCGTGCGCGCCGAACTCGGGCCAGTAGTGCGCGACGGGCGCCTCCAGGTCGAGTTCTCCGCGGTCGGCGAGCATCAACAGGACGGTGGCGCTCATCGTCTTGGTCACCGACCAGACGTTCACGAGCGTGTCGGACTGCCACGCCCGGCCGTGCCCGTCGTCGCCGCCCCACAGATCCACGACGGCTTCGCCGTCGAGCGTCACGCAGACGCTCGCCCCGTCCTCGAGGCCCTGGTCGAAGTTGCTGGTGAAGGCGTCGCGGACGAGTTCGAAGTCCGGCGTGCACCTGCCGTGAATGGTTGCCACTGTGTCCCTCACTGATTCCTGTCGACACTTGCTGACCGACTGATAGGTAAGTAGGTTAGTGCGAACCCCTCCCGAAAGGAACCGTCGTGCGCGCGATCATGGTCATGTTCGACACGTTGAACCGTCGTTACCTCCCGCCGTACGGCGCCGAAGGCATCCACGCGCCGAACTTCGAGCGGTTGCAACAGCGGTCGGTGACCTTCGACAACTGCTACGCGGGGAGCATGCCGTGCATGCCTGCGCGCCGGGAGATGCACACCGGCCGGCACAACTTCCTGCACCGCAGCTGGGGTCCGTTGGAGCCGTTCGACGACTCGGTGCCCGAGATGCTCTCCCGCGCGGGCGTCTACACGCACCTGAGCACCGACCACTACCACTACTGGGAGGACGGCGGCGCGACCTACCACAACCGGTTCAACAGCTACGAGCTCTTCCGTGGCCAGGAGGGCGACAAGTGGAAGGGCCAGGTGGCCGATCCCGAGGTGCTGGCGAACGCGGCCCGCGGCATGGGCGGCGCCCGCCAGGACACGATCAACCGGCAGTACATGGCCACCGAGGACCGGCACTGCCAGACCCTCACCTTCGACGCCGGCCTCGAGTTCATGGCGACCAACCAGGCGGAGGACAACTGGTTCCTCCAGATCGAGACCTTCGACCCGCACGAGCCGTTCTTCAGCTACGACGAGCACCGGGCGCACTACGTGCACGAGTACGACGGCCCGGAGTACGACTGGCCGGCGTACGGCAGGGTCACCGACGACGAGCAGGCCGTCGACCACATCCGCGCCGAGTACTCCGCGCTGCTCACCATGTGTGACAAGTCCCTGGGGCGGGTCATGGATGCCATGGACGAGCACGACCTGTGGGACGACACGATGCTGATCGTCTGCACCGACCACGGCTTCCTGCTCGGTGAGCGCGGGTGGTGGGGCAAGTCGGTGCAGCCCTGGTACGACGAGACCATCCACACCCCGCTGTTCATCTGGGACCCGCGTGCGGGCTCCCAGGGGGAGCGTCGCGGCAGTCTCGTGCAGACGATCGACTTCGGTCCGACGCTGCTCGACTGGTTCGGCGTCGCGCCCACGCCCGACATGCAGGGGAGGTCGCTGGCCGGCGCCGTCGCAGCCGACGAGCCTGTCCGTGAGGCAGGGCTCTTCGGAATCTTCGGTGGGCACATCAACGTCACCGACGGCCGCTACGTCTACATGCGTGCACCCGTCGACCCCTCCAACAGCCCGTTGGAGGAGTACACCCTGATGCCGACCCACATGAAGAGCCGCTTCGATCCCAGCGAGCTGCGCGGTGCGCAGCTGGCACCGCCGTTCGCGTTCACCAAGGACGTGCCGCTCCTGCAGTTGCCGGGCGCCACCTGGGGCAACCCGTACGCCTTCGGCACCCTGCTCTTCGACCTGGAGAACGACCCGACACAGCGACAGCCGTTGGTCGACGACGAGCTCGAGCTGCGGATGGCGACCCTGATGGTCGAGCTCCTGCGCGCCAGTGAGGCGCCGACCAGTCAGTTCACGAGGCTGGGGCTTCCGGAGACCGGTCCGGTCACGGCCGACCACCTGTTGGCTCGCCAACAGCAGGACCAGGTCATCGCGTCGGCGCGGCCGCTGCCTCCGGCGTCGCAGTTCGCCACGACGGGACTCGGGGTGTTGAGCACCTTCGACGAGATCATGGCGGACGAACGCGGCCTGGCGGCGATCGTGGAACACATGCCGATGCTCGCCAGCGACGGCCTGCGCGCGCTGATCGGCCAGATGACGCCGTACAAGCTGGCAGCCACGACCCCGGCGGTGACCCCGGA
>JAKFEI010000410.1:0-3234 GCA_036675765.1 Nocardioides sp. | reverse complement strand
GCCGACTACTCGACCGGCAGGCCGAGACCGCGGGCGATCAGCATCCGCTGCACCTCCGAGGTGCCTTCGCCGATCTCGAGGATCTTCGCGTCGCGGTAGAACCGGGCGACGGGGTACTCCTCCATGAAGCCGTAGCCGCCGAAGACCTGGGTCGCGATCCGGGTCGCGGTGACTGCGGACTCCGAGGAGTACAGCTTGGCGACCGAGGCGGCCTGCTTGAACTCCTTCATCGACGGCCCGCGGTCGCCGAGCATGGCGTCCTTCATCGCGGCGGCGCGATAGGTCAGCAGGCGCGAGGCGTGCAGCATCACTTCGAGGTCGGCGATCTGGAACGCGACACCCTGCTTGCGCCCGATCGGTCCGCCCATGGTCTGGCGATCCAGCGAGTACTCGACACACAGGTCGACGCAGGCCTGCAACAGGCCGACAGCGAGCGCCGCGATGGCGACCCGGCCGTCGTCGAGCGTCGCGAGGAACTGCGCGTAGCCGCGGCCGCGCTCGCCGAGCAGGTTGGCCTCGGGCACCCGGCAGTCGACGAACGTCAGCGGGTGGGTGTCGGAGATGTGCCAGCCGAGCTTGTCGTAGGCGGCCTCGGCGGTGAAGCCGGGCGTTCCGGACGGTACGACGATCGTGGAGATCTCCGGCTTGCCGGCATCGGAGACACCGGTGCGAGCGGTCACGGTCACCAGCGACGTGATCGAGGAGCCGGAGTTCGAGATGAACTGCTTGCTGCCGTTGATGACCCACTCACCGGACGACGCGTCGGTCTCTGCCCTGGTCTTCGTCGCGCCCGCGTCGGAGCCAGCCCCGGGCTCGGTGAGGCCGAAGCCGGCGAGTCGCTGCCCGGACACGAGGTCGGGCAGCCACGTCTTCTTCTGCTCGTCGGTGCCGTAGGTCAGGATCGGGTTGATGCCGAGGCCGACGCCGGCCTCGAGCGTCACGCCGATCGACTGGTCCACGCGCCCGAGCTCCTCGATGGCGAGGCAGAGCGAGGTGAACGGGCCGTCCTCCGGCTCGAGCCCGGCGCCGCCGTACTCCTCCGGCGAGGTGAGGCCGAACAGGCCGAGGTCACCCATCTTCTGTACGACGTCCGTCGGGAAATGGTGCGCCTTGTCCCACTCCGCCACGTGAGGACGGATGGTTGCGTCAGCGAAGTCCCGCACCGTGCGGCGGAACTCCTCGTGCTCTCGGGACAGTTCGAACTGGGTCATGTGCGACATCCTAGGACACGAGGTTAACGTTTGTTAACCTCGCGGCGCAGGTCGTTCGGTTACTGCCCGGTCACTGGTCCCGTCACAGCCCCAAAGGTTGGACGCCCTAGAATCCGACGTTGGCGTGCGAAGCACCGCCATCGACCGCTCGACAGGAGTTCCCGTGTCTCAGTCCGTGCAGCCGCTGCGCAAGGTCCTCATCGCCAACCGTGGCGAGATCGCGGTCCGCGTGATCCGCGCCGCCAAGGATGCCGGTATCGGCAGTGTCGCGATCTACGCAGAGCCCGACGCGAACGCGTTGTTCGTGCGCCTCGCCGACGAGGCGTACGCCCTCGGTGGCGCAACGCCCGCCGAGTCGTACCTCTCGATCCCGAAGATCCTCGACATCGCCGCCCAGTCGGGCGCCGACTCCGTGCACCCCGGCTACGGCTTCCTCGCCGAGAACGCCGAGTTCGCCCAGGCCGTCATCGACGCCGGGCTGATCTGGATCGGCCCTTCCCCCGAGGCGATCGAAGGCCTCGGCGACAAGGCCAAGGCCAAGCAGATCGCCCTGGCCGCCGGCGCCCCGCTGGCCCCGGGCCTCAAGGACGCCGTCAAGGACGCCGACGAGATCATCGGCTTCGCCAAGGAGCACGGCCTCCCGGTCGCCATCAAGGCGGTCTTCGGTGGCGGTGGCCGTGGCCTCAAGGTCGCGCGCACCCTCGAGGAGATCCCCGAGCTCTACGAATCGGCCGTCCGCGAGGCGGTCTCCGCCTTCGGCCGCGGCGAGTGCCTGGTCGAGAAGTTCCTCGACCGCCCGCGCCACGTCGAGACCCAGTGCCTGGCCGACAAGTACGGCAACGTGGTCGTCGTCTCCACCCGCGACTGTTCGCTGCAGCGTCGCCACCAGAAGCTGGTCGAGGAGGCGCCCGCGCCGTTCCTGACCGACGAGCAGAACAAGCGCCTCTACGACTCCTCCAAGGCGATCCTCAAGGAGGCCAACTACGTCGGCGCCGGAACCTGCGAGTTCCTCGTCGCCGCAGACGGCACCATCTCCTTCCTCGAGGTCAACACCCGCCTCCAGGTCGAGCACTGCGTGTCCGAAGAGGTCACCGGCATCGACCTGGTCCGCGAGATGTTCCGCATCGCCGCGGGCGAGGAGCTCGGGTACGACGACCCCGAGGTCCGCGGCCACTCGATCGAGTACCGCATCAACGCCGAGGACGGCGGCAACAACTTCATGCCCGCCCCCGGCACGCTCACCGCGTGGAACCCGCCGCAGGGCCCGGGCGTCCGCGTCGACGGCGGCTACGAGAAGGGCGAGACGGTTCCCGGCTCGTTCGACTCCCTCGTCGCCAAGCTGATCGTCACCGGGGCGACCCGCACCCAGGCGATCGAGCGCTCGCGCCGCGCGCTGTCCGAGTTCGAGGTCGACGGCATGCCGACCGCCATCACCTTCCACGAGGTCATCACCAACGACCCGGCGTGGGTCGCCTCCTCGAACCCCACCGGAGAGGGCTCCTTCGACGTCTACACGACGTGGATCGAGACCGACTTCGACAACCAGATCACCCCGTACGGCGGCGCAGCCGGCGAGGCTGAAGAGGCCGGCGAGAAGCAGACCGTGGTCGTCGAGGTCGGCGGCAAGCGCGTCGAGGTCGTCCTGCCCGCAGGCCTGGGCGGCATCTCCACCGGTGGCGGCGCTGGCAGTGGTGGCGCGAAGAAGCCCAAGCGCTCCGCCGGCAAGAAGGCCGGCGCGGCCGCCTCGGGCGACTCCGTCACCTCCCCCATGCAGGGCACCATCGTCAAGGTCGCTGTCGAGGAAGGCCAGGCCGTCGCCGAGGGCGACGTCGTCGTCGTGCTCGAGGCGATGAAGATGGAGCAGCCCCTCAAGGCCCACAAGGCCGGCACCATCACCGGCCTGACCGCCGAGGTCGGCGCCACCATCGGCAACGGCGAAGTGGTCTGCGAGATCAAGGACTGACGCTGTCCAGGCTCGTCGAGTAGCCCGAGCCGCCAGGCGAGGGCGTATCGAGACGCCCGG
>JAKFEI010000007.1:0-3246 GCA_036675765.1 Nocardioides sp. | reverse complement strand
GTTGTGCCCGACCTGGATCTGGTTGTCGAGGCGCACGTCCTCCTCGAGCACGGTGTCCTCGAGCGCGCCGCGGTCGATGGTGGTGTTGGCGCCGATCTCGCAATCGTCGCCGACCACGACGCCGCCGAGTTGCGGGACCTTGATCCAGCGCCCGCCCTCCATCGCCAGGCCGAAGCCATCGGCGCCGAGCACGGCGCCCGGATGGATGCGCACCCGCCGGCCGATCCGCACCCGGGTGACGAGGGTGACGCGCGCGACCAGTTCGCAGCCTTCGCCGACTTCGCAGTCGTCGCCGATCACGCAACCCGGGCCGACCACTGCGCCGGCATGGATGGTGCTGCGTGCGCCGATCGCGACATGGGCGGCGACATGCGCGGACGGGTCCACGCTGGCGGACGGATCGACCGCTGCCGTCGGATGGATGCCGGCCGGCCGTTCCGCGACCGACTCGAACAGCGCCGAGATGCGGGCGAAGGCGGCATAGGGATCGGCCGCCAGCAGCACGGTGCCGGCATGGCCTTCGGCGTCGGCTTCGCGCATCACCACCACGCCGGCGCGGGTGGTGGCGAGTTGCGGCCGGTACCTGGGATTGGCCAGGAAACCGAGGGAATCGGGGCCGGCCCCGGCCAGCGTCGCGACGCCGTTCACCACGGCGCTGGCGTCACCCCTCAGCAGCAGGCCGAACCGGTCCGCCAGTTCGCCGGCGGTATGGCGGGTCTGCCTCATCGGATGCCGATAGCCCGGAGCCGGGTCAGAACGACCCGCCGAAGGTGAACTGGAGGCGCTCGATCTGGTCGAAGTCCTCCTTCTTCACCGGATAGGCATAGCTGATCGACAGCGGGCCCATCGGCGAACGCCACAACAGCGCGACGCCAGCCGACGCGCGCAGGGTGTCGGCATCGAACGCATCGATGTCCTCGTAGACGTTGCCGAAATCGACGAAGGCGGACAGGCGCGCCGCCGGCGAATCGAACAGGGTCGGGAAGATCGCCTCGACGGTGCCCACGGTCTTCAGGGCCCCGCCGATCGGCTGGCGGAAGCCCTGCGAGAAGTCGACGGGACCAAGGGTGTTGTCGACGAAGCCGCGGACCCGCCCGTTGGAGGCGATGCCGCCGGCATAGAAGTTCTCGAAGAACGGGAGGCCGTCCGCGACCAGCGTCGTCACGCAGGGGCCGGTGGTGCAGTCGCCGCGGGGGCCGACCACGGTGCGCGCGAGGGGGTCGCCGAAGCTGTCGCCGTAGCCCACGTCCACGCTGGTTTCCAGGACCAGCCACGGGCGCATGAACCAGTACCGGGTGAACTCGTACTCGAGCTTGTAGTACTCGACCGTGGAGCCCGGCAGCGCGACTTCCAGGCCGATGCGCTGGAACGTGCCCCGGGTCGGCATGAAAAAGTCGTTGCGGGTATCGCGCGCGTAACCGACCTGGGCGCGCCACGCCTTGAACGTGCGGTTACCGACCGCGTCGACATAGTCGACGATCCGCTGCGGGGTCGAGAACCGGTCCACCAGGATCTCGTTGGTGTCGATGCCGACCATCGCGGACACCGTGTCGGTTTCGGTGATCGGCAGTCCCATGAACAGCTGGGCCGCGCCACTGTTGGTGGAATACCGCGCGACGTTGAAGTTGGAGTAGTCGAACTCGCGCCACCACAGGTTGTATCCGAGGGTGAGGCCTTCGTCGGTGAAGTACGGGTTGGTGAACGAGAAGTCGTAGCGCTTCTGGTAGGTGCTGCGCTGCGCGGCGATCGACACCCGGTTGCCGCCGCCCATGAAGTTGTTTTCGGACAGCTGGACGGACATGTTGACGCCGCTCAGCTGCGAATAGCCCACGCCGAACAGGAAGCTGCCCGAGGTCGTTTCCTTGACCGTATAGACGACATCCACCTGGTCGTCGCTACCGGGCACGGCCGGGGTCTCGATTTCGACGGTTTCAAAATAGCCGAGCCGCTGGAGGCGGATCTTCGAGCGATCGATCGCCGCCTGCGAATACCACGCGCCCTCGAACTGGCGCATCTCGCGCCGGAGCACCTCGTCGGCGGTCCGGGTGTTGCCCTTGAACACGATCCTGCGCACGTTGACGCGGGGGCCCGGCACCACGCGAAAGTCGATCGCCACCGTGTTCGCTTCGGTGTCGATCTGCGGAATCGGGTTCACCTGGGCGAAGGCGTAGCCGATGTTGGCCAGGCGGGCGGTGATCGTGGCGGAGGAGGCTTCCAGCAGGCGACGGGAGAACACCTGCCCCGGCCTGACGATGACCATCTGCTCGACTTCTTCCTGGGACAGGATGGTCTCGCCGGACACCTTGACGCCGGAAATCTTGTAGACGTCGCCCTCGGTGATGCCCGCGGTGATGAACATGTCGCGTTTGTCGGGGCTGATCGAGACCTGGGTGGAATCCAGGCTGAAGTCCACGAAGCCCCGGTCGAGGTAGAAATTGTTGAGCTTCTCGATGTCGCCGGAGAGCTTCTCGCGCGAATACTGGTCGTCGCGGCGGTACCACGACAGCCAGTTGTGTTCGGCGGATTCCCAGTTGTCGGTGATCTGCTCGTCGTCGTAGAGCTTGTTGCCGACCAGGTTGATGTGCTGGATCCGCGCCGCCTTGCCTTCCTTGATGGAGATGATGACGTCGACGCGATTGCGGTCGAGGCGGGTGACCGTCGGGGTGATCTCGACGTTGTACTTGCCGCGGTTGTTGTACTGGCGGTTCAGTTCCTGGGTGACGCGGTCGAGGCTGAGGCGGTCGAAGGTCTCACCCTGGGCCAGGCCGATATCCTTCAGGCCTTCGGTCAGGTCCTCGGTCTTGATGTCCTTGTTGCCGACGAGCGTGAGGGTGTTGATCGCCGGGCGTTCGACCACGGTCACCACCAGGATGTCGCCCTGGCGGTCCAGGCGGACGTCCTCGAAGAAGCCGGTCTTGTACAGCGCGCGGATCGCCTCGGCGGCGCGGGTCGAATCGAGCGTGTCGCCGCGCTCCACGGGCAGGTAGGTAAACACCGTGCCGGCGGAAATGCGCTGCAGGCCTTCCACCCGGATGTCGCTGATGATGAAGGCGTCGGCTGCCGGCGCGGGCACGGGCGGGGCGACGGGATCGGCCGGCGGCGCGACGGGCGCCGCGAACGGATTGGCCGTCTGCGCCAGCGCGGGCGCGGACAGCGCCGAGACGAGGGCGAGGGTGAGCAGGCGGCGGGGCAGGGGTCGCGTCATCATCACGTCCGATTGGAAAGCCGGACCGTCGCAGGCGCGAC
>JAKFEI010000163.1:0-3252 GCA_036675765.1 Nocardioides sp. | reverse complement strand
CTCGGTCGAGACCGCCGAGCCCGGCGACATCATCGGCTTCGTCAACGCCCAGGCGCTGCGCGTGGGCGACACCGTGTACGTCGGCGACGCGATCGAGTACCCGCCCGTACCGTCGTTCGCGCCGGAGCACTTCATGACCGCCACCGCGGGCGACATCAGCCGCTACAAGCAGTTCCGCAAGGGCATCGAGCAGCTGGACCAGGAGGGCGTGGTGCAGGTGCTGCGCTCGGACCTGCGTGGCGACCAGTCGCCTGTCCTGGCGGCCGTCGGCCCCATGCAGTTCGAGGTGGTCGAGGACCGGATGCTCAACGAGTTCAACTCGCCGATCCGGTTCTCGCGGCTCGACTACCAGGTCGCGCGCCTCACCGATGCTGCCGGCGCGTCCGCGCTGTCCGGCATCCGTGGCGTCGAGGTGCTGCAGCGCAGCGACGGCACCTACCTGGCGCTGTTCGTCGACCGCTGGCGGGCGCAGGTCACCGCGCGCGACAACCCGACGGTGATGCTCGAAGAGCTGCCGGCCGGCGGGAACTGAGCCCGCTCCGAGGGCTATCCCCGGCGTCGCGGAAATGGTAGGCCAAGACATGGACACCGCGACGCTCCTGAAGGAGCTGGAACCGACGGTCGAGGCCAACCTCAACCGACACCTCGACGTGGCCCAGGAATGGATGCCCCACGAGTACGTCCCGTGGAGCGAGGGCCGCAACTTCGCGATCCTCGACGGCGAACCGTGGTCCCTCGAGCAGTCCTCGCTCTCACCGATCGCGCGGACGGCGCTGGAGGTGAACCTGCTCACCGAGGACAACCTGCCGAGCTACCACCGCGAGGTCGAGCGCGCGTTCGGCCGGGAGAGTGCGTGGGGCGCGTGGGTCAACCGGTGGACGGCCGAGGAGGGCCGTCATGCCTTCTGCATCCGCGACTACCTCCTGGTCACCCGTGGGGTGGACCCCGACGAGCTCGAGCGCGCGCGGATGCAGACGATGGAGGCCGGCTTCGACTCAGGCGACAAGCCGCTGTTGCACGTGTGCGCCTATGTGTCCTTCCAGGAGCTCGCGACCCGGGTGTCGCACCGCAACACGGGCCGGATCACCGAGGACCCGGTCGCGGAGCGGTTGCTCACCCGCGTTGCGAAGGACGAGAACCTGCACATGATCTTCTACCGCAACATCGTCGAAGCCGCGTTGCAGATCGCGCCCGGGCCCACCCTGCGCGCGATCGCCGACGAGGTCGTCGGCTTCGAGATGCCGGGTTCGGTCATTCCGGGCTTCGCCCGCAAGGCGGTCCAGATGGCCCGGGCCGGCATCTACGACCTCCGCATCCACCACGACGACATCGTCATGCCGCTGATCCGGCAATGGCGACTCTTCGAGCTCGAGGGCCTCGATGAGGAGGGCGAGCGAGCCCGCGACGAGCTCGCCGCCGCCATCGCGGTGCTGGACGAACAGGCCACGCGGTTCGTGGAGCAACGGGCGGAGTCCGCGGCGAAGCGGGCAGCGCGCATCGGCTAGTGGCCGTGACCGTGCCCGTGACCGTCGTCGCGGTGGTCGTGCCCATGCGGTCGGGCGAGCAGCGCGTCCGTGCGTTCGTCGACCTCGACGGGCAACAGCGCGGACCTGGCGCTGAGGACGGTCTCCAGAGCCGCCGCCCAGCTCTCCCAGTACGGACGCTCCGGGTCGGCAGCGATCTGCACGATCAGCTGCTGCCGGAAGTCCTCCCACTCCCACTGCCCGTCCCGGCACAACGCCAGCACGAGCCCGAACGCACGACGTTCCCACGGTGCGTCGAACACGATCGCACCGTTGTCGCGCGGCGGGGAGACAGTTCCTTCGAGGTCGGAGTCGATCGTCGCCTGCCCAGTCATCGGCTCGGGCTGCGCCGTCATGGGGCAGGCACCTTCGCGACCGCGACACCGATCATGGAGTCCCGGCTGACCAGCGCAGCCAGCTCCTCGACGCCCAGCGCGTCGGTGCCCGGCGGGCGTTCGGGGATCACGAGGTAGCGCGCTTCGGCCGAGCTGTCCCACACCCGCACCTTCTTGGTCGTCGGCACCTCGAGGCCCATCTCGCCGAGGAGCTTGCGCGGCTCGGCGACCATGCGCGAGCGGTACGCGTCCGATTTGTACCAGGTCGGCGGGAGGCCGAGGACCGGCCACGGGTAGCAGGAGCAGAGCGTGCACACGACGACGTTGTGGACCTCGGGGGTGTTCTCGAGAGCGACGATCATCGCGCCCTCGGGGCCGCCGAAGCCGAGCTCGGCGACGGCCTTGGTGCCGTTGGCGAGGAGCCGTTCGCGGAAGGCGGGGTCGGTCCAGGCGCGGGCGACGACCTTCGCGCCGTTGAGTGGCCCGACGTTCGTCTCGTAGTGCTCCACGATCCTGTCGACCACCGCGGGGTCCACGAGCCCCTTCTCCACGAGCAACGACTCGACCGCCTCGACCCGGATGGCCCGCGCGTCGTCGGCGGTCATCGTGCCTCCAGGTAGGGCTCGAACAGCTCGATGCGGACCTCGGTGTCGGGCTCCGCGGCCTCGCCCCACAGGTCACGCCCGTCGAACGCGACGGTGTAGACGTACTGGGGCCGGCTCCGGCGACCCATCGCCCGCGCATCGGAGAACCGCACGGCACCGCTGTTGCCGACGATGGTCCCCGGCTTGCCCGTCGTGTAGCCCGGTTGGCGCGTGTGGCCGGCGGCGCGTTCGGCGCGCACCCGGACGGCGTCTCCGACCTTGAAGCGAGGCCGACGGATCGTCGTACGACGGCCGCCGATGAGGCGGGGCATCAGGTGCGCGGCGACCCAGCGCGGGACCGTCGGACGCAGGATCAGCCCCAGGGCTGCGCTGGCCATGCGCGTCTGGGCCTTCCGCACCCGGCGCCCACCTCCCGGGCCCGGCTCCCCGTCGATCCGGGCCTGCACCTCGCCCGGCTGGAGCCAGTTCATCTGTTCCAGTTGGAGCTCGAGCCCGCGCAGCCAGCGCCAGTAGTACGGCGCCAGGTAGTCCTCGCGAGAGATCTGCTCCATCGCCCAGCGGGCCGAGTCCAGGTCCGGGCCGGTGGGGTTGAGGACGCCGCTGGCGAAGACCGTGCAGCCGAAGACGCGGCGCTCCCACTCGGCGTGGAAGGCCTGCTCGTCGGGATCGTGCGCGACCTTGCCGTAGAACTCCGTGCGGCCGCCCATGTCCGCCAGCGTCGTCATCTGCCGAAGATAGCGGCTGGCGGGCGCTCCCGGGATCCCTTCGTTACGAGGGGTCGCGGCGTTC
>JAKFEI010000503.1:0-3282 GCA_036675765.1 Nocardioides sp. | reverse complement strand
GATGATCCGGGCCGCTCCGACCGGGCTCCTGGCGGAGTTGAACTGCGTGATGTCACCGAAGAGGTCGCTGAACTCGTCGACCTCGAAGACATACCTGCGGGAGCCGCGGGTGAACGGCTCGGCAACCTGAGGAATGGACGACTCCTCCCACGTCAGCCGGGAGAGGAGCCGGAGCCGGGGCGCCGTCCGTCGGTCCTGGATGTCGGAGACATCGAGGATGTCGAGACCGGCTCCGTCGAGGACAGTTCCGTTGAGAATGCCCGGGCTGCCGATGTTGGCGGCGTACATCGTGCGTCCGTCGTCGGAGAGGCGCACGCCGTGGTAGACGACGCCCGTCTTCGTGTGCAGGATCCGCGGCCGCCGCGGTTCGGCCAGATCGACCGCCGTCAGGGTGAAGCCCGCGGCACCGGCAGTCCAGAACGTCTGCCCGTCGGGTGAGAAGCCGCTCTCATGCCCCATCACGCCGGACAGGGTCGTCGACATGAGCCGCGGCCTGCGGCAGTCCTGGCTCACGTCGTACACGTCCAGGACTCCCGGCGCGGTCCCCAACGTGCCCATCACGGCAGCCAGGAGTCCACGCTTCTCGTTGACGAGCAACGACTCGTGCGGCTGGAGCATGGCGGGTGTGATCAGGTTTGCCGTCTTCACCGGCCTTGCCGGATCCGTCATGTCGAGCACGACGACCCCGAGACCGGCGCCTCCGGTGAGAAGGGTGGTGATGTTGAGCCCGACCATCAGGGCTGAGTCGTAGTAGGCGCAGGTCCGTCCGGTCACATCGGTGTAGCGCTGGACCTTGTAGCCGCCTGAGCCGAGCACAGAGCGCTTGCCGTGGTGACCGACCTGCACCGTGTTGCACCGGTAGCCCTGTGCCGCCCGCCCGGACTCGTAGTCGGACGTCGGCACCCGCCCCTGGGTCGACGTCTCCCGCAGGTCGCCGTCCGCACACGAGGCCTCCGGAACACCACTCAGGGAGAGGTCCGCCCGGGACGAGCCCGCCGTCGCCACGGCACCGGTGATGACCAGGACAGCAGCCAGCAGTGCGAGCAGCACCCTCCGAAGGCCCGGGGAACGGCGGCCGCTCTCCGCGTCGCCCGTGTCCCCGTGACCGATTCCGTGCCCCATGACGACCCCCGTGTCGCGTGCGGCATGGCGTGACCAGCCGACAAGTCCGGACACCTTCGCACAGGCCCGCGGACGTGTCGACCGTCTCGGCGTCCCCTATCCCGTGTAGGGAATCTCGGCCTGCCAGGCGGACTCGTCCTGGTCCACCGCAGCCCGAAGTGCGAGCGCGACGTTGTCGGGCGTGAACGCGCCCTCCTTCGCGAGCATGCCGCGCACGGTCACGGACACGGCGCGGATGCCGTCGTCCTTGAGGGTGGCGTCGATGCTGCGCACGAGGTTCTGTACACCGGCCTTCTGCACGCCGAGAGAAGCGGCACCGAACCACGGCGAATCGGCGGCCATGCTGCCGGTGACGGAGATCCGGGCGCCGCTGGCGAGGAACGGGCGGGCGGCCTGGACGAAGGTCAGCAGCGCACCCACACCGAGACGGACGTCCTCGAGCAGTTCGTCAGGCGTCAGCGTCAGCGGGTCCTTCTCGCGGTACGCCGACGGGTTGAAGTGGATGACGTCGAGCTGGCCGACGTGCTCCCCCATCCGGGTCACTGCCGCGCGGGTGGCGGCGTCATCGGTGAGGTCGACGACCGCCGTACTGACGGTGCCGCCGGCTGCCTCGACCGCGGAGGCCAAGGTCGCGAGGACGCCCTCCTCCGCGCCGAGGAGTCCGACACCGCATCCCTCGGCGGCATAGATCCTCGCCAGCGATCCGCTCACGCCCGGTCCGGCTCCGGCGATCAGCACATTGCGCGTCATGCCCCCATTGTTGCCTCATCGTCCTTGCCCCGGTCCCCGGCTCGGGACTTTCCTTGAGTCAGGCTGCCGCACGACAACGGAGGCCGCATTGTCGGACCCATCACGGCGCTCGGGAGCCGGCACCCTGTGGCTCGGGGCGCACACGCGCTCCGAGCATCAGTTGTCCCTCCAGTTCGGTCTCGACGACCTGCGATTCACGGCGTCGTACTGGTACGAGGACGTCGACCTGGTCGGCCTGGAACGGCGGTACGGCCCGGACGTGCTGGACCGGGTCTTCTTCCACCTGGCGGCCTTCACCGCCAACACCCTGGTCAGCCTGCAGCCCGCTCACTTCGATCCGGGTCCGTACCAGCGCCACTGCACGCCGGAGTTCTGGGCGCTCTGGCGTGGGGTCGTCCACGGCGTGTGGGCGCAATGGCGGTACGAGCACGACCTCCCGGACTACGAAGGGCCGGACCTGCTCAGGTCTCCCGCCGAAGCCCTTCCGAGCCCGGTCACCCTCAGTGGTGGGGAAGAACCGAGGGTGCTGGCCTTCTTCGGTGGCGGCAAGGACAGCGTCGTGTCCCTGCGG
The DNA here is from genome assembly GCA_036675765.1 of Nocardioides sp. GTDB lineage: Bacteria > Actinomycetota > Actinomycetes > Propionibacteriales > Nocardioidaceae > Nocardioides. The sequence goes on along the minus strand of JAKFEI010000503.1, from coordinate 839 downwards.
TTGCTCCAGCAGGCGGGCGTCCCGTGCGACACGCTCGTCTACTCCAGCTCCACCTACGGTTGCGCCGAGAAGCAGCATGCCCTGTGCAGCACCCTCCTCGACGCCCTCGACCTGCCTGCCGAGCAGCGCCGCCGCATCTGGTCGTACGACGACCTGGTGGACAGTCCCGTCGCGCGACTCGCACCCCAGCACGACCTCCTTCCCCTGACCGCCGCGGAGACGCCGGCGTCGGTGTTTGCCGCCGTACCCCTCGTGCTGGCGCACGGCTACCGCGGCCTGAGCCTCGGCCACGAGCGCAGTGCCGACCACGGCAACGCCGTGTGGTCACCGGCCGGGGACGAGATCAACCACCAGTGGGGGAAGTCCGCGGAGTGCGAACAGGTCCTCGCCGACTATCTACGAACTCACCTGGTCGACAACTGCCACTACTTCAGCCCGTTGAAGGCAATCCACGATCCGCTGATCTTCACCATGCTGGCGGCAGAGCCGGACGCCATCCCGTTCACGCACTCCTGCAATGTGGAGAAGCCGTGGTGCGGCCGGTGCGCGAAGTGCGCCTACGTGTGGCTCGGCTACAGCGCCTACCTACCCGCCGACGTCGTCGCGCAGACGTTCCGCGGGCACGGGAACCTGTTCGACCATCCCGACAACCAGATCTGGTTCCGGCAACTGCTCGGCCTGTCGGAGCACACGCCCTTCGAGTGCGTCGGCGGGATCGAGGAGACCAGGCTCGCCTTCGAACTGTGTCGTCGGCGCGGAATGCGCGGCGCGGCGATGGACGTCTTCGAACGCGAGGTGCCGCCGGTGGACGCCGATGCCCTGCTGGCGCGCTACCTGGG
>JAKFEI010000251.1:0-3290 GCA_036675765.1 Nocardioides sp. | reverse complement strand
GCCCTGGCGCCGCGCCCGAAGCTGGTCCTGCTCGACGAACCGTTCTCCTCCCTCGACGCGTCGTTGCGCGAAGAGACCGGCCGGGCCGTCGTACGCGCCCTGCGGGCCGCGGATGCTGCCGCCGTCCTGGTCACCCACGACCAGGGCGAGGCGTTGTCGCTCGCGGACCAGGTGGCCGTGATGGTGGACGGCCAGTTCCTCCAGGTCGCAGCACCCACGACCGTCTACCTCGAGCCCGCCGACCCCCGCGTCGCGTCGTTCATCGGCCACGCGTCGATGCTGCCCGGCCACGTCGACGCCTCCGGCACGGGCCATTGCGCGCTCGGCACCGTGTCCACACGGTCACCCGTCGGGTCGGGCGGCGCGGCGCAGTTCGCGGTCCGGTCCGAGCAGCTGCAGATCCGGCCCGCCGACGGCGACGGCACCCCGGGAGAGGTGCTCGACGTCAGCTTCTTCGGCCACGACGCGACCATCCGGGTCCGCCTCGAGTCCGGCGAACACGTCGCTGCGCGTACGCCGGCCGACTCCGTGCCGCTGGCCGGAGACCGCGTCCGGGTCGGCGTGGTCGGCCACGTCGTGACCTTCCCCGCCTGAGCTCGCGCCGTCAGGCGTAGTCGGCCCAGACCCGCTGCTCGACGCCGTCGACGGTCACCTCGCCGCCGTGCGGCACGATCCACTGCGGCCGCGTGTGCCCGAACGGGACGCCGACACACACGACCGCGTCCGGGTTGTAGCGGGCCACCTCGGCGACGACAGCATCGCGTTGCGCGGCCCGGAGCTGGACGCGCTCCTCGGGCGCGGGCTGGACGACGAAGTCCGAGACCGGTGGGCGGGCGACCAGCACCGCATCGACCGAGGCGAGCACGCCGCGCTCCCCCAACGCCCGCACGATCCAGCCCACCTCGCGGGCAGGGAGCAGCTCCTCGGAGGCCTCGAGCAGGAGTACGCCGCCTTCGAGTGCCTCGGGGTCGGACCGGAACCGCCCGGCCGTGAACAGCTGCGGAAGCACCTCGAAGCACCCGCCCCAGGTCGGGCCGGTCACAGCCCGCCGCGGGCCGAACCACTCCCACGGCTCGCTGGGCTCCCGGTCGCCGTACTCACTCAACGCGAGGGGGTTGTCCCACCCCAACCCGATGTCCTGCGACCAGTCCGGGCGCGTGAGCTCGACCCGTTCGCCGGTCAGCAGCGCGGCACGGAGCGCAGCGAGGTGGACCTCGTCGACGGCAGGTCCGGGGCCGAGGTGGACCTGGGTGGATCCGCCGTAGAAACTGGCGATCCCGGCGGCCCACAACCACTGGTGGAGGTGGGTGTTGTCGCTGTAGCCGAGGAACGGCTTCGGGTCGGCGCGGGCGAGATCCGCGTCGAGGTGCGGAATCACGGTGATCTGGTCGAATCCACCGACCACGGCGTGGAGGGCGCGAATGGTGGGATCGGCGAACGCTGCGTTGATGTCGGCCGCACGCGCCTCGGGACTCGCGCCGACCTGCCGGGTGGTCGGGAACTCCACCGGCACCAGGCCGGTCACCTCCGCGAGCCGGACCATCGCCTGCTCGTGGATCTCCGGAAAGGCGCCGGCCGCTGCGAACGACGGGGACAGCACCGCGATGCGGTCTCCCGGGCGGGCCTTGGGCGGGTGGACGAGCTTCCGAGTCATGGCGCCAGTCAAGCATCAGGGCTCCACCGACGCCGACCGGTTTTCGCCCTCACCAACCCCACTGCTCGGGACCGAACCGACCCCACGCCACGAACAGGCACGCAGCCATGAAGAGCAGGTCGCCCACGAGGGCGCCGTACTCGCCCCGACGCAACCGGGTCGTCGCGGCACCGGACATGTACAGCGCCATGCCGGAGGCCGCGATCGGTACCAGCGCCGGTGCGATGTCGAGCGCCCCGGGCAGGATCATGCCCAGCCCGCCAAGCGCCTCGATCACGCCGATGACCTTGAACGTGGCGACCGGGAACTCGGACGCCCATGCCGCGCTGGCGCCCATCGCGGCGAACCGGTCCCTGCCCAGGACCATCTTGACGATGCCGCCGACGGTGAAGGCGGATCCGAACAGTGCGGCGACGATCCACAACGCGAGATTCATGTCTGCTCCCTGCCAAGGGCGCCCGTGTGGCGCCCGAACACCCACGAGACACCGCGGGAGCCCGATACGTGACAGGGAGCAGACCGGCGAACCAGGGTCAGCAGACCAGCGTCAGGAAGAAGGCGCTGTCGACCGGCGCGTTGGACGGCAGTCGAACCTGCACCGTCGCCTGGGGAAGGTTGGGGGCGATGGTGATCGACACCAAGGCGTTCGTCACGACCACGTCGCCACTGATCGCTCCGGGAGACCCGGTGATCGCGCAGCTGCGGATGTCCGCGATGCCGGTGAGGACGTAGAGGCCGGCGCTCAGTCGCGAGGCGGTCGCGGAACCGAGGTCGACGACTCCGGTGCTCCTGACGTGAACCTTGTGCACGACGGGCACGATCACGGGCTCGGGTTCGGGAACTGCCTCCCACGCCACGGTGCCGTTGCCCTGGTTGGTCAGCACCTGACCGTCACCACCACCCACGCCGCTGATCCCGGCGGCGGAGACCAGCGTCGAGTAGCCGGTGATCTTCACGCCCAGCGTGACCGCCGCAAGGCTCGAGTTCGTCACCACGACCTTGTTCGAGTTGCCGACGTTGACCTTCACCGTCCCGGAAGCCGACCCGCCAGCAGCCCAGGACACCGTCGTCGGGGAAGCGTTCCCCGGCTCCCCGAGCGGAGCGAACGACACCGTGCCTGCCTTGGTGCCCTTCGCCGTGATCGCCAGCTCGACGACGAGCGCGTTCGACGGCACCGTCGACGTACCACCGCTCGCCACGAAGACGTAGGTCTTGCCGGCCGCGACCGACGCCGCCGTCGTGATCAGCTTCGTCGGCGTCAAGGGGGTGATCGCCACGCCCGTCGTACCGGACGTCGCCGTCGCGCCGGTCAGGCCGAAGGCAAGCAACAGCAGGGTCAACGCGCCGACAACGAGCGGCACTCGGCGAGGACCGGCGGCAGGCAGGGGACGAGAAGGTACGGGCACAGGACACTCCAGGGGTCGCAAGGAACCCCTCCCCGCGACGCAGGCTAGACCACTCGGCAGCCCCAGGAGGCCGGATTGCGACAGGTCCACGAACGGTCACCAAGAAAGCCGAAACCCGGCCCCCTTCTCAGGAGGCCGGGCTTCGTTCTGTTGCCGTGGCAGATGCAGGATTCGAACCTACGTAGGCGTTGCCGGCTGATTTACAGTCAGCTCCCTTTGGCCACTCGGGC
>JAKFEI010000520.1:0-20885 GCA_036675765.1 Nocardioides sp. | reverse complement strand
CCGATGCGCTCGTGTTCGGCATCGGAGCCGATCCGGTGCAGCTGCTCACCGTCGACGGCCTGCGGCGCTTCCTGCTCGACAACCTGGGCGGCCATGCCGTTCCGCCCCATGAGCTGGCCTACTTCGTCGAACGCCTGCTGGTGTTCCTGACCAGCTGCGACGAGCGTCGGCTGGGCCAGTGGGAGAAGGTCAGCTGGTGGGACTTCGTCGGCGCGGCCAAGCGATCGGGGCCGTACCAGAAGATCCTCGCCGCCGGCCTCACGCGCAACCTGGTCGCCGCCAAGGAGACCGTCGCCAGCACGCGCACCATCGGCAACATGGGGGAGGCCTTCGTCTACAACATCATGGGGCGCGGCAACGACGGTGCCCTCGACCGCGTGCTCGACCTGCCGACCAACGAGGCGTGGATCGATCCGTGGGTGACCTACCTGCGTGGGCGAGGGGTGCGCTTCGAGAGCGGCCAGCGACTGGTGCGCTACGAGCTCGGTGCGGGCCGCATCGCAGCTGCCGTGCTCGCCGACGCCAACGGTACGACGAGCCGGGTCGAGGCCGACTGGTTCGTCAGCGCGATGCCGGTCGAGCGCGTCATTCCGACGCTCACGCCCGACGTCCTCTCGCTCGATCCCGGTCTGAAGGGTCTCGCGAACCTGCAGACCGACTGGATGGTCGGCATCCAGTACTTCCTGCGTGACCATGCCAACCTCACCAAGGGCCACATCACCTTCATCGACTCGCCGTGGGCCCTGACCGCGCTGACCCAGGGGCAGTTCTGGGCAGACCGGATGATCTCTCGTGACTACGGCAACGGCGAGGTCGTTGACGTCCTGTCCGTCGACATCTCGAACTGGGACGCGCCCGGCATCCTGTACGGCAAGCCGGCCAAGCAGTGCACCCGCCAGGAGATCGCCGACGAGGTGCTGGCGCAGATCCGCGACCACCACACGATGGGCGACCTGCTGCCCGACGGCATCATCCACTCCTGGTTCCTGGACCCGGGCGTGCAGTGGGACGCCGGCACCCTGCGCAACACGAACGAGACCCCGCTGCTCGTGAACACCGTGGACTCCTGGAAGAGCCGGCCGACGGCACGGACCAGGATCCCGAACCTGTTGATGAGCGGCGACTTCGTTCAGACCGACATCGACCTGGCCACCATGGAGGGTGCCAACGAGTCGGCTCGCCACGCCGTGAACGCGATCCTCGACGAGTCGGGCTCGACCGCTGCCCGGGTGAAGACCTATCGCCTCTACGACCCGCCCGAGTTCAAGCTCCTCAAGCAGACCGACAAGCTGCTCTACAAGCTCGGGCAGCGCAACCTGCTGGACATCGTCTGACAGGGTGGGCGCATGTCCGTGCCCCTCACCGCCAAGGCCGTCACTGGTGCCTTCCTCGTCAGTGGTGTCGTGCACCTCGTCAAGCCCGAGGTGTTCGAGCCGCTGATTCCCGAGCAGCTCCCCGGCGGCCCGCGACCGTGGGTCGTGTGGAGCGGTGTCGCCGAGCTGGCCTGTGCCGTCGGCATGCTGCACCCACGCACCCGGAGGACTGCGGCGTACGCGAGCGCCGCACTGCTCGCCGGAGTCCTCCCGGGCAACGCGAAGATGGCCGCTGATGCGCAGCGCACCAGCAACACGGCGTACAAGGCCGTCACGCTGGCCCGCGTGCCGCTGCAGGTGCCGATGATCCGCGGCATGCTCAAGGCAGCGCGAACTGCCTGAAGCGTTACTGGTTCGTCCCGCACCAGTCCGCGGCCGTAGGCTGCGCAGGTGCTGATGAGGATGTCGACCCTGTTCGTCCGGACCCTTCGAGAGGACCCCTCGGACGCGGAGGTCCCGAGCCACCGTCTGCTGTTGCGGGCCGGCTACATCCGTCGCGCGGCGCCGGGCATCTACACCTGGCTGCCGCTGGGGCTGAAGGTGCTGCGCCGGATCGAGAACATCATCCGCGACGAGATGGACGCCATCGGCGCCCAGGAGGTCACCTTCCCGGCGCTGCTGCCCCGCGAGCCCTACGAGGCGACCGGCCGCTGGACCGAGTACGGCGACGGCATCTTCCGCCTCAAGGACCGCAAGGACGCCGACTACCTGCTGGGCCCGACCCACGAGGAGATGTTCACCCTCCTGGTCAAGGACATGTACGGCTCCTACAAGGACCTGCCGCTGAGCCTGTACCAGATCCAGACCAAGTACCGCGACGAAGCGCGCCCCCGGGCCGGCCTGCTGCGCGGCCGCGAGTTCACGATGAAGGACTCCTACTCCTTCGACGTCACCGATGCCGGCCTCGAGGCGTCGTACCAGAAGCACCGTGACGCCTACGTCCGGATCTTCGACCGCCTCGGTTTCGACTACGCGATCGTCAAGGCGACCGCGGGCGCGATGGGTGGCTCGAAGTCCGAGGAGTTCCTCGCCAAGGCCGAGGTCGGCGAGGACACCTACGTCCGCTGCACCAACTGCGACTACGCCGCCAACGTCGAGGCCGTCCAGGTCCGTCCCACGCTCGTGACGGCGAATGCCGACAACGGCTGGGGCGGTGCGCCCGCCGCGCACGCCGAGGCGACGCCCGACACCCCGACCATCGCAACGCTCGTCGACCACCTCAACGCGGCCTTCCCGCGCGAGGACCGGCCCTGGCACGCCGGTGACACGCTCAAGAACGTCCTCGTCGTGCTCCGGCACCCTGACGGCACCCGCGAGCCCCTCGCCATCGGCCTGCCCGGCGACCGCGAGGTCGACCAGAAGCGCCTCGAAGGCCAGCTCGAGCCGATCGAGATCGAGGCCATGGACCAGGCCGAGTTCGCCCGCCACCCCGCGCTGGTCAAGGGCTACCTCGGCCCCGGCGTCCTGGGTGAGGAGAACGAGACCGGGATCCGCTACCTCGTCGACCCCCGCGTCGTCGACGGCACCCGCTGGGTCACCGGCGCCGACGTCTCCGGCTCGCACGTCATCGACCTCGTGGCCGGCCGGGACTTCACGCCCGACGGCACGATCGAGGCCGCCGAGGTCCGTGACGGCGACGCCTGCCCGCACTGCACCGACGGCACCCTCGAGTCCGCCCGCGGCATCGAGATGGGCCACGTCTTCCAGCTCGGTCGCAAGTACGCCGAGGCGCTGGACCTCAAGGTCCTCGACGAGAACGGCAAACTGGTCACCGTCACGATGGGCTCCTATGGCGTCGGCGTGACGCGCGCTGTCGCTGCGATCGCCGAGAACACCCTCGACGAGATCGGCCTGTGCTGGCCGCGCGAGGTCGCGCCCGCTGACCTCCACGTCGTGGTGGCAGGCAAGGACGAAGCGCTCTTCGCCGCAGCCGAGGAACTGGTTGCCGGCCTGGTCGGCGCCGGACTCGACGTGCTGTTCGACGACCGCGCGGGCAAGATCAGCCCCGGAGTGAAGTTCAAGGACGCCGAGCTGATCGGCGTCCCGACCATCGTGACCGTCGGTCGCGGCGTGGTCGACGGCGTCATCGAGGTCAAGGACCGTCGTACGGGCGAGAAGAGCGAACTGAAGCTCGAAGGCGCGGTGGAGGCACTCGTTCAGCAGGTCGGGCGGTAACGGTGGTTGAGGTGCGAGCGGAGCGAGCCGCGAAGCCCGCCGGCATCGACGCGGTCATCTTCGACTGGGGTGGGACGCTGACCCAGTGGCACGACGTGGACTTCCATGCCGAGTCCATGGCGCTGGCCCAGGCGGTGCTCGCGACGCCCGACACCTCGGACGACCACCACGCGTTCGCATCGCGCCTGCACGGCGCGGGTGCCGCGGTCTGGGGCCGGAGTCGCGACCACCAGCAGAGCGCGAACATCGCGGACCTGTTCGACGAGGCCGGTCTCGATCACGACCCCGCCCTGCTGAGCGCGTACTACGACTTCTGGGAGCCGCACACCCTGACCGATGCCGAGGTCGCACCGCTGTTCCGCTGGCTGCGCGGCGAGGGGATCAAGGTCGGCATCCTGTCGAACACGATCTGGCCCCGTGAGTGGCACCGCGGCTACTTCGAGCGCGACGGCGTCCTGGACCTGATCGACGGCGACGTCTACTCCAGCGAGATCCCGTGGACGAAGCCGTCGCCCGACGCGTTCCGTGCCGCCATGGACGCCGTGGGCGTCACCGACCCGGCTCGCTGCGTCTACGTCGGCGACCGACTGTTCGACGACGTCTGGGGTGCCCAGAATGCCGGTCTGCGGGCCATCCACATCCCGCACAGCGTGATTCCGGTCGAGCAGATCGGCCACTCGGAGGGCCAGCCGGACGCAGTCGCGCACCGTCTCTCGGAGATCCCGGACCTCCTCACTCCCTGGCGTTGAGCGGGGTGCGCACTGCAGGTTTCTGCACTGCACATTTATGAGGATCGATAGTTACAGACCCTCGTGCCGTTCTGTTGCATGATTGTGCACAGGTGATCGGTGAGCCCCACCTCTCCCGTCACCCAAGACCGTTGTCCCCGGTCACCAGTGGTTCGCGGCCCCGCCTTCGGGGGACGTCTCGGGAGTCTCCCGGAGATCGAGGCCGCGAACCACTGTTGTTTTTGCCGGCCCGCAGCGCTGCGAGGCACGAGCAGTGGTGCGGATCAGACGGGAAGGTCGAGTAGCGCCGCGAGCGAGGAACGAGCTCGCGACGCGCGTATCGAGACATCGGGTGAGGTCAAAGACCAGGTAACCGCTCAGGCCTGCCGCCGAAGCCGAGCCCCCGCACCGCCGCGTCCAGCAATGCCTGCACGGCCCAGGAACGGTCCGGCCCGCTCGTGTTCGCCACCAGATAGGCGTACGTCGACGCGGCCGCCTCCTCGATCGCGAGCGCGCGGACCTTGACCGCGGCCGGTGCGCCCAGGTCGGCCGGCAGGGCGTAGCCCGGCTCGGCGGCGACCGGCTCGCCGCCCGCAGCCTCGATCACGCCGGTCAGGTGGTCCCGCCGGTCGCGGTGGAGGGCGTAGGCGCGGGTGAGCGCTCCGAAGAGGGTCGGCTGGCGCGACTGTGACGTCTGGGCGCCGAGCGCGCCGTAGACGAACACGGCGGCATGTTCGGCAGCCAGGGCGACCTGCAGTGCGTTGACCGCACCCGTCGCGGTCCCGGTGCCGGTGGGGGTCTCGGTGGCGTTGTCGGTCGGTTCGCTCACGTGAGCACCGCCTTCTGCTGGGCGAGGGCCGCCGCCATCGACGCGAACACCTGGGCGAGCGCGCCGCTCTCCGCGCTCAGCGCCGCAGCAACGAGGCGTTCCTGGAGCGCGGCCTCGCTCGCCAGCAGCGCACGCAGGGCGACGTCCCGGGTGCCGGTGACGACCGGGGGCGTGGCTGCGTCGGTCCGGCCGAGTTCGCTTGCGTGGGAGGCGTGGAGGCGGGACAGCCGGGTCCCGATCCGTGCGAGGGGAGCGATCGTCGTACCCGTGGCTGCGGCGAGCGCGCCCGCTGCAGCGATCGCCGTGGCGACCTCCTCGACCAGGGTGCTGTCGGCGTCGGCGGCCGGTGCGGTCGGGGTGACCGCTCCCGGCGACACGGGGTCGCCGTCGCCGAGCACGGAGTCGAGGGCGTCGCATCCGGTCAGTGTCAGCGCGGCTCCGCCGAGGCCGAATGCGACGAAGGCGCGACGGGAGAGGTGGCTAACACGGTCGGGCACGCGGCGAACCCTATCCGTACCCGGTAGTGTTGATCCGCACCACCACAACAGGACAACGGGAGGATTCGCATGGGTTCGGGCCAGCCCGCTCAGCGTTCGACAGCAGAGCGAATCACCGACCTTCTCACTGCTCCCCTGGCCGAACTCGGCCTGGATCTCGAAGCAGTTGAGCTCACCCCCGCTGGCAAGCGCCGCGTGTTGCGCATTGCCCTGGACACCGACGGTGGCCTGACGCTCGACGACGTCGCGTCGGCAACCAAGAAGATCGACGTGGTCCTCGAGTCCGACGGCGCCGCCATCATGGGGGAGCTGCCGTACACCCTCGAGGTCACCTCCCGTGGGGTCGATCGACCACTCACCCTGCCCCGCCACTGGCGCCGCAACGAGGGCCGCCTCGTCAAGGTGGTCACCTCCGCCGAGGAGGGCACGACGAACGAGGTGGTCGGCCGGATCGGCGCCAGCGACGACGACGGGGTGACCCTCGACGTGGCCGGCTCCGAGGTCAGGGTCGGCTACGCCGACGTGACCAAGGCCCTGGTGCAGATCGAGTTCAACCGCCCCAAGAGCTCCACCCGCACGGATCAAGACGACAACGACCAGGACGACCTGGACGAACACATGGACGAGGACGCCGACTGATGGACATCGACCTGAACATCCTCCGCACGCTGGAACGCGAGAAGGAGATCAAGTTCGAGGTGCTGGTGGAGGCCATCGAACAGGCCCTCCTGACGGCGTACCACAAGACCGAGGGCTCGCACACCCAGGCGCGGGTCGAGCTGGACCGCAAGACCGGGCACGTCAACGTGCTCGCTGCGGAGCTCGACGACGAGGGCAACAAGATCGGCGAGTACGACGACACGCCTGCCGACTTCGGCCGGATCGCCGCGACGACCGCCAAGCAGATCATGATGCAGCGCCTGCGCGACGCCGAGGACGAGATCCGGTTCGGTGAGTTCTCCGGCAAGGAGGGCGACATCCTGTCCGGGATCATCCAGCAGGGCCGCAACCCCGACGACGTCCTCGTGGATCTCGGCAAGCTCGAGGCGCTGCTGCCCGCGAGCGAGCGCGTGCCCGGCGAGGACTACAGCCACGGCACCCGGATCAAGTGCCTGGTCGTGTCGGTCCGCAAGGGCATGCGCGGGCCGCAGATCACGCTCTCGCGCTCGCACCCGAACCTGGTCAAGAAGCTCTTCGCCCTCGAGGTGCCCGAGATCGCCGACGGCACCGTCGAGATCGCGGCCATCGCGCGTGAGTCGGGCCATCGCACCAAGATCGCGGTCCGTACCACCGTTCCCGGCGTCAACGCCAAGGGTGCATGCATCGGACCGATGGGCCAGCGCGTGCGCAACGTGATGGCCGAGCTGCACGGCGAGAAGATCGACATCGTCGACTGGTCCGACGACCCGGCCGAACTGGTGGCGCACGCGCTGTCGCCGGCCCAGGTCCAGTCGGTCACCGTCGTCGACGCGGCGGCCCGTTCGGCCCGCGTGGTCGTCCCCGACTTCCAGCTGTCGCTGGCCATCGGCAAGGAGGGCCAGAACGCCCGTCTCGCCGCGCGCCTGACCGGCTGGCGGATCGACATCCACTCCGACGAAGAGGCCTGACCGGTCTTCTGGTCGCCGATCGGCGTTGTCGGTTGGTGATCCTGACCCCCCGGGCGGTAGAGTCGTCTGTTGGTGGCACGCCAATCGAAATCCCCCGCAGAACCTGACGTCTTCCCTCTCGAGGGCCCCGTCCGGACCTGCATCGGATGTCGACAGCGAGCCGCCAAACGCGAGTTGTTGCGGGTGACCGCCGGCTCGGGCGCAGATGGCCGACCAGCCGTCGTACCCGACCTGGAGGGCACTGCACCGGGACGCGGGGCGCACCTGCACCCCACCTCCGGTTGCTACGACCTCGCGGTACGGCGGAAAGCCTTCTCCCGGGCACTGCGCTTCGCGCAGGGTGCGGGTGGGACCGGGCTTTCCAGCGTGCCGGTGGGGGAGTACGTCGCCTCGTTACTGATCAATCCGACCGCATCCACCAAGAGAGACTGGAGCAGCAGCTCATGAGCACTCGATGAGTACCTCGCGATGAGCCAGTTCGTTCTGCACCACCCACCAACGGTCTGAAGATCCCCACCCGGGTCTTGGGCCAGAAGGAGCATTGTGGCCAAGACCCGAGTTTCCGAACTCGCGAAGAAGTACGGCATCCCCAGCAAGGAAGCGCTGGAGAAGCTGAGTGCCATTGGCGAATTCGCCAAGACGGCGTCCTCGAGCGTTGAACTGCCTGCAGTCAAGAAGTTCGAAGACACCTACGGCGCCGATCTTCTCGCAAAGATGAAGCCGGCTGCTGCTGGCGGCGAGGCGGCCACGCCCGCCCCGCGGCCCGCGCCGGCCAAGAAGGCTGCCGCTGCACCGGCCGCTCCCGTTGCCGAGGCGCCCGTCGCTGACGCTCCGGTCGTGCCCGCAGCACCCGCGGCCGCTGCTGACGACAAGCCTGCGGCTCCGCGCCCCGGCCCGCGTCCCGGACCGGCGAAGACGCCGGACCCGGAGCCCGAGCCCGTGGTCGAGCCCGTCGTGGAGGCGCCCGCTGCCGCGGCGGCTCCCGAGGCCCCCGAAGCACCTGCTGCACCGGCCGGTCCGAAGCCGGGTGGCGCCCCGCGAGGCGCGACGCCCAAGGCTCCCGCACCGCGTCCGGTCGGCAAGCCCAGCGGCACGCCGCGTCCGGGCAACAACCCGTTCGCGCCGAGCCAGGGCATGGGTCGCAAGCCCGCTGCCGCTCCGCCGGCCCGCGAGGGTGAGGCCGGTCCGGGTGGACCGCGTCCGCCCGCCGCTGCGCCCGGTGGCCGTCCCGGCATGCCGCGTCCGAACCCGGCCATGATGCCCAAGTCCCCGGCCGCCTTCGGCCCGAACGCCGGTGGCCGTGGCCCCGGTGGTCCGGGTCGTCCCGGTGCCGGTGGTCCGGGTCGTCCGGGCGGTGCGCCCGGTCGTGGCGCTCCGGGTCGTGGCGCTCCCGGTGCCGGTGCTGGCGCGGGTGCGCCGGGTGCCGGCGCTCCCGGTCGCGGTCCCGGTGGCTTCGGTCCCGGTGGCGGCGGTCGTCCCGGCGGTGGTCGTCCCGGCCAGCGTGGCCAGACCCAGGGTGCCTTCGGTCGCCCCGGTGGTCCCGCCCGTCGCGGTCGCAAGTCGAAGCGCGCGCGTCGTCAGGAATTCGAGGCCATGGAGGCCCCGACGATCGGCGGCATGCGGGTCCGCAAGGGCAACGGCGAGACGGTTCGTCTCGCCCGTGGGTCCTCGCTGACCGACTTCGCCGACAAGATCGGCGTCGACGCGGCCTCGCTCGTGCAGATGCTGTTCCACATCGGTGAGATGGTGACCGCCACCCAGTCGGTGGGCGACGAGACGCTGGAGCTGCTCGGTGACGAGCTCAACTACACCGTCGAGATCGTGTCCCCGGAGGACGAGGACCGCGAGCTGCTCGAGACGTTCGACCTCGAGTTCGGTGCCGACGAGGGCGGCGAGGAAGACCTCGTCATCCGTCCGCCGGTCGTGACCGTCATGGGTCACGTCGACCACGGTAAGACCAAGCTCCTCGACGCGCTCCGCGACGCCAACGTCGTGGCCGGCGAGGCCGGTGGCATCACCCAGCACATCGGTGCCTACCAGGTCCACACGCAGGTCGACGGCAACGACCGTCGCATCACCTTCATCGACACCCCGGGTCACGAGGCCTTCACCTCGATGCGTGCCCGTGGTGCGCAGGCGACCGACATCGCCGTCCTGGTGGTCGCGGCCGACGACGGCGTCATGCCGCAGACGGTCGAGGCGCTCAACCACGCCCGCGCTGCCGGTGTGCCGATCGTGGTCGCCGTCAACAAGATCGACAAGGAGAGCGCCGACCCGACGAAGGTTCGTGGCCAGCTCTCCGAGTACGGCCTGGTGCCCGAGGAGTACGGCGGCGACGCGATGTTCGTCGACGTCTCGGCCAAGGCCGGCCTCAACCTCGACAAGCTGCTCGAGGCGATCGTGCTGACCGCTGACGCGTCGCTGGACCTGCGCGCCAACCCGGTGCAGGACGCCCAGGGCCTCGTCATCGAGGCGCACCTCGACCGCGGTCGCGGTCCGGTTGCGACGATCCTCGTCCAGCGCGGAACGCTGCGCGTCGGCGACTCGATCGTCGCCGGTCCGGCCTACGGCCGTGTCCGCGCGATGCTCGACGAGCACGGCGACAACATCGAGGAAGCCGACCCGTCGCGTCCCGCGATGGTGCTCGGTCTGACCGCCGTCCCCGGCGCCGGTCAGAACTTCCTCGTCGTCGAGGACGACCGGATGGCTCGCCAGATCGCTGAGAAGCGTGAGGCGCGCGAGCGTGCGGCCATGCAGGCCAAGCGTCGTGTCCGTCGCACGCTCGAGGACTTCATGGCCTCCATGGAGAAGGGCGAGAGCCAGGAGCTCAACCTCATCCTCAAGGGTGACGTGTCCGGTTCGGTCGAGGCGCTCGAAGACGCCCTCGCCCAGATCGATGTCGGCGAAGAGGTCAGCCTTCGGGTCATCGACCGCGGCGTCGGTGCGATCACCGAGACCAACGTCGACCTCGCGTCCGCCTCTGACGCCATCATCATCGGCTTCAACGTCCGGCCGCAGGGCAAGGCGGGCCAGATGGCTGACAAGGAAGGTGTCGAGATTCGTTACTACTCGGTCATCTACCAGGCGATCGAGGAGATCGAGGCTGCCCTCAAGGGCATGCTCAAGCCCGAGTACGAAGAGTCGACTCTCGGCCAGGCGGAGATCCGTGCGATCTTCCGCTCGTCCAAGATCGGCAACATCGCAGGCTGCATGGTCACGAGTGGTGTGCTGCGGCGCAACGCCAAGGTCCGCATCCTCCGCGATGGCGCTGTCGTGGCCGACAACATCGACCTTGCCTCGCTCAAGCGGGAGAAGGACGACGCGTCGGAGGTCCGGGAAGGCTTCGAGTGCGGTCTCGTGCTCAAGAACTTCCAGGACATCAAGGAAGGCGACATCGTCGAAGCCTTCGAGATGCGCGAGATTCCCCGCAGCTGATGCTGCTCGCTACGCCGCCCGGTCCCTCGTGGGCCGGGCGGCGCAGGCGTTTTCCGTTTACTGATAGGACAGACCCATGGCCAGCCCGCGCGTGCGCAAGATCGCCGACCGCATCAAGGTGATCGTTGCCGAGATGCTCGAACGTCGGATCAAGGACCCGCGTCTGGGGTTCGTGACCATCACCGAGGTCCGGATGACCGGCGACGCCCAGAACGCCACCATCTACTACACCGTGCTCGGTGACGGTGACGTCCAGCAGGAGACTGCCGCTGCGCTGGAGTCGGCCAAGGGCGTGCTCCGCGCCGAGGTCGGCAAGCAGCTCGGCATGCGCACCGTCCCCAGCCTGGCGTTCGCGTTCGACGGCATCCCCGAGTCGGCGCGCCAGCTCGACGAGGTGCTGGCCCGTGCCCGCGAGGCCGACGCAGCCGTCGCTGCCGCCCGTGAGGGCGCCCAGCCCGCAGGCGAGGCGGACCCGTACAAGAAGCCCCGCGTCATCGCCGACGAGGACGACCTCGACGCTGCCGACGCTGCCGACGAGGACACCGACGCGTAGTGGCCGAGTCGGGCCTGGTGGTCGTCGACAAGCCGGCGGGGATGACCAGCCACGACGTCGTGGCCCGGGTACGACGCCTCGCCGGGACCCGCAAGGTGGGTCACGCGGGCACCCTCGACCCGATGGCCACCGGCGTGCTGGTGCTCGGTGTCGAACGAGCGACCCGGTTGCTCGGCCACCTGATGCTGACCGAGAAGGGCTACGACGCCACGGTGCGGCTGGGCGTGAGCACCACGACCGACGACGCCGAGGGCGAGGTCGTCGCCACGGCTGATGCGTCCTCGCTGCAGCCGGGCCCGGTTGCCGTGGCGTTCGAAGCGCAGGTCGGCGAGATCATGCAGGTGCCGACCGCGGTCTCCGCGATCAAGGTCGACGGCAAGCGCGCCTACGCCCGCGTGCGCGCGGGCGAAGAGGTCGAGCTCAAGGCGCGACCGGTCACGATCCATGCGCTCGAGGTCCACGGCCAGCGGGTGGTGGGGGACTGGCTCGACGTCGACATCACCGTCCGCTGCTCCAGCGGGACCTACATCCGCGCCATCGCCCGGGACGTGGGCGCGGCCCTCGGCGTCGGCGGCCACCTCACGGCGCTGCGTCGTACGGCTGTGGGGCCGTACGGGCTCGACGTGGCGCGCACCCTCGACGACCTCAGTGAATCGTTCAGCCAGCTGCCCATCGCCGTGGCCGCACGCGCAGCCTTCCCGGCGCTGGACCTCGACGAGGAGCAGGCGCAGTCGGTCCGTTTCGGTCGACCGTTGCCCCTCGGCATCGACGAACTCACGGGTGTCTACGCGCCCGACGGAGAATTCCTGGCGTTGTATCGACCCGAAGGGGACACCGCTCGCCCCGAGGCAGTCTTCGTCGGCTGAGCCCGCATCCGCCTGGCTGAGCGCGCATCAGTAGTCTGGCGCCGTGCAAGCGTGGCGAGCCTTCGAGGACGTCCCGGGTGACCTCGGGCGCACTGTGGTGACGATCGGCAACTTCGACGGCATGCACCTGGGCCATCAGCACGTCGTGCGCCGGGCCCGCGAGGTGGCCGGCGAGGTCGGCGTCGAGCACGTCGTGGCCGTGACCTTCGACCCGCACCCCATCGCGGTGCTGCGCCCGGAACACGCTCCGCCGACGCTGACGAACATCGATGAACGCCTGCGCCTGTTGCTCAATGGGGGCGAGGCCGGCGTCGGCTCCGTTGATTCGGTGCTGGTCATCCCGTTCTCCCGCGAGATCGCGGACTGGACGCCGCAGGAGTTCATCGAGCGGATCCTGCTGGCGACCCTGCATGCCAAGGCGGTCGTGGTCGGTGCGAACTTCCGTTTCGGCAACCGTGCCGCCGGCGACTGCAACCTGCTGCGGGCCTCCGGCCTCGAGAACGACTTCGTCCTGGAGGAGGTCAGCCTCGACGGCGGGCCCCAGGTCTGGTCCTCCACCTATGTCCGCACGTGCCTGGCCGCCGGCGACGTCACCGGTGCTGCCGAGGCGCTCGGCCGACCGTTCGCCACCCGCGGTGTCGTCATCGAGGGCGACAAGCGCGGTCGCGAGCTCGGCTTCCCCACGGCCAACGTGCCGGTGCGCCAGGGTGCCGCGGCGCCCGCCGACGGCGTGTACGCCGGCCGGCTGACGGTGCTCGACGGACCGGATGCCGGGACGTCGTACCCGGCGGCGATCAGCGTGGGCACCAATCCGACGTTCGCGGGGGAGCGGGAGCGACGGGTCGAGTCCTACGTCCTGGACCGCACCGACCTCGAGCTCTACGGCCGTGAGGTCGAGGTGGCCTTCGTCGAACGCCTCCGCGGCATGGTCCGCTTCGACTCCGTCGATGCGCTGCTCGTCGCGATGGCCGATGACGTGGCACGTGCCCGCGGGATCCTCGGAGCCTGACGTGGCCGACGGGCCGGTCCAGGACCTCGCGGCAGCAGAGCGGTGGTTCGTCGACCACGGCCTGCCGTACTTCGTCGATGACCACCGCGCAGCAGTGGCGCGCGGGCTACGGAGTGGTCGGCTCGCTGCCCTGGCTGTCGTGGCGCTGGTCCTCGGTGCCGCGGCCGGGACGGTCGTCGGCACCTGGCTGAGCCCCGCCGCCGGTGTGGGTGCCGGACTGACCCTGGTCGGCGCAGTGCTGGCGTTCTACGCCGTGGCCACCCTTCGCGCGTGGTTGATCCTGACGTGGGCCGTCCGCCGTACCTTCCGCTCGCTGGGCCTGATGTTCCCGCTGGTCACCCGGGCACTGCCGTTGCTGCTGCTGTTCATCACGTTCCTCTTCATCAATGCCGAGGTCTGGCAGGTGGCGGCGAGCCTCGACGGAGGAGTGCTGTGGATCGCGGTGCTGCTGTTCGCCGCCCTCGCAGTGGGCTTCTTGATGGTGCGCCTGCCCGAGGAGCTCGACAGCGTCGACGACGAGGTCGAGGGCAAGCAGCTGATCGACGCCTGTGTCGGCACTCCGCTCGAGGACGCGGCGCGCAGCATCGCGGGGCGGGTCGACCGGGTCGGGTCCGTCGATGCCGAGGTGAGCGGCCTGCAGAAGGCGAACCTGGTGCTGGTCCTGCTCATCGCCCAGGCACTCCAGGTGCTGCTCCTGGCGCTGGCCGTGTTCGGGTTCTTCATCGTCTTCGGTGTCGTGGCGATGGAGCCGGCGGTCGTGAGCACCTGGACACAGGGCACGCTGCACCCGATCGACGGCCCGCTCGGCGACCTGACCGGCACCCGCCTGAGCCAGGAGTTGATCCGGGTCTCGACCTTCCTCGCAGCGTTCAGCGGCCTGTACTTCACGGTCTACGCCGTGACCGACGAGCTGTACCGCCGGCAGTTCTTCTCCGTCGTGATCCAGGAGCTCGAACGGGCGGTGAGCGCGCGGGTCGCCTACCGGTCGATGCGCAACGACAGCCTGCTCGAAGAGTGATTCACTAGTAAGTCACTCATGTTAGCCTGCAGGCATGACGCAGAGCGGACTTCGGCGACGGTCGGTGCTCGGTGTCCCCGCGGCGGGCCTCGCGCTCGCCGGGGCGGCCCAGGTCGGCCCGCTGCCAGCACGTGCGGTCGCGGGAGCGCCGTCGATCCAGAAGCCGCTGCCGCCGAGCTGGTACGTCGACCTCGGCACCAACGCAGAGACCCGCTGGGACTCGGTGGAGCCCCGGCGCCACCAGACGTCGCAGGACCGGCTCTTCGTGCGCAACCACACCCGCACCCCGACCATCGACGCCGCGGCGTACCGGTTGCGGGTCCTCGGTGACGGCCTGGCGGACGCCGCAGGCATCTCTCTCGGTCTCCGGGAGCTGCGCCGCCGCTTCCAGCCGGTCGAGGTCACCTCGGTCCACGAGTGCACGGGCAACGGGCGCAGCTTCTTCGACACCCAGCAGGGACAGAAGGCCTCGGGCACGCAGTGGACCCTCGGTGCGGTCGGCACCGTCACGTGGCAGGGCGTGTGGCTGCGCGACGTGCTGCAGGCGGCCGGCCTGCGCGCCGATGCCGTGTCGGTCCAGGCGGCCGGCCTCGACGACGACTACGTCGACAAGGGCGTGAACCTCGGCAAGGTGCGGCGTGCCTTCCCGATCAGCAAGGCGCTCGACGACGCCCTCCTGGCGTGGGGTGCCGACGGCGAGCCCCTGCTGCCCGACCACGGCTACCCGCTGCGCCTGGTCCTCCCGGGCTGGGTCGGGATCGCGAGCATCAAGTGGCTCGGTGCGCTCGAGGTGTCGACGACCGAGCTCACCTCTCCGTGGAACACCCGGTGGTACAACATCGGCGGTCCGCTGGGCGTCAACCCGGTTCGATCGGCCTGGGAGTTGCCCTGGGGTGCCCAGATCCGCGCCGCCGACGAGATCGTGTTGACCGGGCGCTCCTGGTCGGGTGCGGCACCCATTGCCCGGGTCGATGTCAGTACCGACGGCGGCGCCACCTGGTCGCCCGCCCACGTGCGCCCCTCGCCTGCCCGTGGCGCCAACGGCGGTCGCGGTCGTCGTATGGCGGGACACGGGTGGACGCGCTGGTCGCACCCGTGGCGCGCACCGGCCCCGGGCGAGCACACGCTGCTCGCCCGGGCCACCGACGTACGCGGACGTACGCAACCCGACGTCGCCGCGTACAACCCGAACGGCTACTTCTTCGACGCGGTCGTCCGGCACCCCGTGACCGTCATCTGACGCTCACCGGTTGACCCTCAGTCGTCGACGGACCCGCGCAGTCGCTTGGTCGTGCCGCGTTGGCGCTTGGCCTCGAGGCGGCGTTCCTTCGACCCACGGGTGGGCTTCGTGGCACGACGCGGCGGGGGAGGTGGGGCGAGCAGTTCGCGCACCTGTGCGGCGAGGCGTTCGCGGGCCGCGACCCGGTTGCGGTGCTGGGAGCGGTGCTCGTGTGCGACGACGGCGATCGGGCCCGGACTCCTGGTGAGCAGGCGGGTGCGCTGGGTGTCGGTGAGCACGCCGGACCCGCTCGGGTCCCAGACGAGTTCGACGCGGCTGTCACTGGTGTTGACCGACTGTCCGCCAGGGCCGGGCGAACGGGAGAACCGCTCGACCAGTTCCGTGTCGGGGATGACCAGGCCCTCGGGCAGGCCGGGGCCCGCGGGCACGTCGAGGTCCATGCCCGCGCCTAGGAGACGGTGACCGGCACGCCCGACAGCGCAGCATTGCCGGACAGGTCGAGCCGGTCGGGATCGGTCAGGTCGTTGATCGACACTCCGACGACCTCGGCGGCAATCCCCATCCGGGTGCCATCGACCTGGTGTCCGAAGCCGTGGGGGAGTGACACGACGCCGGGCATCACGTCCTCGGTGGCCTGGACCTCCACCGAGACCGATCCGACGCGGGACTTGACCGTGACGAGCGCGCCGTTGACCAGGCCGCGGGCATCGAGGTCCACCGGGTGCATGAGCAACTGGTGGCGGTGGCGCCCACGGGTCAATCGCTCGGAGTTGTGCATCCATGAGTTGCAGTCGCGTTGGTGGCGCCGGCCGATGAGCAGCAACTGGTCGCCGCCCGGCACCTCGTGGGCACGGAGCCGCTCGAGGTCGTCGACCACGATGGCGGGCGCGGCCTGGATCCGACGGTCCTTCGTGGCCAGTCGCTCGGGCAGTTGGCCCGCGCGCAGGGCGCCGAGGTCCACGCCTTCGGGATGGCGGCGCAGTTCGGTGATGGTGGTGTTGCGCCCGCTGCGCAGGAGCACCCCGATCAGGAAGGTCGGGCTCATCCGCATCCGGGCCTCACCCATCAGGCGTCGCTTGAGCGGGACCTTGCGGGGCAGCCGGCGCGCCACCCGGAGGTAGATCTCGCGGAAGATCTCCCAGTCGTGGCGCTGGTCGCGCGTCTTGTCGAACACCGCCGGCGTGAAGCGGGCGGTGTTGCGGACGGCGAGCGCGTGGAACACCAGGTCGTAGTGGTCGCGCTCCAGCAGTGTCGTCGGCGGCAGGATCACGTCGGCGTGCCGGGTCGTCTCGTTGAGGTAGATGTCAACCGCCGCGTAGAAGTCGAGTCCGCTGATGGACCGGTCCAGGGCGGTGCCGTCGGGCGTCGACAGCACTGGATTGCCCGCAATGGTCAGCAGTGCGCGCACCTGTCCGTCGCCGGGGGTGTCGATCTCCTCGCGGAGCACCGAGACCGGGAGCTCGCCCCCGAACTCCGGGGCCTGGCGCACCCGCGACCGGAACCGGTCGTGGTGGCCGCGTCCGATGAGGCCGCGCCCGACCACGTCGATCGCGGGGTTCGTGAGCATCACGCCGCCGACCCGGTCGAGGTTGCCCGTGACCAGGTTGAGCAACTGGATGGCCCACTGGCAGAGGGTGCCGAACTCCTGGGTGGAGACACCGATCCGTCCGTAGGCCGCCGCGCCGTCAGCGGCGGCGAACTCCCGGGCGACCCGCTCGATCTCCGCTGCGGGAACCCCACTGACCTCCGCCGCCATGGCGGGGGTGAAGTCCGCCACCAGCCGTGCGACCTCGTCCAGCCCGTCGACGTACGACGGCGGGCGGGTCAGGCCCTCGGCGAACAGCACGTTCAGCAGGGCCAGCAGCACCCAGGCGTCGGTGCCGGGGCGGACGAAGTGGTGCTCGCTGGCGACCTTCGCCGTCTCCGTGCGGCGCGGGTCGAAGACCACCATCTGCCCGCCGCGGGCCTTGAGCTCGCGCAGTCGGCCTGGGAAGTCGGGCACCGTCATCAGTGACCCGTTGGACGCCATCGGATTGGCGCCGAAGACCAGGAAGTAGGACGTGCGGTCGATGTCCGGCACGGGCAGCAGCAACTGGTGGCCGTAGAGCAGGTGGCCGAGGAACTGGTGGGGGAGCTGGTCGACCGAGGTCGCGCTGAACTTGTTGTGGGTGCGGAACGACTGCACCAGCGCGACGCCATGGGTCATCGACCCCAGGCTGTGCACGTTCGGGTTGCCGAGGTAGATCGCGAGCGCATCGTCGCCGTGGTCGCGGATCGTGGCCGCGAGCCTGTCAGCGACCAGGTCGAACGCCTCGTCCCAGGAGATCTCCTCCCACCGTGCGTCCGCGCCCTCGCCGATCCGGCGCACCGGACGGCGCAGCCGGTCCGGGTCGGCATGGATGTCACCGATGGCCACGCCCTTGGGGCAGATGTGGCCCCGGGAGAGCGGGTCGTCCGGATTGCCTCGGGCGCCCGTCACCTCGCCGTTCTCGATGGTGAGCAGGAGGCCGCAGGTCGCCTCGCACAGGTTGCACACGCCGATTCGTTGCTCCACCCACGCATCGTCGCAGTTCGCGCCGACAGGCGGAAGGTCGTCCGCTGTCGGGGCCCAGCCCTTCGGCGGCGCCGGTCGGGCTCCCGCAGGTCCCCGCGCGCTGAGGCGTCACCGATTGGAGACTCGCGGCCGGTCCGGGATAACCTTGGTCGGTTGTCGTCGGGGAGTCTCGACGGCACCACCCGCCGTCAGAACGGCCGCGGATCGAGAGTGCTCCAGGAAATCAGGCTGGAGCGCCGCGCAACGAGCGAATACAGGGAGAACCCATGGCAGTCGGAACCGACGCTGAGACCAAGAAGAAGATCGTCGCCGAGTACGGCACGTCCGAGGGCGACACCGGTTCGCCCGAGGTGCAGATCGCGCTGCTGAGCCACCGCATCAGCCACCTGACGGAGCACCTCAAGAAGCACAAGCACGACCACCACAGCCGTCGTGGCCTGCTGCTCCTCGTGGGCCAGCGCCGTCGCCTGCTCAACTACCTCAAGAAGACCGAGATCGAGCGTTACCGCTCCATCGTCGAGCGCCTCGGCCTCCGCCGCTGATTCCGATGCTCGACGGAGCGTCTCCAGCGTTGCGGACCCTCGACGGCCCGCTTCGCTCAAAGGCCGCCTTCGGGTCCGCGCCTTGGAGCCGCACACGTCGAGCACCGGAATGACCGTTGAACGGGTGACCCTCAAGGGGGTCGCCCGTTCTGCAATTCGCCCACCGATCGATAAGGTGGCGAACGTCATCAAGTCCATTTCAGCGGGGCAACGCGTCCCGCACCCATATGAATAAGAGAACCCCTTGACTGAACCCGTCATTTCCGCCGTGGAGACCGTTCTCGACAACGGCAAGTTCGGCACCCGCACCATCAAGTTCGAGACGGGCCTCCTGGCCCGCCAGGCCGCCGGTTCGGTGACCGCCTACCTCGACGACGACACGATGCTGCTCTCGGCGACCACCGCCGGCAAGCACCCCAAGGACCACTTCGACTTCTTCCCGTTGACCATCGACGTGGAAGAGCGGATGTACGCCGCCGGCAAGATCCCCGGCTCCTTCTTCCGTAGCGAAGGCCGCCCGGGCGAGGACGCGATCCTCACCTGCCGCCTGATCGACCGCCCGCTGCGCCCGACCTTCAAGAAGGGTCTGCGCAACGAGGTCCAGGTCGTCATCACGGTGATGGCACTCAACCCCGACGCTCCGTACGACGTGCTCGCGATCAACGCCGCGTCGCTGTCGACCCAGCTCTCCGGCCTGCCGTTCTCCGGTCCTGTCGGCGCCACCCGCGTCGCGCTGATCGACGGCCAGTGGGTTGCGTTCCCGACCCACAGCCAGCTCGAGAACGCCGTCTTCGACATGGTCGTTGCCGGCCGTGTCACCGAGACCGGCGACGTCGCGATCATGATGGTCGAGGCCGAGGCCACCGAGGACTCGTTCGCCAAGGTCCAGGGCGGTGCCCAGGCGCCGACCGAAGAGGTCGTCGCTGCTGGTCTGGACGCGTCCAAGCCGTTCATCAAGCAGCTGTGCGAGGCCCAGCAGGAGCTGGCCAACGTCGCCGCGAAGCCGATCCAGGAATTCCCGATCTTCCTCGACTACGAGGACGACGTGTACGCCGCCGTCGAGGCCGCTGCGAAGGCTGATCTGGCCTCCGCGATGACCATCGGTGACAAGCAGGAGCGCGAAGCCCGCACCGACGAGCTCAAGGGTGGCCTGCTCGAGAAGCTCGCCGGCCAGTTCGAGGGTCGCGAGAAGGAGATCGGCGCGGCATTCCGCTCGGTCAACAAGAGCGTCGTCCGCGAGCGCGTGCTCCGCGACAAGATCCGCATCGACGGCCGCGGCCTCGCCGACATCCGTCCGCTGCACTCCGAGGTAGACGTGATCCCGCGCGTCCACGGTTCGGCTCTGTTCGAGCGTGGCGAGACCCAGATCCTGGGCGTCACCACCCTCGACATGCTCAAGATGGAGCAGCAGCTCGACACGCTGTCGCCGGAGAAGTACCGCCGCTACATGCACAAGTACGTCTTCGCGCCGTTCTCCACCGGTGAGACCGGTCGCGTCGGTTCGCCGAAGCGTCGCGAGATCGGCCACGGCGCCCTGGCGCGTCGCGCCCTGGTGCCCGTGCTGCCGAGCCGCGAGGAGTTCCCCTACGCGATTCGCCAGATCTCCGAGTGCATGGGCTCCAACGGCTCGACCTCGATGGGTTCGGTCTGTGCCTCGACCCTGTCGCTGCTGCAGGCCGGTGTCCCGCTGAAGGCGTCCGTCGCAGGTATCGCGATGGGCCTCATCTCCGGTGAGATCGACGGCAAGCTCGAGTACGTCGCACTGACCGACATCCTCGGCGCCGAGGACGCGTTCGGCGACATGGACTTCAAGGTCGCCGGCACGAAGGAGTTCGTCACCGCGCTCCAGCTCGACACCAAGCTCGACGGCATCCCGGCCGAGGTCCTCGCGAAGGCCCTGAACCAGGCCAAGGACGCCCGTCTGGCGATCCTCGAGGTCATGGGCGAGGCCATCGACGGTCCCGAGGAGATGTCGATCCACGCGCCGCGCATCATCACGGTGAAGGTCCCTGTCGACAAGATCGGCGAGGTCATCGGCCCGAAGGGCAAGGTGATCAACCAGATCCAGGACGACACCGGTGCAACCCTGTCCATCGAGGACGACGGCACGGTCTACATCGGTGCGACCAACGGCGAAGCGGCCGAAGCCGCCCGCCAGGCGGTCAACGCGATCGCCAACCCGACCATGCCCGAGATCGGTGAGCGTTACCTCGGCACGGTCGTGAAGACGACGAACTTCGGTGCCTTCATCGCGCTGATGCCGGGCAAGGACGGGCTGCTGCACATCAGCAAGCTGCGCGCCATCGCCGGCGGCAAGCGCGTGGAGAACGTCGAGGACATCGTCTCCGTCGGTCAGAAGCTCCAGGTCGAGATCGCCGAGATCGACGACCGCGGCAAGCTCTCGCTGATCCCCGTCGTCGAGGAGACCCCCTCCTCGGACGCCGAGGTTGCGGACGCTG
>JAKFEI010000234.1:0-3323 GCA_036675765.1 Nocardioides sp. | reverse complement strand
GCGACGTTGTGGCCGCCCTTGCGGATCGCGAGCTCGGCCGACTTCGTCTGGTAGTAGGCCGGCTCGTTGGCCTTGCCCGTGACCTGGATCGAGTCGGGCTTCTTCTTGTCCTTGTCGCGCTGGACTGTCGGTGTCCCGATGACCCGCTGGACGGCCCTGTTGCCGGCCGCCCGCTGGAGCGCGAGCAGCCGTTTCGGCGTCATCGACGGGTGTGGATCGCCGGCGGCGCCGCACTTGGAGTGCGCGCGCAGGCCCACCTCGACGTCGGGCGTCTCCAGTACGTCCGCGACGGTCTCCGTGCTCGGGGCGCGCTCGGGTGCGGCGACCTTGCTGTCCTGTTCAGCCCCCACGCGCGGAGCGTACAAGTCGCCGGCCTCAAAAAGTCTGCACTTGTGGGCAGCCGACGAGGCGACACGTTCGGGGCGGTCCGGTCACACTTGTTGCAACACTGAGTTGCACACGCCGTACACTCTGGCCATGGCAAGCCAGGCACCCGCGAGCGACGGTCGACGCAAGGCTGCCGCCGCGCGCCGGCGCGAACGCGAAGCACAGATCATCGCGGCCACCCGCGAACTGTTCGACTCCAAGGGCGTCCGCGACGCGCAGATCGAGGAGATCGCCAGCGCGGTCGGTATCAACCGCGCGATCGTCTACCGCCACTTCACCGGCAAGGAAGAGCTCTTCTCGCTGACCCTCGTCGGCTACCTCGACGAGCTGAGCGGCGCGATGCGCACGGCCGCGAACAGCGCGGCCAACCACTCCGATCGACTGGCCGGCATCGTCGGGGCCTTCGTGGACTACGGCGTCGCGCACCCCGCGTTCGTCGACTGCGCCCAGTCGCTCATGACCCGCCCCAGCGACGAACTCTTCGACGACCTCTCCGAGAGTGCACTGCTGCGCCTCGGACGCGGCATGACCTCCTGCCTGACGATCCTGTCCGATGCGCTGGCCGACGGCGCGGAGAAGGGTGCGTTCACCTTGACCGCGGACCCGGTGCTGCTGGCGAACACGCTCTACGCCAGCGGCCTGGGCGCTCTGCACCTGGCCCGCCTCGGCGTCCTCGTCAGCGAGGTCGCCCCTGGTGTCCCGAGGGTCAACCACGTCACTGCCGAGCAGGTGCGCTCCTACATGGTGACCTCGGCCCTCGCCCTCGTCTCTCCCAACCGCGCAACCGCCTGACCTTCGCAACGAAGCAAGCCGCACGCCCACTTCACGGGCCGAGCACACCCGCTGCGATGTCCCGAAGGACCCGCTTGAGGACCTTGCCCGTGGGGTTGCGAGGGAGCTCGTCGAGGAAGTGCACGTCGCGCGGGACCTTGTAGCGGGCAAGGTTCGCCCGCACGTGGTCGCGCACCTGGTCGGCGGTCAGCGTCATGTCCCCACGGAGTACGACGAACGCGGCGAGGCGGTGCCCGTACTGCTCGTCGGGTACGCCGACGACGGACGCCTCCTCGACCTGCGGCATCGTGGCCAGCAGTTCCTCCACCTCACCGGGGAACACGTTCTCACCGCCGGAGACGACCATGTCGTCGTCGCGCCCTTCGATGAAGAGCAGTCCGGCGGCGTTGAAGTGCCCCACGTCGCCCGAGGCCATCAGGCCGTCGACGCTCTGCTTGCCGCCACCACCGGTGTACCCCTCGAACTGCATGCCGTTGCCCACGAAGATCCGGCCGGTGACGCCGGCGGACAGCTCGTTGCCCGACTCGTCGAGGATCTTCACGATCGCGCCCTTGACCGGTCGGCCGACACAGCCCGGCTCGATCGCCAGGTCGTCGGGCGTGGCGACCGTCGCATACGCGACCTCGGTGGAGCCGTAGAGGTTGTAGACCACCGGGCCGAAGCGGTCAGTCGCTCGTCTGGCCAGCTCGGCACCCAACTGCGAACCGGCCACGAAGATGATCCGCAGGCTCGGGAAGTCCCGCTGCACGTCGAAGCCGCCGGGTGCGTCGAGCATCCGTTGCAGCATGACCGGAACGACGACCAGCATGGTGGCGCCGTTCCTCTCGAGGCTGTCGAGGACGGCGACCGGGTCGAACTTGCGCCGGACCACCATGGTGGAGCCGAACGCGATCGCCATGACCGCGTGCGCGAAACCCAGCGTGTGGAACATCGGCGCCGGGATCTCCGTGACCTCGCGGGCCTTGATGGGCATCTTGCTCAGGACGGCGCCGAGAGGGGCCAACGATCGTGGCTCGGGGCGCGACGCACCTTTCGGCGTGCCGGTGGTGCCACTGGTCAACAGGATGACCTTCGACTGCACGCCGGGAGCAGGCGGTGCCTTGCTCGACGCGCCGGCGATCAGCGCGTCGATGGTGTCGGGCCCCTCGGTGTCGGCCCAGCAGCGGAACCGCCCACGCCGCGGCTCAACGCCCTCCAGGAGGCCGGCGTACTCGTCGTCGTGCACCAGCAGATCGGTGCCCTCGCGCTCGGCGACCTCGCGGATCTGTGGGCCGGCGAAGTCGGTGTTGAGGAGCACGATCCTCGCGCCGCACTTGGCGGCCGCGAACGTCGCCTCGAGGAAGCCACGGTGGTTGCGGGCCAGGATCGCCACGCCCTCACCCGGCTCCAGGCCGCGCCCGCGCCAGGCATTGGCCAGCGCGTTGGACCGCGCGTCGAGGTCCTTGAAGCTGAGGGTGCCACGCTCGTCGATCACGGCCGGGCGATCGCCGTACCGGATCGCCGCGAGAACGGACAGCGCGCCGAGTCCCCCGTACTTCACGTAGCCCACCGCGATCTTCGCGGCCTTGTGCGGCAGCGTCGGGGTCAGCAGACCCGCCTTGGTGGCGAGCCAGACGTACGTCGCCTCATCGAGTCCGGTGCGGGCAAGCCTCAACGGCAGGTCGATCGACATCATTCTCCCGACTTCGGTTCTCGCCACGGCCCGCCACGGATCATCCGTGGCGGGCCGTCGGGCGATGCGGGTGAGGCGCTCAGCGCTCCATGATCGCGACGACGCCCTGGCCGCCGGCAGCGCAGACGGAGATCAGCGCGCGGCCGCCACCGTTGGCCTTGAGCAGCTTGGCGGTGTTGGCCACGATCCGGCCGCCGGTGGCGGAGAACGGGTGACCGGCCGCCAGCGAGGAGCCCTTGACGTTGAGCTTGCTGCGGTCGATCGAGCCCAGCGGCGCGTCGAGGCCGAGGCGCTCCTTGCAGAACACCGGGCTCTCCCAGGCAGCGAGCGTCGACAGGACCTGCGAGGCGAACGCTTCGTGGATCTCGTAGAAGTCGAAGTCCTGCAGCGACAGGCCGTTGCGCTCGAGCATCCGCGGGACGGCGTAGGCCGGAGCCATCAGCAGGCCCTCGGCGCCGTTGACGAAGTCGAC
>JAKFEI010000355.1:0-3330 GCA_036675765.1 Nocardioides sp. | reverse complement strand
CCTTCGAGCGAGTGCGCGGCCGACCCGACCCGCGTCTCGTCGAGCAGGATCGACCGCAGGTCCTCCTCGTCGTCCTCGTGGACCGTGCCCGCGAGCCGGTGCACCCCGGACATCAGGACGTCGAGGCTGACGCCGCCGGAGGTGCTGCGCCTGCTGCGGTAGTCGGCGACCAGGACGTGCGTGGTGAGCACCAGGCGCAGCATGTCCTCGGCACGTTCGGCATAGCGCCCGAGCCAGAACATGTCGTCGAGGACGCGCGGGACCGTCGCGGGCAGCGACCGCACCGACGTCATCGGCATCACGTCCGTCAGGCCCTGGTCGGGCTGCGCCGTGTCGTCCTTGAGGATCCAGACGTCCTTGCTGCCGAGCGACTTGTCGCCGTCGCGGACGTTGGCCAGGCCACCGAGCAGCGGCCGGTAGGCCGAGCCGTAGCGAAGGGTGAAGGTCCGCAGCGTCATCTCCGCGGGCCGCGCCGTGCGACCCCGCCACGTGGGCGACTGCGACAGTGCGAACGGCTGCTGGCCGACGAACGCGTGCGGCCGGGCCAGGACCGTCAGCCGGATCCGCTCGGGCGACGCGCCCGCGAGGGTGAGGTCGGAGCCGTCGATGGTGCGCACGACGAGGTCGTCGAGGTGGTCGAGCACGTGGTCCAGCCCGTCCGGGTCGCCGCACCACCACGTCGGAACGCCCTGCAGCCGCAGCGGTTCGCCGAGCAGGTGCTCGCAGGCGGCGGGCAGGAACGGCAGCAGGCCGGGGTTCTCGAGCACGCCGGCGCCGAGTCCGTTGACGACGCGCACCCGGCCTCGTCGTACGGCTTCGGCAAGGCCGGCGACACCGAGCTGCGAATCGCCGCGCAGCTCCAGCGGGTCGCTCCAGGCGGCGTCGACCCGACGCAGGATCACGTCGACCCGCTCGAGTCGCTGGGGCGTCTTCATCAACACCCAGCCGTCGCGCACCGTGAGGTCGCTGCCCTGCACGAGCGGGAAACCGAGGTTCGTCGCGATCGACGCCTGGTCGTAGTAGGTCTCCGAGTGCAGGCCCGGGCTCATCACGACGACCCGCGGATCGGGCAGGTCACCACTGGCGGACTGCAGCAGCGCAGAGCGCAGGGCCCAGAAGTACGGCGCCATCCGGTGCAGGTCGGCCTCGCGATACAGCTCGGGCATCACCCGGCTGAGGACGCGACGGTTCTCCAGCGCGTACCCGAGGCCCGAGGGCGCCTGGGTCCGGTCGCCGAGGACCTTCCAGGTGCCGTCCCGGTCGCGCCCGAGGTCCGTCGCCGACAGCACCAGCGGCCGCGGGTCGTTGG
This sequence comes from Nocardioides sp., assembly GCA_036675765.1. Lineage (GTDB taxonomy): Bacteria > Actinomycetota > Actinomycetes > Propionibacteriales > Nocardioidaceae > Nocardioides. Next base: position 2,021 of record JAKFEI010000355.1, on the reverse strand, counting down.
CCGACGCGCGCGCCATCACCCGCGAGAAGTCACGGTGTCCGAGCACGACCGCGGCCGGCACGATTCCGGACGACAGGAGGGTCTGGTCGCCGTACAGGTCGGCGAGGACCGCGTTGAGGAGTTCGGCGCGCTGCGCGAGGCCGACCTCGAGGACCTGCCACGACGCAGCGTCCAGCACGAACGGGACGGGGTCGAGACGCCAGCGGGACGGGCGTTCGCCGGGCCGTGAGTAGGTGACGCCGTCGTCCTCGAGGAACCGGGCGATCTCCTCGGTGACCCGGTGCATGTCCTCCGGGCTGATCTGCGTCGCGATCTCCGCGAGGCGCTTCCAGGGTGCGCGCAGCGACCCGTCCGGGCCGACGACCTCGTCGTACCTCGGGCCGGCTTCGTTGCCGCCGCCCAGATGATCAGCTGACCCCTGCGTGAGGGTCGGTTGGGTCAGTCCCGCGGCGTAGTCGCGGAGAACGGTCATGGGTTCTTCTTCGACCTCACTCTGCGCAGGTCGAGGGTGTGCGGGTACTCGGCGGAAGCAACCTCGCGAGCAGTACGACGAAGGGCAGCCACGTCGATGCGGCCGGCCGTGTTGCGGGCGGTCTCGAACCGGGCCGCGCGCCGTGCCTCGGCCTCCTGCGCATTGACCGGCGGGTGGTCGTAGTTGCGGCCTCCCGGGTGGACCACGTGATAGGTCGCGCCGCCCAGGCTGACGCCGGCGTCGAGGTCGACCACGTCGAAGGTCAACGGGGAGTCCACCTCGATCGAGGGGTGCAGCGCCGACCACGGTTGCCACGCCTTGTAACGGACACCGCCGTAGAAGGTGTCGCTCGCGTCGATGCGGGTCATGGGCACGGGAACACCCTGACACGTGACCAGGTGCCGTTCGGGGTTGATTCCAGCAACAGTCACCTGGATCCGCTCGACCGACGAGTCGACGTACCGGGCCGTGCCGCCACCGGTCGCCTCCTCGCCGAGGACGTGCCACGGCTCGACGCCCTGGCGCAGCTCGAGGTGGATCGCGCCGCCTCCGGCGGCCGTGAAGTCGGCGAACCCGATCCGCGGGAACCGGAACTCCGTGAACGGCGCCAACCACGACGGATCGAAGTCGATGCCGAAGTCGGCGAGGTCGGCGACGACCTCCTCGATGTCGGCGATCGCGCCCTGCGGGAGCAGGAAGTCCTCGTGCAGACGGGTGCCCCAGCGGATGAGCGGTGTGGTCGACGGGTCGATCGGCTGCTCCCAGAACATCGCCACCAGGCTGCGCACGAGCAGCGCCTGCACCAGCGCCATCTGCGGGTGCGGCGGCATCTCGAAGCCGCGCAGCTCCAGCAGCCCAAGCCGGCCGCGCGAGGAGTCGGGGCTGTAGAGCTTGTCGATGCAGAACTCGGCACGGTGGGTGTTGCCGGTCAGGTCGGTGAGCAGGTGGCGCAGGGCGCGGTCGACCAGCCAGGGCCGGGGGCCGCCGATCCACTCGTCGTCCTCCTCCGCATCCTTGCCCTGGTCATCGAGTGCCTGCGGTGAGGTACGAGCCGCAGGTGTATCGAGATGGCTGGCCATCAGCCGCGCCACCTCGGCGCAGGCGATCTCCATCTCGTAGACCGCCTCGGGGCGGCCTTCGTCGAACCGCGGGGCCTGGCTGGTCGGGCCGATGAAGCGCCCGGAGAAGAGGTACGACAGCGACGGATGCCGCTGCCAGTAGGTGATCAGGCTGACCAGCAGGTCCGGGCGCCGCAGCAACGGGCTGTCGATCGGCTGCGGTCCACCGAGCGTCAGGTGGTTGCCGCCACCGGTGCCCGTGTGGAGCCCGTCGTGGTCGAACTTCTCGGTGGTCAGCTGCGCCAGCCGGGCCTGCGAGTAGAGCGTCGTCGTCAGGTCGCGCAGCTCGGACCAGCTGCTGGTCGGCTGCACGTTGACCTCGATGACGCCGGGGTCCGGCGTGACGGACAGCTGGACCAGCCGCGGGTCCGGCGGCGGCTGGTAGCCCTCGAGCACCACCGGGCAGCCGATCGCCGCGGCCGCGGTCTCGA
>JAKFEI010000153.1:0-3330 GCA_036675765.1 Nocardioides sp. | reverse complement strand
CGCGAGCAGCGAGGACATCGTCGGCCTGATGAAGCAGGCCAACCTCGTGGTCAGCGAGATCACCAGCCGCAAGGAGGCCATCCACACGCTCCTCGTGGAGACCACCGACCTCTCGAAGGCGCTGACCGCGATCGTCACGGCGACCAACGGCAAGTTGAAGCCGGCGCTGACCGACCTGAACGCGGTGCTGGACACCCTCAACAGGCAGGACAAGCAGTTGACTCACCTCCTCGAGGTGATGGGCCCCTCGGTCCGGTACGTCGCCAACGCGACCGGTAGCGGTCCGTTCGTGCCGCTCTACCTCAAGCCGCCCGCCGTGCCGGCGGACGACACGACCTGCAAGCTGCGAGGTGATTGCCGGTGACCAGCTCCAGAAGTCTGCTCCGCGCGCTGGGCGCCCTGGTGGTGACCGGCGCGGTCCTGGCCACCTCCGGTTGTGGCGTCGTCGGCGGCTCGGACACGATGACGGTGAAGGCCTACCTTGCCGACTCGGCTGGCCTCTTCGTCGGCAACGACGTGGGTGTCCTGGGCGTCAACGTCGGCTCGATCACCTCGATCGAGCCGGCCGGCGACAAGGTCCTGGTCACGATGGAGATCGACGGAGACCAGCCGGTGCCGGCCGACGCCGGTGCGGTGGTCGTGGCCCGGTCGGTGGCAACGGATCGCTATATCGAGCTCACGCCGGTGTATCGCGAGGGCGCCAAGATGGCCGACGGTGCGACGATCGATGTCGATCGCACCCAGACGCCTGTCGACTTCGACCAGGTCCTCGACTCGCTCAACGAGTTCGCGACCGGTATCGGCGGCAATGTCGAGACGACGAAGGCCGTCCAGCGATTCATCGATGCAGGAACCAGCGCCCTCCAGGGCCGGGGACCGCTGTTGAACCAGACCATCCACTCCCTGGCCGACGGTGTCAGCGGCATCTCCTCCCAGCGGGAAGACATCGCGGCGACGATGAGGTCCCTGGACGTGTTGCTCAGCAGCATCGCGACCAACGAGTCGACGGCCAGGACCTTCATCCAGCAGGTCTCCCGGGCATCGAAGATCCTGGCCGACGAGCGGGAGAACTTCCGTTCGGCCCTGCGCTCACTCGACGACGCGGTCACCACGGTGGCCAAGTTCGCCGTCGACAACCGTCAGGAGATCGTCGACACCCTCGACGGTTCGACCGAGTTGATGAACACCGTGCTCTCGAAGCAGGGCAGGCTCGAGGAGATCCTCCGCGTGATGCCACTCGCACTTCAGAACCTCGCCCTGATCAAGGGTGATCGACTGCCGGTCCGGATCGATCCACTGATCCTGGTGCCGCTCGGTGACGTGCTGCAGGACATCTGCGACGGGTTGCTGCAAGGCACCCTCTGCGACGCCCTCATCGGGACAGGACTGGGCCAGTGAAAGGGACGATGACGATGCGCTCGACCTCTGCCCGTGCCGTTGCGGCCGCAGCGCTGGCGCTCACCGTCGGCTCGCTGTCCGCCTGCGGTACGACGATGCGCGACCTCCCGATCCCGGGCACCGGGGTGTCCGGAGACACGATCGAGGTCAAGGCGCAGTTCTCCGAGGCGCTGAACCTCGCCGTCGGCGCTCCGGTCAAGGTCAACGGCGTCGACATGGGCAAGGTCAAGTCGGTGACGGTGGACGACTTCGTCGCCGAGGCCACGATGACGCTGAAGACCGACGCAGAGCTCCGGGAGGGCGCGCACGCACGTCTGCGCTACACCACCCCGCTGGGTGAGCTCTTCGTGGACGTCACCAACCCCGCCACGGGAGCAGAGCTCGGCGACGACGCGACGCTGGCCCTGAAGGACACCGAGACCGCACCGACGGTCGAGGACGCACTGGCGCAGGCCTCCCTCCTGATCAACGGTGGTGGCCTGGAACAGCTCCAGACGGTCACCGAGGAGCTCAACACCGCGCTCGTCGGCAACGAGGGTGACTACCGCGCGCTGCTGGACCGTGCGTCGGTGTTCCTGACCCAGGCCAACGCCACGACCCAGAGCATCGACCAGGTCCTGAACTCCCTCAACGGGCTCTCGACGACGCTCGCTGCACGGCAAGGCACGATCAACCGGGCGGTCAAGGAGATCACTCCGGCCGCGAAGGTCCTGCGGGAGAAGACGCCCGACTTCACGCTGCTGCTGGCCGAGATCAAGAAGTTCACCGGTGCCGCCAACAGGACCGTCAACGCTACCCGGTCCCAGTTGCTCAGCATGCTGACGGAGCTCGAGCCGGTTCTGGCGGAGTTCGCGAAGAACAACGGGACCTTCGAGTCCTCGCTCAAGCTGCTGATCGCCGGCGCCAGGTCAGTCGATGAGATTGCGGCGACCGACTACCTCAACATCAGCCTGGAGCTCCACCTCAACGGCATCGATGCGACCGGGGCGGTCGAGGGCACCATCGCTGGTCTGCTCGGCCTGCTCGGACTCAATCCGAACACGCCCGGGCTCGGCGGCCTGCTGGACCTCGGCGGCCTGCTGAACCTCGGTGGCCTGGCTCCGGTCAACAAGTCGACGAAGTCGGGCTCCACGACCAAGTCCGGGACGTCCGGCGGCACGACCGGCTCGGGCAGCAAGCCCGATCCGTTGGGACTCAACGGCCTCCTGCTGGGCCTGCTCGGAGGAGGATCGCGATGATGAAGATCCTGAGTGACCGTCTGTACCTGAGCCTCATCGGCATCGGCCTGGTCCTGGTGTTCGCCACTGCTTACATCTTCGCCGAGGTCCTGGACCAGCCGCTGACGAAGCGGCCTGTCACGATCAACGTCGAGCTCGCGCAGACCGGCGGGCTGTTCGAGGGGTCGGCGGTGACCTATCGCGGCGTCAAGATCGGCAAGGTCGAGAAGATCGTCCCGTCCCAGGGCGGCATCCTGGCCGAGATCGCGATCACCACGGAGACCGACATCCCGAAGGACTCACTTGTTCGGGTGCGGAGCCTCTCGCCGGTCGGTGAGCAGTACGTCGACTTCCAGCCGAAGAGCACCAAGGGGCCGTTCCTCGCGTCGGGCGACGTGATCCCCGCGGAGTCCACGGACATCCCCAAGAGCCTGAGCTCGACGGTCATCGCCGTCAACAACGTGCTGCGCCAGATCGACGACAAGAAGCTGCGCATCGTCCTCGGCGAGCTCAGCACGGGCCTCAAGGGCACCGGCACCGACCTGGGACAGATCCTCGACCAGGGCACCGCGATCCTCGCGACCCTCAACGAGGTGTGGCCCGAGACGGACCGGCTGATCACCAATGCCGGCACCGTCCTGCCCATCGTGACGGACAACGCGGACTCGTTGCGGGTCCTTGCCCAGTCCTCGAAGCAGTTCGCCCAGTTCCTCCG
>JAKFEI010000104.1:0-3337 GCA_036675765.1 Nocardioides sp. | reverse complement strand
CGGACGTCCGGCGGTTCGACGTGCCCGGCCTCGGCCATCCGCGCCAGCAGCCGCCGCCACAGCTCGGCTTCCCAGCTCAGGTCGGCCACCAGCTCCCCGGCACCGTCGCCACCGATGCCGTCGGTGTCGCGGCCCTCGCGCCAGTCGGTGACGAGCGCGGGCCGCTGGACGGCGTACGACGAGAACCGCTCCGCGAGCCGACGAGCGACCGACCACCGGCGACTGCGCCGCAGCTCGCCCTCCTCGCCGTCGAGGCCGTGACCGAGGTGGGTGGCGAGGGTCGTGCACCACGGCTCGCCGAGGTGCTCGTCGATGGTCGCGAGCAGCGGCCAGACGAGACGGTCCGGGTGCCAGACGTCGTCGCGGTCGCGGCCGAGGAGCAGTCCGACGAGCGAAGCCGGCTGCAGGAACTCCACCCCCGCGCACACTCCGTCGCCACCGCGCGGCCCGACGCCGAGGTGGTGCGACAGCCGCTGGGTGAGCCAGCGCTCCACGCCCTTCGCGGGCACGACCACGACCTCGCTCGCGAACGGATCCGCCAGCGGCGTCGCCAACAACGCGCCGAGCTCGTCGGCGAGCAGGTCGGTGCGCGCGGCGCGGTGCAGGTGGAGGGCCATCGTGGCCCGAGGTTAGTGCGCGGGTCCGACTTCCGCTGATGGTGTGGGGCCGAGGAGTGCCGCCATCGTCGTACGCCCCACCTCGATGGCCGCCTCGATGGACGGCAGGTCGCTGCTCAGTCGACCCACGTCGGGCGAGCCGAGCGGCGGGCGTACCTCGACCAGGGTGGCGACCGGGGCGGACGTCGCCCGGGCGAGGTGGAGGTCGTCCGAGGCGTAGGTCTGGTGCCGGCCCACGTGCGCACGGCCGGACTTCCAGCCGTGCCGGAGGAAGTACGGCGCGAGCAGGGCCCGCTCGAACCGCGACGGCGGGACGGCGTTCTGGTCGGACCGGCGGGTGCGCAGGACGAGCACGTGCGTCGCACCGTCCGCCAACGCGCTGCGGTACGGCACCCCCTCGGAGAGACCGCCGTCGACCCAGGTGCGCCCGCCCAGGGGAACCGGACGCCCGGCGAGCAGCGGCAGGCACGACGTCGCCCGCAAGGCGGTCTGCAGGCTGCGCCTGTCGGTGACGTACGGCGCCAGGTCGGCCCCCTCGCCGGTACGGGCATCGGTCGCCATCGGATGGAAGCCGATCGGGTTGGCGAGGATCCCCTCGAAGTCCATCGGGGTGATCGCCTCGTAGACGTGGTGGACCAGGCGCCCGAGGTCGATGAGCGGCCCGCCCCGCAGGACCCGGCGCGGGTCGGTGATGCCCGCGGCCGCGACCTCCGGCCAGGCCCAGCTGCGCATCCAGCGCTGCGCCTCACCCGTCAACAGCCACGCCCCGTTGAGCGCACCGCCCGACGTGCCGTAGACGTCGTCGAAGGAGTCCGTCAGTCCGGCCTCGTCGAGCGCGAGCGCCATGCCCGCGGAGTACGCCGCCCGGTTGCCGCCGCCCTCGATGGCCAGCGCCACGCGGAAGGAGTCCGCTCGCGCACCCGGCCGGCTGGCCGTCGTACGACGGTCCCGGAGGACGTCGATGACCGACGTGGGCGGTGCCTCGCTCGTCATCTCAATTCCTCGGGCCGGTGGGAACGCGGATCCTCAGGTTAGCGACACGAGGTCGCGAGCAAGTAGCGATGAGACACTCGCACGATGTTCGGTCGACGCAAGCAACGGTTCCAGGTCGAGGTCCAGGAAGGGCGCCTCTCCGAATCCCCCACGAGGGACGCCCAAGGTGTGGATCGTCGGGCGTACGGCGAGTTCGTTGGCCCGCGTGGCGAGCTGGCCTCCTACGCGTTCGGCTGGGTTTCCAACGCAGATCCCCGAGAAGCCCGACTCTCCGTTGGCATCGGTCATGGGAATCCGGGTGGCGGAACCTTCCACGCCTCGGTGTTCCTTCACGACGGCGAGCGCGCGTTCGCCCTCGTTGACGAGCCGTTCGAGACCGTGCCCCAGGGCGGGCCCCACCTGAATGCGTCCGATGCTCGCGGACACGTGGACCTGCCCTTCGTCTGGGCCGTGGTGGACACGGTCATGGAGCGCGACCGCCGCGCCGCCTGGATGGGCCACTGGCTGCGGGGAACCAGCGCAATCGTCACCGGAGAGGTTGCTGCCCGACGGGAGCCTGTCCTCCTGGTCGCGCACGACGACGACGGCATGTGGCAACTGATCGGCACGACGGACGCAGACCCAACAACGGGGAAGGTGGAGCACCTGCATCACCACATCGACGGTGATCCCTCACTGCTCGACGCGATTGACCTCGTACCCGAGGAGCGAGCCACTCGCAGTCACGTTGGCGCGCCGTGGAAGCGACACCGTCGAATCGCGGAACGCTAGGCCCGTCGGCGCCCATCGCTACCAGGGCACCAATCCGTCCCAGCCGTACCTCGCCCACGCCGCATCGCGCTCGGCACCCTCGAGCCAGTGGAGTTCGTACCGAGTTGGGTTCTCCCGCTCCGGCTCATCCAGGAAGCTGATCCAGCCTGCCTGCACCGCCCGCAGCAACCCGTCGGCCTGAAGATCGGTCACCGAGCACCCGAAGATCGTCCCCCCGGATGTCGAGGCGGAGATGAACTCGGCCTCCTCGAGCGCGCACGTCGCATCGGTACGGACGTAGCGCAACTGGAGGGTCCAGGTGTCCTCCTGCACCCAGACATCACCATCCGTGTGACCCTCACCGATGACCTTCGAGGACAGGTACGCGACGCGTCGTTCGCCGAGCAGCATCTCCGCAACGCCATGCTGGAACCGGCGGAGGTTCGCCGGCAGGTCCTCGATGGCCCAGTCAGACATGGTCGGAGAATACGGGCCCCGGCCGCCTCAACTGCCTTTACAGTCCTGACATGGGAACGGTGGGCGCAGTCGCACGCAAGGCCTGGCTGCCCGTCGTCTGTCTCATCGGAGTGGCGCTCAATCTGGCGATCTTGGTGCCGCGCGTTTTCGATGCCGCAGAACGCCTCTGACGACAGAGTTGATCGGTAGGTTGGTGACGCATGGATCTTCGGGTGCAGACAGCTGGCCCCTGGAGTTGGTGGCGTGCGGGCGCCTTCTCCGTGGCTCTGGGTGTGGGGTTCTACATCTGCGCCAAGGTCGCGGCACATTCGTTCTGGGGCGCGATGGCCGTTCTTGTTCCATGGAACATCGGCGTGCTGGTGGTCTTCGGCATCCTCGATCGCCGGCGTGGTCGACGGAAGGCGCAGCGCCCGATCGATCAGGCTGCGTAGTCGCCAGCGAGGTGCACGGCAATGGCCTTGAGCGCGTGGAACTCGCCTGCGGTGATCGTCGTGGTGCCG
>JAKFEI010000422.1:0-21083 GCA_036675765.1 Nocardioides sp. | reverse complement strand
GTCGTTCCGGTGGTGCGGATCATCAGTGGTTGCGGGCCGTCCGTCGCCGTCTCGGGCGACGACGTGGTCGTGTCGCCAGCGTCGGCGAGCAGTTCCTGCGGCCGGATCACCGTGAAGTCACCGACGAGGTCCTCGCGTCGACTCACGACGAACTCGTGGCCCAGGGTCGCGGACTGCTCGGCGAACTGGGTGGCGTCGATGTCGGGCTGGTACTGGCACGGCTCGACCCCGGCTGCCGCGGCGCCGCCCAGCAGGCGCAACACCCATGCGGCATCGGGCTCGACGATCGCGAACCGGGCGATCCCGCGACGGGTGAGAGCGGCAGCCACGATGCGTGCCTCGGCGAGCAGGTCGTCGTACGAAACGACGCCTTCGGGGGTGATGACCGCGGGCTGCGAAGGCGTTCTCGCAGCAGCCGCTTCGAGGAGCCGGATCATGCGGACCAGTATCCAAGGAGGGTCAGGGCCGTGACTGGCGGGTCCCCGAACCGTTTCCTTCACGAAGGCGGTGGGCGGCCACGCCTCGCGTGACAGGATGTCGCCGCCACCACCCCCAGGAGGAGTGAACCGTGGGTTCCCACCGATCGATGACGGTCGCCGAGAAGTACTACACGCTGCTCGACCAGTGCTGGCCGGCCAACGTGTTGATCAGCGCTGACCTCGATCGCTGCTTCGACGTCGACTTCGTCGCCCAGCGGTGGCAGGAGTTCCGGGCACGACGGGTGCTCGCGCGCACCGTCGCCCGCGAGGACCTCACCATCGCCGATGCCGGCACCGACGGTGAGTTCTTCACCTCCCGCGAACTCACCGAGGACCTGTGGGACGCGGTCTACGACGAGGAAGCGGCGATCCGCTACGACCTCGGGACGCCGTTGCGCCTGCGCTACCTGCGGAGTACGACGGAGGGCAGTTCTCGTGTCCTGTTCGTCGGTCATCACTCCTTCTTCGACGGCCGGATCGGGATCTCGGAGATCCAGGCCTTCGTCCGGTTCCTCGACGGCCAGGAGATCCCCGAGCAGCAGTCCCTGTCGGAGGCGCCGGCCACGCGGCAGGACTTCCCCTGGCAGCAGGACCGCCGCGCGCTGATCGACGTGCTCCGCGACCTGAAGACCCGGAGCGTCGACATCGGCGAGCCCGGACCGGCGTGGTGGCCCGATGTCACCGGTGAGCGGCGATCCCGCCTGCAGGTGATGGTCTTCGACCAGGAACGCGCGACGAGCCTGGTGAAGGCCGGGAAGGTGCACGGCTCCGGTGCCTTCTCCACTGTCGGTGCGGCCTGGCTGGTCGCCGTGGCACGCCACCTCTGCGGCGCCGACCCGACGGCGGCACTGCACCTCTCCGTCCCGGCCGACGTGTCGCTGCCCAGCGACGACCCGGGCCGACCGCCCTCGATGGCCGTGGGCGTACTGGGCCGGCCGTACCGGGTCGACATCAATGACGTCTGGGGACTGGCCACCGAGGTCGCGTCCACGATCCGCGAAGCGCTCGGCAGGGGCGAGGCCGAGCTCTTCTTCCACCTCACCCGCGTCGAGCACGTCGTCGACCTCGTCGCAGGCAAGGCCCTGGTCGCGGCTGCGCTCGCGGCCGGGCCGCCGTGCGTGGTCGTGAGCAACATGGGCGTGGTCGATCCCGGCACCGACCCCGAATGGCTGCGCTTCCCCAGCGGCCAACTGCCGTCCGCCCCGAACCAGGTGGTGTTCGCCGCGACGCTGAACTACCGCGGCAAGCTGGTCCACAACATCTCGACCGACGACAAGCGGCTCCCGCCCGAACAGCTCGCCACGCTCATCGACGGCTACCTCGACCTGGTGCAGGCCATGTCGGCAGGTAGTTGATGACCCAGGCCACCGCAGGATCGGGCCGCCGCGTCGGCCTGATCACGCTGGACCAGATCCTCTCCAGCCTCTCCAACATCGGCGCCCTGATCTGGGTCGCGCACGCCTTCGCGCCGGAGGACTTCGGCCGCTTCAGTCTGATCATGATGGTCTTCACGGTCGCGCAGGTGGCGATCCGCAGCCTCATCTCGACCACCGTCGTCGTCCACCCGGAGGACGCCGACAACCGGCCGCGCAGCATCCTGGCCTCGACCTTCCTGGTCGGACTGGTCGCCGGAGTCCTGTGCCTGATCGCCGGCCTGGCCCTGCTGGCGGCGGACAGTGCTCTCGCCGGTCCGATCCTCGCCCTCGCAGCACCGATGCCGTTGTTGCTCGTGCACGACGTCGGGCGCTACCTCGGCATCGGACGCCAGCAGCCCGGGAAGTCGATCGTCCTCGATGCGCTGTGGGTCCTCCTGCTGGCGGCCGGCTTCGGTGCGATCATCGCCCTCGATCTCGACTCGCTCACCTGGCTGGTGGCGATCTGGGCCGGCTCGGGTGCCGTCGCCGCCCTGTGGGTCTTCGTGCAGTACGGCGCACCGACCCGCGACGGCCTGGCGTGGGTGCGCGAGCACTGGGGTTTCTCGTGGCGCTCCCTGGTGGGTGGCGTGGCGGCCAGTGGCACCGTGCTGCTCACGGCATCCCTGATGTCGCTGTTCAGCAGTCCGCTCGCGGTCGCAGCGTTCCGGGCTGCCACGCTGCTCGCCGCGCCCAGCACCGCCGTACAGACGTCCGTCTCGACCTCGGCCGCTGCCGACATCGCTCGCGAGCGGGAGACCGGCGCCAGTTACTGGCCGCACGTCCGCCGGGCGATGGTGATCTGCTTCGTGGTCGGCGTGCTGACCATGGGGCTCCTGGTGTTCCTGCCCGACGTGATCGGTCGCGCCGTGCTCGGCGAGGCCTGGGACGTGGTGGAGCCGCTGATGCTTGCGGTGAGCATGAAGGTGCTCCTGATGGCCGGGCAGAGCGGCCTGCGCGCGGCACTGATCGGACGGCACCGGATCCAGGTGGCGATGGTGACCGACATCGTCAGCCTCGTGCTGGCTGGTGTGTGCATGGTCGTCGGCGCCGCACTCGGGGGCGCCGAGGGCGCCCTGTGGGCGATGGCCATCGGCACGGGCGTCACGACGGCGTGCTGGTGGGTGGCGATCGCCTGGAAGGGCGGCCCCGCCGAACCGGTCAGGCGCGGCAAGCACCGCGCCTGACCGTCGAACGGGCCGATCGAACGGGCCGATCGAACGGGTCAGGCGGTCAGGCCGCCGTCCACCACCAGCACCTGGCCGGTGATCCAGTCGTTGCGCGGGTCGACGAGGAAGTCGATGGCGCGCGCGATGTCCGCAGGTTCGCCGAGGCGGCCTGCGGGGGTACGACGGACGATCTGGTCGAGCTGCCCGCCGTCGAGGCCGTGGCTCATCTCGGTACGCAGGTAGCCCGACGCGATGCTGTTGACCGTCACCTTGCGGCTGCCGAGCTCACGGGCCAGCGCGCGGGTGAACCCGTCGAGTGCGGCCTTGGTGGCGCCGTACACCGTCAGCCCGCGATAGCCGGTCAGGCCGACGATCGAGGAGATGTTGACGATCCGGCCGCCGCCGTGGACGAGCATGTTGCGGACCACCTGGCGGGTGACGTGGATCGTCGCCTTGAGGTTGAGGTCGATGACCGTGTCCGTGTCGTCGTCCGAGAACAGCGCGAGGATGCCGTCGCGCGCGACGCCCGCGTTGTTGATCAGCACGTCGACGGAGTTCCACTCCGCCAGCACGTCCTTGACGAACTGGGTCGACTGCTCGCGGTCGGCGAGGTCGGCTTCGCGGAAGAGGAAACGGTCGGCGTACTGCGGGTCCTTCTGCCAGGCGCGCACGGCGTCGGTCTCGGAGCGCGAGCAGGTGGCCACGCGGTCGCCGGCGTCGAGGAACGACTGGACGATGCCCTGGCCGAGGCCGCGGCTACCGCCGGTGACGATGACGGTGCGAGGTGCGCTCATGCGGTGGCCGCGGCCTGGTCGGCGTAGAACGCCATGACCTCGCCGACGGTCTCGGGCAGCAGGCCGGCACCGAACGGGTCGGTGCCCAGTTCGTCCTCGAGGATCGCGGACAGCTCGGCGGTCTCGAGCGAGTCCAGCCCGAGCCCGTCGTCGCCGTGGAGGCGTACGTCGGGGGTGACCGCCAGGTCTCCGTGGTCCGACCGCTCCAGCAGGTCCGTGATGATCGCGACGATCCTGGTCTCAACTTCGTTCATTCCGACCTCAACTCAGATGTGGGGGGTTCCGAAGGGGCAACGACGTCCCCGGGTCGTTGGTAACGGGCGCGGTTGTAGACATGTCGGGGAATGTCGATCACCGACAGGCGTCGGGCGGGGACTCCGCCGCTGAGGTGGCCCGGCTTGACGTCCTGGCCGGTCCACGTGGTCGAGCCCGCAGCGAGCAAAGCGCCCTCGCCCACGGTCGTGCCGGGCAGCATCGTGCACGAGGTCGCGATCACTGCGCGGTCGCCGATCGTGACCGGGTCGAGGATGACGCCGCCGTTGGTCGGGTCGAAGGCGTGGGAGAGCAGCGTGGACCGGATGCCGGTCACCCACGACTGGTCGCCGAGCAGCACGCCGCCGCCGCAGTCGAGGTAGTGCTGGCTGATGATGTGCGAGTCGTCGCCCATGCGCAGCGTCCGCAGGTTCTCCGTCTGGACCGCGCCCGGCTCGTAGCCGGAATCACCGACGATCTGGTTGAAGAGCATGATCCGGCAGCCGGCGCCCGTCTTCACCAGGCGCAGGTCGCGGAACAGGTTGAAGTGGTGGATCAGGGTGCCTTCGCCGAGTTCGAAGCGATCGACCCGGCGCACCAGGCAGATGCCGACGACGGCGGTGTCCGGCACGTCGTGGCCCAGCTTGCGAAGCAGTCGGTTCTTGATCCCGCTCGGCGGCAACAGGAACACAAGGGTCGTGAGGGCCTGGCGCACGCGGTGAGACTACACAGCCCTGGCCGGGTCTGCGGGAGTGGCCCAAACCTGCGTCGCCGTGCGGCTATGGTGTGCGGCGTGTCGCCCTCTCCCCACTGTTGCGCAGACCGTCCATGACCGTTCTCGCACGCCTGACTCACGGCTACGTCTCGATGCAGTGTGACGTCTGCACGCCCCCCAATCTGACGATCAACACCCCGCAGGGCCTGCGCGCCAACGGCTGGACCGTGGCCGCGGACGCGGACGGGCTCGACGCCTGCGCGAACTGCTCGGTGCGGATCCCGGCCCGCCAGCGCCAGGCGCGCAGGGACGCAGCGCCCGTGGAGCCCGATCCCGCCCGGCTGCCCAACCTCGTGGTCATCGGGGCGATGAAGGCCGGCACCACCAGCGTGCACAACTATCTGGACGTCCATCCGGAGATCTCGGTGTCCGTGGACAAGGAGATGCGTTTCTTCACCGATCCCGATCACCGCTCATGGATCGGCGCCTATCAGGACCAGTTCCGGACCGGCACCCGCTACCGGGCCGAGTCCACGCCGTTCTACACGAAGGCGGCCTGCTTCCCCGGAGTGGTCGACCGGATGGCCGACCTGATCCCGGACGCACGGCTGATCTACCTGGTGCGGGACCCGATCGAACGGCTGGTGGCGGAGTACGTCGAACAGCTGCAGTGGCGCGCCACCACCCGGACCCTGGAGGAGGAGCTCGCTGACCCCGAGGAACGGACCAACGGGCTGATCGACTCCAGTCGCTACGCCACGCAGCTCGAGGACTACCTGCGACGGTTCGACCGCGACCGGATCCTCGTGCTGGACCTCGCCGACCTCGCCAGTGACGTGGTCGGCACGATGGGCCGGATCTTCGACTTCCTCGAGCTGGAGCGTCCCGAAGCGAGTGCCGAGGACTTCGTCCGGTTCAACGTGCGCGAGGACAGGCGCGCGCTGCCGGACTGGCTGCTGAAGATTCGTCGTGGACCCCTGGGGCGGGCTGCCCAGTGGATGCCCGCGGGACCGCGCGGTGCGATCAGCCACCTTGCCTGGAAGCGGACGGGCGCCCGCCTCGAGGTTCCGATGCTCGACCCCGGTCTGCGCGCCTCGCTCGAGGCCGCGCTCAAGCCCGAGGCCGACCGGTTCCGCCAGCTCACCGGCCAGTCCTTCGCGACCTGGTCGATCTAGGGACGCCGATGCCCCGTCAGGTCGAACCCGACGGGGCATCACCACTGGCTGGGACCAGCCGGACTCAGCTGGACTGCTTGACCTTGCGGAACAGGTAGAACCGGTCGTGCAGGTCGATGAGCTCACGGAGCTCGTCGGACTGGTGGATCGGCCGGTCGTCGACCAGCTCGTAGCCACGGTCGAGCACGTCCTGGCGGAACGGCTTCATGCTGCCGTCCGCCTCGGTGCTGCGCAGCTCGTCGGGGGTGTTCGGAACGATGAGCAGCCACTCGATGTCGCGCTCGGCGATCCGGTCCAGCCACCACTGGATCGCGACGTGCGAGCACTCCGAGAAGCTGTGGATGTTGACGGCCACGTCGTACCGCTCGTTGAGCTTCTCGTGCTGGTCCAGCGGAACGACGCGGACCGACGGCGGGAGCGCCCGGAACCCGGTGTAGTACTCGCACAGGAACGTCGACGTCGCGACGCCGTCGATGCAGTCGTAGGCCTCGAGGTTCGGGAGCGCGGTGGACATCCGGTGGGCGAGGCGACCGTAGCCGGCGCCGATGTCGAGCACGCGCAGGCCCTTGATGGAGGCCAGCCCCATCTGGTCGTTGAGGTAGTTGATTTCGTTGATGCTGTCGAGGAGGTCGCGGCTGACCGAGGGTCGGTCGCCGAACTCGAACGTGAACGCACCGAACAGACCGTCCTCGGAGACCTTGTCGAACAGGCCGAGGGAGTCGCGCTCCTGGACGTCGAGCATCGCGAGGTACATCCGCAGGCGCACGGCGTGCCCGAGCTGCCGGAACTGCCACACGTAGGCGTTGTCGCCGCGGAACCAGGCCAGGGAGAGGTTCTTGTTCAGGAAGGAGCGTCGCCACTGCGTGTGGACCGCTGCCGCGACGTCGAGGCTGTCGTACGTCGCCTGCAGTTCGACGAGTCGCGGATTGTCCTGGCGCAGGGCCTCTTCGCTGCCGGCGGGGAGGCTGACCGCGTCGTTGTGACTGACAGCCACCGCCCTCCGACCGTCCTCGTCGATCCGACTGACCATGAAACCTGCGCGCGCGGCGCTCGACTTGGCGTGGCGGCGGAGCCAGGCACGGGCAAGTGTGGGGGAAATCGGGGGCACGAGGCGAAACTGTAACTGGACCCGGCCACGAACATGAGCGGGATCTGGTGGAATGTCGTCGTCCGATGGCCCCCCGCACGGATCACGCCCAATTCGAGGACCCGCTTGTTCACCACTCCCGTGGCACTGATCGCCTTCAATCGGCCAGAGCTGACAGCACGAACGCTGGCCGTGATCAGGTCGGCCCGACCGGCCGAGCTCTATCTCATCGTCGACGGTCCGAGGAGTACCCGACCCGACGACGCAGCGAAGTGCGCGGCGACGCGTGCGGTGCTGGACGACATCGACTGGCCCTGCGAGGTCCATCGTCGGTACGCCGACCAGAACCTCGGCCTCGAAGCGAATGTGGAGCTCGGCCTGGACTGGCTGTTCTCCCAGGTCGAGAGCGCGATCGTGCTGGAGGACGACTGCGAGGCGACCCCGTCGTTCTTCCGCTACGCCGCGGAACTGCTCGACCGGTATCGCGACGATCCGCGCGTGTGGCAGGTCTCCGGCAGCGGGCTGGGCGTTCCGGGCCGACTCTTCGACGGTGACAGCTACGCGTTCACTGCGTGGGCGAGCGTGTGGGGTTGGGCGACCTGGGCCGATCGCTGGCAGCGGCACCGCACGTTGTTCCCCCGCGACCACGTCGGCGATGACCTGCCCGTGCGCACCGTGCCGTGGATCCCGCAGCCGGGAATGCTGGTCACACGGTCGGGGCAACGCCACTTCGCCGATGCGGTCGCCTCGACCGACACCATCGCCCACGGCTGGGACAAGCACTGGTGGATCACGATGATCAGCCTGGGCGGGTTCGCGCTCTCCCCGGCCGTCAACATGGTCGAGAACGTCGGCTGGGGCGAGGACGCCACCCACGGCGTCGCGGAGGGACGCCGCGACCACGCCGCCGAGGAGGTCGGGTTCCCGCTGAAGCATCCCGACGTCGTTGCTCTCAACGTGGAGGTCGAGCGCGAGCTCGAGATGGCGCTCAGCCGCGTCGGTGGGCGTGGAGCGATGCTGGCCCGGCGGCTGGTGAGGTCGCCGCGGGTGCGCCACGTGGGGCGATCCGTGATCAACAGTCGAGCGGCGATTGCCACGCAGCGCTTCGTCAGCAGGCTGGGTTCCCGGTGAGCCTTCCCTCCGTACTGCGGCCGTGGTGGCCGTTCTTCAAGCGCCTGCACCGGGCGCTCACCCGTCTGTTCGGACACCTCTTCCGGGCGGTGTCCCGGCTGCTCGGCAGGCGGGGAGTGCCGCTGAGGGCCACCGAGCGTTCGGTGGACACCGCAGCGGGGGAGCCGGGCGTCGTCGTACACCCGGGTCGACCGGAGGTGCCGCTGGTGCGTTCCGCGACCCTGGGCCAGCCGGCGGCGCACTGGTTGTTCGAGGCGGTCCGCGAGGCCACCGTGCCGACCCCGACCGTGCCGGCGGTGACCGTGCCGGCGACGTTCACCCTCGAGGTCGCCGGCGGCCGGTTGACCGGTGACTACGGCGCAACCACCACCCCGGGCAAGGTCCTCGACCACGAGACGAGCACCTACTTCGGGGTGTTCGACTGGCGTGAGCACCCGATCTTCCTGCGTCCCACGCTCGGCCCGGTCGAACACGTCGACGGCACGGTCCTGAGCCTGACCACCCGCGGTACGAGCGAGAACTACTACCACTTCCTCTACGACGCGATCGCCCGCCTGAGCGTCTTCGAGGACACCCTGCCGGGCGAGAAGTACGACGCCGTGGTCGTGTCCCACAAGGCGCGTTACCAGCGCCAGCTGCTGGAGCTCGCCGGCGTGGACGGGCGACTGATCCAGCCGGAACGCGGCCGGACGGTCTCGGCCGACCGGCTGCTGGTGCCGAGCAACCCGAACTGGGCGTTGCAGGCACCGCCCGCTTCCGTCGCGTGGTTGCGCGACCGGCTGCGGCCCACCGCCGGTGCCGGTGGCCCGGACGCGCCGCGACGCCTCTACATCACCCGGGGTACGACGCCGCGCACCCGTCGCTACGTCCAGGAAGCCGAGCTGTGGCCCGAGCTCGAGCGCCGTGGCTTCGCGATGATCGACCCGGGCACGTTCAGCGTGCAGGAACAGATCGACCTGTTCCATGGGGCCGAGGTCATCCTGGCGCCGCACGGTGCGGGGCTGAGCAACGTCACCTTCTCGCCCGCCGGCGTGAAGGTGCTCGAGATGTTCCCCGGCACGTATGTCCACCTGGGCCTGTGGGCGATCTGCCAGGCCATCGATGCCGACTACCGCTACCTCGTGGCTGACGGCGGGAACGGCCAGAACGGGCCCAACGCCGGCAACCTGGACGATGTCTCGATCCCACCGGTGCGGGTGCTCGACGCCCTCGACGCCCTGATCGCCGGTGAACCCCGATGACCCCTCGGGTCTCGCACCGGCACCCCCTATCCTCGACCCCCTATCGGCGTACTCCTGGTGCGCCGCGAGAAGTGAAGGCAACGAGATGACTGCACCGGATGACGCGTTCCGGCCCGGCCCGACCCTGAGCCGGCTGTACCCCGAGGTCCGGGCGGGCGGCTACACCCGCCACGACGGGTTCATCGAGTTCTACACCCGCGTCAACGCGCTGCTCGAGCCCGACAGCCGGGTCCTCGACTTCGGCGCGGGGCGCGGCCTGTGGGCCACCGAGCCCCTCCCGGCCCTGCACAAGCGGCTGCGTGCGTTCCACGAGCGGGTGGGCGAGGTCTACGGCGTGGACGTCGACCCCGTCGTGCTCGAGAACAAGACGCTGGCCGGCGCCCACGTGATCACGCCGGGCGAGAAGCTGTCGTTCGAGGACGAGTCCTTCGACGTCGTCGTCGCCGACCACGTGCTGGAGCACGTGGCCGAGGAGGACGCCGGGCAGGTGGCCAGCGAGCTGCTTCGTGTCCTCAAGCCGGGCGGGTGGTTCGCTGCCCGGACCCCGAACAAGTGGGGCATGATCGGGATCGGCGCCCGCGCGGTGCCCAACGACCTGCACACGAAGGTGTTGCGGAAGCTCCAGCCCGAACGCAAGGCCGAGGACGTCTTCCCGGTCCGCTACAGCATGAACACCCGCAAGCACCTCAAGCGGCTGTTCCCGGAGCCGAACGAACTGGTCGTCTACGGGCACGCCTCGGAGCCGACGTACTTCGGCCACGCAGCGCCGGCCTGGCGGGTGGCCCAGTTCGTGGACCGGATGACTCCGCCGCGGCTCGCGCCGACGCTGATGATCTTCGTCAAGAAGGCCTGATCAGGCCTTCCGGCGTCCGCTCAACGAGGACGACGACTTGCCCGTCGCCTGGCGTCCAGCCGGGCTGGACTCCTCGTAGTAGTAGTAGTAATACGAGCCGACGGCACGCTTGGCGACCATGTTGACCACGACGCCGTAGAGGCGGCCGCCGACCTGGCCGAGGCGGTTGATCGCCTCGTTGACCTGGTCCTTGGTCGTCCGGCCGTGGCGGACCACGACGATGACGCCGTCGGCCAGCTTGGCGAGCACCGAGGCGTCGGCCACCGGCAGCAGCGGCGGAGCATCGATGATGACCATGTCGTACGACGACCGCAGGCGCTTGATCAGGTCCTGGGTGATCTTCGACTGCAGGATCTCGGTCGGGTTCGGCGGCTTGGCGCCACTGGCGAGCACGTGCAGCCCGCTGGCCTCGTGGACCTGGATGGCGTCGTGGATCTCGGTCTTGCCGACCAGGGCGGTCGTCAGGCCGATGGCCGGGTCGAGGCCGAGCGTGCTGGCCACGCGCGGCCGGCGGAGGTCGGCGTCGATGATCAGCGTGTTGCGCCCGGTCTGGGCCAGGGCGACGGCGAGGTTCGTCGACGTCATCGTCTTGCCCTCGCCGGGCACGGCGCTGGTGATCACGATGCAGCGCGGCTGGTGGTCGAGGTCGATGAACTGCAGGTTGGTCCGCAGGAGGCGGAACGCCTCGGTGCGGGCCGCGAAGCCGCCGAGGTCGGTCAGCAGCGGTGCCGACTTGATGTCGCCGTCGAAGCCGATGCTGGCCAGGACGGGCGACTCGGTGAGTTCGGCGACGTCGTCGGCGGTGCGGATCGTGCGGTCGAGCAGGTCGCGGGCAACGGCGAGCGCGATGCCGACCAGCAGGCCGATCAGGCCCGCGACGACCAGGTTCAGCAGCACGTCGGGGCTGACCTGCGAGCGATTGAGCGTGGCCTCGTCGGTGACCCGGACCCTGATCTGGGACGCGCTGCCCTCGGTGGGCGCCTCGAGGTCTTCGACGTACTTGGTGAACTCGTTGGTCACGACCTCGGCGATCAATTGCGCCCGCTGCGGATCGGTGTCCTTCACGCGGAGCTCGATCAACGAGGTCGACTCGACGACCTCGGCCTTGATCCGGGACGCGAGCTGCTCCGACGTCAGGTCGAGTCCCAGTTGGTCGATGACGCGGGACGCGAGCTCGGTGCTGCTGGCGAGGTCGGCGTAGGCACTGGCCCGGCCCGAGGCGAACAGCGACGCGGCGTAGGCGTCGGTCGTGTCCCGGACGTCGACGGTCAGGAAGACCTGGGCGCGCGACTCGTAGGCGGGCGTGCGGGTGAAGGTGATGGCCGAACTTGCGGCGAGCGCCACAAGTACCAGTGCTGCGACGCTGATCCAGCGACGTCGCAACACCATCAGAAACTGCTTGAAGTCCAAGACCCCGTCCTTGCTATGACGATGCACGCTGTCAACAACGTCGTGATCCTACGTGGACGACCACCGGGGACCGTTAGGCTGGCCGCGGGTCGGTCGGTCGTGCGGCATGCAAGAGGGGTTCAACTGATGGCGGATGGGCGGTCCGATGTCGCCTGAGGTGCGCCGTCGTCGCGGTACCCGCCTGCAACGGTTCGGCCGGAGGCTGCGCCGGTTGCTTCGGCGCAGGTCCACGCTCGTCGTCCTCGGTGTTCTCGCCGTGGGACTGGTCTGGAGTGTGTGGGTGGCGGTGTCAGCCGCCCGGCACCTGCAGGAGGTGGACCGCCAGGCACAGATCCTGCGCGCCGCGCTGGTCCGCGGTGACGCCGACGGTGTCCAGCGGGCGACCGCGCGCTACCAGGAGGCGGCCGACACCGCTGCGTCCCGGACGTCCGGGCTCACCTGGACGCTGTTCGAGGCGGTCCCGCTGCTCGGTGACGATGCCGAGGGCATCGCCACCGCTGCCCGGGTGCTCGCCGACATCGGACACGACGGCCTTCCGCCGATCGCCGAGGCCGCAGGGCTGGTGCAGGCCGAGTCCTTCCAGCCGGTCAAGGGTGTCTTCCCCATCGGCCAGATCGAGGGGATGGTCGGACCGGCCCGCCAGAGCGAGGCTGCGTTCGATGACGCGGCGAGCGCCCTCGAGAGGATCGACTCCAGCCACTTCATCGGTCCCGTCCGGGAGCGGTACGACGAGCTCCGGACCCTGGTCACCGATGCGCGCACGACCCTCGGGTCGACGTACCGCGCAGCGAGGATCATTCCGCGGATGATGGGGACGGATCGCCCACGCTTCTACCTGATGGTCCTGCAGAACAACGCGGAGCTCCGCAGCGGTGGTGGCCTTCCGGGTGCCCTGTCGCTCGTCCGGATGAAGGACGGCAAGGTCGACATCGTCGAGCAGACCGACATGGCGGACCTGGGTCGCAACGCCGCGCCGGTGGTGAAGCTGACGCCGGAGGAGCGTCGCATCTTCGGCGTGACGCTGGCCAGCGGTCCGGTCAACGCCACCTCGACCCCGGATTTCGTCCGGTCGGCCACCATCATCCGGGCGCGCTGGGAGCGCGAGATCGGTGGCCGCCTCGACGGCATGTTCTTCGTCGATCCCGTGGCGGTTTCCTACCTCCTGCGCGGCACCGGACCGGTCAACGTGCCCGGATATCCGCCGGTCACGGCGAACAACGTCGTCGGAGCCGTGGAGAACGAGGTCTATCGGCTCACCAACGACCGAGAGGTCCACAGCGACTACCAGCAGGCCGTCTCCGAGGCCGTCTTCGATGCGCTGACCGCCGGTCGAGGCGACACGACGGAGTCGATCCGCGGACTGGTCACGGGCGTGATGGAGGGCCGGGTCCGGATGCACAGCTTCGAGCCGGAGAGCCAGGCCGAGATCGAAGGCACGACGATCGCGGGCGAGTTCACCGACGAGGCAGGAGACACACCGCAGGTCGGCATCTACATCAACGACGGCGGGCCGACGAAGATGCAGTACTACCTCAAGTACGACGCCGAGGTGGTCCCGCGTTCCTGCATCGGCGGTCGCCAGGATCTGGCCGGCTCGATCAGCTTCCACAGCGACACGCCGGCCAATGCGGAGGACCTGCCGGCCGCGATCACGGGGCAGGGCTTCCCCGGTCAGCGGGTCGAGCCGGGACACCAGTTGCTCGTGGTCTACGTGACCTCGCCGGTCGGCGGGAAGATCACCTCGTTGTCGATCGACGGGCAGCGGGTGGTGAACCCGGTCATCGAGGACCTCGCCGGGCGATCGCTCGCGCGAATCGGCGTCCAGTTCGAGCCACAGAGCCGCCATCGCGTCGACTTCGTGATGCGGAGCGGTCCGGGCCAGGAGGGTGATGTCGACCTCGCCGTCACCCCGGGTGCGTTCGTCGGAAGCTCGAACAGGACCGTCAATTCCGCCTGCCGGATCCGCTGAGTCTCAATAATTGGACATGCGTCTCGCGATGCGAGACCTCTGGTGTGGTCGGGTGGGGAAAGCGCATACGCTCCTCTCCATGTCGACAATCCTGCTGCTGACCAAGCGGCGCGCAGTGGACAACTGCCGCGTCAGCTCGGCGCTCTGTCGACCCTGCTGACGGGGCCCTTCCCAGCCTGAGCGTTCAGGGCCTGTCCATTGGCCCGTCCTTCCGTGACGGAGCATGGCCAGGCGCCGCCGTACTCACGCAGCCCCGGCGTGTCCTCCAAGGGCCCCGCCTCCCCGGCACGCCGCCGGACCCAGACGCATGTCCGCCTCACATCGCAACCACCAGAAGGAATCACCATGAGCCGCGAGAACTCGCTCGTCTCCACCCAGTGGGTTGAGGACAACCTCAACACCCCGAACGTCGTTCTCATCGAGGTCGACGAGGACACCACCGCCTACGACAAGGGCCACATCGCCGGTGCGATCAAGCTCGACTGGACCACCGACCTCCAGGACCAGGTCCGTCGCGACTTCGTCAACAAGGAGCAGTTCGAGGCCCTGCTGTCGGCCCGCGGCGTCTCCAACGACGACACGGTGATCCTGTACGGCGGCAACAACAACTGGTTCGCCGCCTACGCGTACTGGTACTTCACGCTCTACGGCCACAACGACGTCAAGCTCATGGACGGTGGCCGCAAGAAGTGGGAGCTGGACAGCCGCGAGCTGACCGACGAGCTGCCCACCCGCGCCGCGACCACCTACGTCGCGCAGGAGCAGAACACCGCGATCCGCGCCTTCCGTGACGAGGTCGTGGCCGCGATCGGCGTGCAGAACCTCGTCGACGTCCGTAGCCCCGACGAGTACGCCGGTCGCCTCCTCGCCCCGGCCCACCTCCCGCAGGAGCAGTCGCAGCGCGCCGGCCACGTCCCCACCTCGGTGAACGTGCCCTGGAGCAAGAACGCGAACGACGACGGCACCTTCAAGTCCGAAGCGGACCTGCAGGAGCTCTACGCCGAGGTCGGCTTCGACGAGTCGCTCGACACCATCGCCCTGTGCCGCATCGGTGAGCGTTCCTCGCTCACCTGGTTCGTGCTGCAGGAGCTGCTCGGCAAGAAGAACGTCAAGAACTACGACGGCTCGTGGACCGAGTACGGCTCCCTCGTCGGTGTTCCGATCGCTCTCGGCGACGAGCCGGGTGTCGCCTGATGTGCGGCGCGGTCATCGGCGGCCTGTCCCTCGAGGGCATCAACGTCACCAAGGAGGCCGTCATCCAGGGCCAGGTCCTGCGGGGCACGGGCGAGGACGCCACGCCGGTCTCCGGTGCCTACGTCCGCCTGCTCGACAAGAGCGGCGAGTTCACCGCTGAGGTCCCGACCTCCGCGACGGGCCACTTCCGCTTCTTCGCCGGCGACGGCGAGTGGACCCTGCGCACCCTGGCTCCGAAGGCCGACCCGGTCGACCGGGTCGTCCAGGCGGCGACCGGTTCGGTCGCCGAGGTCCAGATCAACATCTGAGTTCTCATGACGAATCGACGGCGGCTCCCGGAATCCGGGAGCCGCCGTCGGCGTTGGAGCCTGTTGTGAACCCCGGTCTGCTGATCCTCGTGCTCGCCGTCCTCGTGGCGGTGGCCTTCGGCCTGCACCGGCGCCGGGTCGACGGCCGCTTCGGCCCGGTCGACGAGGCAGGACAGTCACCGCTGGTCGAGGAGGTTGCCCTGCAACCGTCTCGAGACCACGTCACCGCCTGGTCCTCCGTCACGGCCACTCTCCCGTCCGCCGAGCTCGGCCAGCAGGCCACCCTCGTGCAATTCTCCAGCGCCTTCTGCGCCCCCTGCCGCACCACCCGCGTCGTGCTCGCCGACGTCGCGGAGCGGTACGACGGCGTGGCCCACCTGGAGATCGACGCGGAAGAACACCTCGCACTGGTCCGGGCCCTCGACATCCGTCGTACGCCGACCACCCTGATCCTCGACGCTGACGGCAACGAACTCACCCGAGCCGCCGGCGCACCCCGCCGCGAACAGGTGCTCGCCGCCCTTCCTTCCAGTTCCCGGGAGATCCCGTGACCAGCACCGAAACTCGCAGCACTGCCCGGGGCATCGACCCGCGCGGCCCGCGGTTCACCGCGTCGGTCACCCTCGTCATCTTCGCCGTGGCCCTGCTGCTCTCGGAGTCGGCGCCGCGCGTTGCCGCGGTCATCACGGGCGTCCAGGCCGTGTTCTTCGCGATCGGCGCTGGACTGGGCGTGCAGAAGACCCCGACCGGGCTGTTCTTCCGAAGCGTGATCCGGCCCCGTCTCGCAGTGCCGACCGAGCTCGAGGACCCGACGCCGCCGCGCTTCGCCCAGGCCGTCGGCCTGGTGTTCGCCGTGGGCGCGACGATCGGTTTCGCGACCGGTGCCGTGCTGCTCGGTCAGGTCTTCGCCGGCTTCGCCGTGGTCGCCGCGCTCCTCAACGCGGTCTTCGCGTTCTGCCTCGGCTGTGAGATGTACCTGCTCGGGTTGCGCCTGACCCGTCGTACGGCCTGAATCAGGGCGTCTCGAGGACGACGGTGAAGGGCCCGTCGTTGACGGAGGACACCTCCATGTGGGCGCCGAACACGCCCCGTTCGACGTGCGTGCCCGCGGCTTCGAGTGCCGCGCAGACCGCCTCGTACAGCGGTTCGCTGACGGCGCCCGGCGCTGCGGCGATCCAGGTGGGTCGGCGGCCCTTGCGGGCGTCGCCGTACAGGGTGAACTGCGAGACCACCAGGACCGGAGCGCCGATCTCGCTGACCGACTTCTCGTCGTCGAGGATGCGGAGATCGCCGATCTTCCGGGCCATCCAGGCCACGTCGGCCGGTCCGTCGTCGTGGGTGACCCCGAGGTAGACCAACAGGCCGGGCACGTCGATCGCGCCGACGACCGAGCCGTCGACGACGACCGATGCGGAGGAGACCCGCTGCAGGACGGCGCGCATCAGTCGAGGGCGTCGGTCACCAGTTGTGCGATGAGCTCCTGCTCGGGCGCATAGGGGTGGTAGGCGAGCCCCTTGCCGTCCACCTCAGGGCCCGCGATCCAGGGCTCCTGTCCGCAGATGTCGTGGCCCGCGGTCGCCGCGAACACGTCGACGTAGTCGACGTCGGTCTCCTGCGCCGCCGACGACAGTGCCGTGTTGAGACCGGTGTTGAAGGAGCGGGCGAAGGCGATGTCGCCGCTCGCGAAGGGGAGGGCCTCGCACCCATCGGTGGCGGGGAAGATCTGTGGGTAGCCGACAACGAGGATCTGCGCGTCGGGCGCCCGTTCCTTCAGGGCGTCGATGACCCCCACGAGATGGTCCTTCACCTCGTCCAGGCGGCTCTCGACCCGGTTCGCGCCGGTGAGCGCGTCGAGATCGGTGCAGGGCTGTCCGTCGGGGTCCTTGCGGGCGAGGTTCGGGCAGCCCACCACGATCCGACCGATCAGGTTGAAGTCGTTGGCGCCGATCCCCACGGTGATGACATCGGTGTCGTCGTCGACCGTGCTGATCTGCGGCTCGAGTTTGCCCACGCCGTTCGTCTGCGACCCCTCGACCGCGTCCGAGGTCGCGCCCGAGCAGCTCGCGTCGCTCAGGTTGAGTTCGAGCTTCGCTGCCACCAGACGGGGGTAGTTGTTCACCGACCGCAGGCAGCCGTCATCGACGTCGGTGCTGCCGATGCCGGGCGCGGCTGTGTAGGAGTCGCCGATGGCGACGTACTTCCGGACCGGGTCGTCGAGCTTGTCGTTGCCTTCGTCGGGGCCGCAGGCCGACAGGCTGGCTCCGGCGAGACCGAGGGCCAGTGCGAGAGCAGGGAGACGCGCCACGCGCGAAGCATAGGCGGGCACGTCGATCAGTAGACCAGCGCCTGCGCGCCGTCCCGGATCGCTTCTTCGACGAAGACTGGAGCGCCGGCGATCCGGACGCCCTCGACCAGGTCCTCGACGCTGAGCGAACGACGCGCGGCGCACTGCGCGCACACCGTGACCGAGCCGGCGGCCAACACGGCGGCGAGCAGGTCGGCGATCGGGGTGGCGAGCGGCAGGTCGAGCTCGGCGGCGCGGCCCGGCACCGCCAGCCATGCGGCCTCGCCGGTCAGCCACAGCGACACGGGGACCCCGGAGGCGGCCGCGGTAGCGGCAACCGTGAAGCCCTGGTTGCACCGTTCGGGCTCGTCGACGCCACAGGTGACCTTCACAACCAGCTCGCGTGCCATGCGGACCAGCCTAGAGACCCTGCCGTCCCTAGACTGGAGGGCGTGGCCTTCGAACTTCCCGAGAACCTGCACCCCAACTGTGGTCCCATCGCGTGGATGCTGGGCACCTGGCGCGGCAACGGCCACGGCGACTACCCGACGATCGAGAAGTTCGAGTTCGGCCAGGAACTGATCTTCACCCACGACGGTCGACCGTTCTTCCACTACATGGCGCGCGCCTGGATCATCGACGAGGCAGGGGAGAAGGTCCGCGACGCCGCCATCGAGACCGGCTTCATCCGCGCCGTCGGTGAGGGCAAGTTCGAGGTCCTGCTGACCCACAACACCGGTATCGCGGAGATCTGGACGGCTGAGGCGAGCAACGGCAAGTTCGAGATGGTCACCGACGCCGTGGCGCGCACCGAGACCGCCAAGGAGTACTCCGCCGGTCGCCGCCTCTACGGCAACGTCGACGGCGACCTGCTCTATGCGTTCGACATGGCCGCGATGGGCCAGGCGCTGCAGCCCCACCTCTGGGCGAGGCTCCAGCGTGCCTGATCACCGGCCCGGGGATTCCCGAGGTACGAGGGAAGCCTCGGACCAGACGGGGAGGTCGAGTAGCGCCGCGCCCGAGGAACGAGGGCACGACGCGCGTATCGAGACCAGTGACTGGCGAACGGCACTCCGCGACAAGGGCTACCGCCTCACACCCCAGCGCGAGCTGATCCTGGCCGCCGTCGACGAGCTCGGCCACGCGACGCCCGACGAGGTGCTTGCCCGGGTCCAGGTGACGGCCAGTGCCGTGAACGCCTCCACCGTCTATCGCACCCTCGAGGTGCTCGAGGAGATCGGCCTGGTGCGTCACGCGCACCTGACCGACCGGGCGCCGACGTACCACTCGACTCGGGGACACGAGCACTTCCACCTGGTCTGCCGGGGGTGTCAGGGCGTGACGTCGATCGACATCGTCGAGGCGGCACCATTCGTGGAGGTCCTCGCCGCACGCGGCTTCACTCCCGACCTCGGGCACCTCACTGTTTTCGGCCGATGCGCCACCTGCGAAGGAGAAACCCGATGACCGCCCCGCGGACCGTGCTGACCTACGGCACGTTCGACCTGTTCCACATCGGCCACCTGCGCCTCATCGAGCGGCTGGCTGCGCTGGGGGACCGGCTCATCGTCGGGGTCTCCACCGATGAGTTCAACGCAGGCAAGGGCAAGAAGTCGGTCGTGTCGTACGACGACCGCGCGGCCATCGTCAGCGCGATCCGTGGCGTTGATCTGGTGATCCCGGAGCGGGCGTGGGAACAGAAGCGGTCCGACATCGTCGAGCACGGTGTCGACGTCTTCGTGATGGGCGACGACTGGGCCGGGAAGTTCGACGACCTCGCCGACGTTTGTGAAGTGAAGTACCTGCCCCGCACCTCCGGCGTCTCCAGCACGGACATCAAGGAAATGCTGCGCACCCTCGACCCGATCCACATCGAGGAGATGCAGACGGCGCTGGGCACGCTCACCCGCCTCCTCGAGCACTACAGGGATCTCACATGACTGCCGCCATCGACCCACCCGCCCCCGCCAGCCCGCTTCTCGCCCTTCCCGGTGCCGTCGCCGGCAACGGCATCGACGCCGCCGTCGCCGCCCACTACGGCAGCCTGTTCGGGGAACAGCGCGCGCTCGCCGCCGGTGAGGGCTTCGTCGACCTGTCGCACCGCGACGTCCTGCGGATCAGTGGCCCGGACCGCCTGACCTGGCTGCACG
Source organism: Nocardioides sp. (assembly GCA_036675765.1). Lineage (GTDB taxonomy): Bacteria > Actinomycetota > Actinomycetes > Propionibacteriales > Nocardioidaceae > Nocardioides. The sequence continues at coordinate 1,460 of JAKFEI010000422.1, read as the reverse complement.
CCCTGACCACCCAGTTCTTCGAGGGCCTCGAGGCGGGACGCTGGATCAACACCCTCGTGCTGAGCCCGCAGGGCCATGTGGAGCACGCCTTCGCCGGCGTCGACGACGGCGAGGCGTTCACGGCGCACACCGAGCCCGGCCGCGCGGCCGCACTGATCGCGTACCTCGAGCGGATGAAGTTCATGAGCCGCGTCGAGATCAGTGACCTGACGTCCGAGCTCGCCGCGGCCTGGCGGCCGTCCGGCAAGTACGACCTCGTGCCCCGGGAGCAGCTGGCGTCGTACGCAGAGGCTGCGGGGCCGGCTGCGGGCTTCTGGGCCTTCGAGGCGTTGCGGATCGAGCGGGGTGAGCCGCGCTTCGGCCTCGACACCGACGATCGCACCATCCCGAACGAGGTCGGCTGGCTGGCCAGCGACGAGCCGTGGTCGGCCGTCCACATGGACAAGGGTTGTTACCGCGGGCAGGAGACGGTCGCGCGCGTGCACAACCTCGGCCGCCCCCCGCGGCGCCTGACCCTGCTCCACCTGGACGGTTCGGAGAACCGACTGCCCGCGCCGGGCGCCGAGATCGTCCCGGCGGAGGGCGGCCGCGTGATCGGGACCGTCGGCACCTCGGCCCGCCACCACGAATTGGGGCCCATCGCGCTGGCTCTCCTCAAGCGCAACACCGACATTGCCGCGCAGCTGGAGGTCGACGGCCTCCAGGCCTCGCAGGAGGTCCTCGTCGACCCCGAGGTCGGGCTGCACTTCCGTCCGCAGCGCTGACGGCGTTGCAGGAATCCCCGGGCGCCCGGGGATTCCTGCGCCTGTCGGGGGTTGCAACCCCCAACAGGCGCAGGAAGTGCCTCGTGCTCAGCCGTTGATCATGCCGGCGCCGACGGTGATGCCGGTCGCCTCGTCGATCAGGATGAAGGACCCGGTGGTGCGGTTCTTCGAGTAGGGGTCGACGAGCAGCGGGACCGTCGTGCGCAGCGTGACGCGACCGATCTCGTTGACACCGAGTTCCTTGGTCTCCAGGTCGCGGTGCAGCGTGTTGACGTCCAGGCGGTACTGGATGTCCTTCACCAGGGCGCGGCCCGTGCGCGTCGTGTGCTTGATCGCCAGCTTCTGGCGCGGCTGCAGCGGCGCGTTCGTCATCCAGCAGATCATCGCGTCGATGTCCTGGGTCGGCGTCGGTGCGTTCTTCACGCGGGCGATCATGTCTCCGCGCGAGACGTCGACGTCGTCCTCGAGGTGCACGGTCACGCTCATCGGCGGGAACGCCTCGGCGATGTCCTCGTCGAAGAGGTCGATCTTCGAGATCTTCGACGTCATGCCCGAGGGGAGTACGACGACCTCGTCACCGGGCTTCAGGACGCCACCGGCGACCTGGCCGGCGTAGCCGCGGTAGTCGTGGAACTCGTCGGACTTGGGCCGGATGACGTACTGCACCGGGAAGCGGGCGTCGATCAGGTCGCGGTC
>JAKFEI010000265.1:0-3346 GCA_036675765.1 Nocardioides sp. | reverse complement strand
ACCGACATCCGCTTCAGCAGCGTGTCCGAGGCCTTGTCGGCCTTGAGGATCTCCATGAACGTGTGGGTGGTCGACGGCATGTCGAACCAGTCACGCTGCCAGGCGATCTTGACCTGCCCGGCGTCGGCACCCGTGGTCTGCCGCTCGACCCCGAACCAGGAGCCGCCGATGCCGAGGATCTCGTACTCGCCGAGCGACGGGTCGGTCTCGTCCTTGAGAATTCCCGAGCGCTGCTTCCAGAAGCCCAGCACCATCGACTTCTTCTCGTCGATCATCGTGCAGACGTAGTCGTAGTGCCAGCCGTCGAAACCGTCCATCTCGATGCCGATCGCCCAGTCCCGGATCTGCTCGCGGCCGACCGCCATGAAGTGCTCGTCGTGGCTGTACATCCAGCCGTAGGTGGCGTCCTCGGCGTACCAGTCGGCCATCACCCGCCAGTCGCCGCTCTGCTCGGCGCGGCGGTTGACATCGAGCCAGGAGTCCCAGAACTCCTCGATCTCGGCACGGGTCAGGTCAGTCATCTTCAGTTCTCCTCGATGGACAGCGCGAAAGCGGGGCAGTACTTCACGGCAGTGGTGACGGCAGCGCGTCGGGACTCGTCGGGGTGCTCCTCGAGAAGGACCACCACGTCGGTGTCCTCGTCGAACCCGAAGACGTCGGGGGCCTCGCCCTGGCACAGCTGGTGGCCCTGACAGATGCCCGCGTCGGCGATCACTTTCATGACGGGGTCTCGATACGCTCGCTGGCGCTCGCTACTCGACCACCTTCACGCCGGCGGTAGCGGACCTTTGCGGGCTGGGCGAGCTGGATGACCATCTTCGAGACGTCGTCGCGGTAGGAGTCCAGCGGTTGCACGGCTTCGAACTCGAAGTCGCGCAGGATGACCGAGAAGATCGCCTTCATCTGCATCATCGCGAACGCGTTCCCGACGCACCGGTGCTTGCCGGCGCCGAACGGGATCCAGGTCCAGCGGTTCTGGAGGTCCTCCTGGCGCGGGTCGACGTACCGGCCCGGGTCGAACTCGTCGGCCTTGGGGAAGTCCTCCTCGATCCGGTTCGAGACGCGCGGTGACGCGGCCAGGACGGTGCCGGCCGGGATCGTGTGGCCGAGCAGCTCGAAGTCCTCCTGCACCAGCCGCATCAGGATGACCAGCGGCGGATGCAGCCGCAGGGTCTCCTTGAGCGTGGCCTCGAGGACCGGGATCGACCGCAGCGCCTGGAAGGACACCTCGGGAGCAGCGCCGTCGGCGTCCGGGGCGTACAACGCGTCGAGCTCGGCCACGACGTCGGCCATCACCGAGGGATTGCGCAGCAGTTCGATCATCGCCCAGGACGCCGTACCCGAGGAGGTGTGGTGGCCGGCGAACATCATCGAGATGAAGATGCCGGTGATGTAGTCGGCGTCCATGCCCACCGCGATCAGCACGTCGAGCAGGTCCCGCTCGTCCTTGGGTACTTCACCCCGCGCGATCCGGGCATCGAGGATCGCCTGCACCTTGGCGACGAGCTCCTCACGAGCCTCGTCGCGCAGCCGGAAGTTCTCGATGTCGGCGTACGGGTCGACGTACGCGATCGCGTCGGTGCCGTGCTCGAGCTGGTGGTAGACCGACGCGAACGAGCTGTCCAGCTGGTCACGGAACGGCTTGCCGATCAGGCACGACGAGGTCGTGTAGATGGTCAGCTCGGCGAAGAAGTCGAGCAGGTCGATCTCGCCCTCGTCGCCCCAGTCCGCGACCATCCTGCGGATCTCCGCCTCGATGGTCTGCGCGTGCCCGCGCATCATGTCGCCGCGCAGGGCCTGGTTCTTCAGCATCTGCTGGCGCTCCTCGGGCGAGGCGTCGAAGACGACGCCCTTGCCGAAGATCGGGGTCATGAAGGGGTACGCCGCCGCCTGGTCGAGCACGTTCTCGGGAGCCCGGAAGAAGGCCTCGTTGGCCTCGGCGCCGGTGACCAGGACGACCTCCTTGTCGGCGAGCCGGAACCGGCCGATGTCACCGCACTCCTCGCGGACCCGGTGGAAGAGGGTGATCGGATCGACCCGCATCTCGGGCAGGTGGCCGGTGCCCTTGATGATCGCGGGGACCGACGGGTCCTGGTCGTCGAGGACGACCGAGACCGACGGGATGGCTTCGAGCGTCATCTCTTCTCCAGTGGTGCTTCGGGGTTCACGTCGACCGGACTGATGTGCACGCCACGCGGCGCGCTGACCACCGTGACGATCGCGTCCGCGATCGCCGTGGCCTTGAGGAAGTGGGAGTGCCGGGCGTGGCCCCACTTGATCCACTCGGTGAGGACCTTCGCGCCCGCCTCCGCGTCCCAGTCCGAGCCCATCTCCGACCAGGTCGGCCCCGGGCGCACGACCGATGCACGCACCCCGGACCCCTCCAACTCCATCTGCAGCGCCTCGACCAGTCCCTCCAGACCGGACTTCGTGGCGCTGTAGCCCCGCATGAAGGGTCGGGCCCGCAGAGCCGTGTCGGAGGAGACGAACACAAGATCGCCCCGCTGCCGCTCGACCATCCCCGTGCCGAACGCACGGATCAGGCGGTGGGCGCCCAGCACGTTGACGTCGAACTCCGCAGCGAGCTGCTCCGTCGTCGACTCGATCAGGCCACCGGGACCCAGCAGCCCTGCATTGCAGACCACGATCTCGGCAGCGCCGAGCTCGGCCGCGACCGCGGCGGCGAACTTGTCGACGGACTCGGTCGAGGCCACGTCGAGGGCGTGGACGAATGCCTCACCGCCGGCGGTCCGGATCTCATCGGCCAGCTCCTCGAGCCGCTCGACCCGGCGCGCGCCGAGCGCCACGGGGAAGCCGGCAGCGGCGAGTGCCTTGGCCGTCTCGGCACCTATCCCGGAGGACGCGCCGGCGACGACGGCGGGACGGCGGTCGGGGTGGACGGGCTTCCTCGATCCAGCCATCAGGCACTCCGCTCGCGGAAGGTGACGGGCAGGGACGCAAAGCCGCGCACGCTGGTGGAGTGCACCCGCACCGCGCGGTCGGCATGCACCTCGAAGTGCTCCACCCTGCGGACCAGGTTCTCGAGGACCACGCGCGCCTCGAGCCGGGCAAGGTTGGCACCCAGGCAGAAGTGGCGCCCGGTCCCGAAGCTGAGGATCTGGCTGAGCTCGGACTTCTCGCGGTGGATGTCGTACGACGTCGGGTCGCCGAACACGCGCTCGTCCCGGTTGGCCGAACCGAGCAGGACCAGTGCCTTCGAGCCACCGGGAATGGTGACGCCGGCGAGCTCGGTGTCCTCCACGACGTACCGCGCCAGCATCTGGCTGGACGTGTCGTGACGCAGCGTCTCCTCGATCCACGGCACCACCAGGGCACCGGGATCCTC
>JAKFEI010000420.1:0-21100 GCA_036675765.1 Nocardioides sp. | reverse complement strand
TGGGTGACATCGCTCATCGGAGCCCGAGCAGCTCGGACACGAGCGCGCGGTGCGTGCGCGCCGAGCCGAAGACCGCCTCGTCACCGAGGGCGCGGCGGAGGTAGTAGTGCGCCGGGTGCTCCCAGGTGAAGCCGATCCCGCCGTGCAGCTGGACGGTCTCGTGCGCGACCCGGACCACCGCGTCCGTGGAGATTATGGCGGCGACGGCCGATGCCAGCTCCGCCGACGAAGGGTCCTGATCGAAGACGGCAGCGGCATAGCGGGCGGCCGAGCGTGATCGCTCCAGGTCGACGAGCACGTCGGCGAGCCGGTGCTTGATCACCTGGAAGGACGCCAGCGGCCGGCCGAACTGCTCGCGCTGCCCCAGGTAGATGCGGGTCACGTCGAGCATCGCCTCGATCATCCCGACGTGCTCGGCGGCCAGCGCGATCCGTCGTAGGACGTCGAGGTCAGCGAGCACCGCGGCGGCATCCCCCACCCCCGCGATCTCGTACGACGGCGCAGCAACGAGTTCGACCGTCGCATGCCGACGCGTACGGTCGAGCACTTCGAGCGGCTGGCGATCCGGCCCCCGCACGCCGCGCAGGTCGACCGCGTGCAGTGACTCTCCCCCGGCCGGTCCAACGGCGACCACCAGCAGGTCGGCGCTCGCGCCGAGCATGACCCGGCCGATGCGCCCCGAGACGGCGCGGGATCCACCGGTCTCCTCGATCTCGAGGGACGCGTCGGTGCCGGGTCCGGCGGCAAGCGTGACGACCAGTCGTCCTGCGATGACGTCGTCGACCATCTCGTCGGGGATGTTGCCGGCGGATGCTGCCAGGACGGCCCGGACACCGAGGACTGCCGAAGCCAGCAGCGGCTCTGGCAGCAGCGCACGGCCGGCTTCTTCGAGGACGACCGCGAGCATGGCGATGCCGACCCCGAGCCCGCCCCGGTCCTCCGGCACGGCCATCGCGCCGACACTCATCTCGTCGTTGAGCAGCCGCCACAGGTCGGCGGAGTAGCCGAGCGGGCTGTCGGCGGAATGCCGCACCTGCTCGTGATCGGCGTGGGCGCCGAGGATGTCGCGCATGACCTTGCGGAGGTCCTCGTGCTCGGCGACCGGCGCCAGCACCGACGCGTCCGCCTCGGGCCAGGGCTGCACGAAGGTCTCGGCGCTCACCGGCTCTCCTCCAGCACGCTCTCCTGCGGCTGACCGAAGTAGGCCTCCTCGGCGAGCGCGGCGAAGCCGTCGATGCCGGCGTTGCCGCGGGCGACGACCTCGCCCTGGCGCAGCACTATCACTTCGGTGCAGGTGTTGAGCGCGCGGTTCAGCGACTGGTCGAGGATCACCGTGGTGATGCCCTCGCGGGCCAGCGCGTTGAGCTGCGAGAAGACTTCCTTGACCATCACCGGCGACAACCCGAGGGCCGGCTCGTCGAGGATGAGCACCTCCGGATCGGCCATCAGTGCGCGGGCGATCGCCACCAGCTGCTGCTCGCCACCGGACAGCGCACCCGCGGAGATCTCCATCCGGGTCGCGACCCGCTCGGGCAGCCAGGCCGTCAGCTCCTCGAGGCGGGTGCGCATCCGGCTACGGCTGACACCGCTCGCGTATGCCGCCACCTCGAGGTTCTCCCGCACCGACAGGGTCTTGAAGAGCGCGCGCCCCTCGGGCACGAGGCTGACCCGCAGGCTCGACTCCCGCGACCCGGAGCTCGGCTTCAACGAGCCGTGCAGGATCCGGCCGAGCGTGCTCTTGCCGGCACCGTTGGTGCCGACGACACCGACGACCGCGCCCTTGGTGACCGTGAGGTCGATGTCGCGCAGGGCGTGGACACCGCCGTACTGGTGCGACACCGACGTCGCGGAGAGCACCGTGCTGCCGCCGTGCTCGATGTCGAGTGCCGGCACCTCGAGGTCCAGCTCACCGAGGTAGGAGCTGCGGACGACGGGCTCCTGCAGGATCGCGGACGGCGGGCCCTCGGCGACCATCTGGCCGAAGTCGAAGGCGATCACCCGGTCGGCGACGGCGAAGAGGTCATCGAGCACGTGGTCGATGACGACAACGCAGACACCGTCGGCGCGCAGGCGCCGGATGTGCGAGGCGAGGTACTCGCGCTCGTCGGCGTCCAGCCCGCCGAAGGGCTCGTCGAGGATCAGCAGGCGCGGCGACTCGGCGATCGCCCGCGCCAGGTCGACCCGCTTCTGCGGGCCGAACGACAGCTCGTCGGGGTGACGGTGCCCGACGTCGTCGAGACCGACCGAGGCCAGCAGCCGGTGCGCCCGACGACGATCGAGGCCCGAGGCCCACCGGTTGACCACGAGCACGTTCTCCTCGACGGTCAGCTCAGGGAAGAGCTCGGCGTGCTGGAAGGTGCGGCCCAGGCCACGAGACCGCCGTCGCGTGGCCCGGACGGTGCGGAAGCTGGGATCGCCGTCGTACTCGATGGAGCCCTCGACGACCGCTCCCCCGGCGACTCCCGAGAGCGCGTTGACGAAGGTGGTCTTGCCCGCACCGTTCGGGCCGATGATCGCGATCACCTCGCCGGGGACCATCGTCAGGCTGACGTCCTGGACGGCGTGCAACCCGCCGAAGCGGACGCCGAGGTCGTTGACCGCGACCAGCACCGAGCCGGGGCGCGGCGTGACGGGTTCGATCGCCGGGGCATCCTGCCGCGCGGCGTAGACACGGGCCTTGCTGCGCTGCAGGCGCTCGGTCCATCCGGTCCAGCGGTCCAGTCGACTCACGATGGCAGGCACGACACCCTCCGGAAGGAAGATCAGGGACAGGATCAGCAACCCCCCGAGGAGGTAGGGCTGGTCCACCGACAGCGACGACGCCATGCTCGGTGCGAAGGCGAGGAAGATGCCGCCCAGCACCGCACCGATGAGGCTGCCGGTGCCGCCGAGGACGGTGGCGGCGATCAGGTTGACCGCAAGCACGAGGGAGAACGTCTCCGGGCTGACGAAGCCGGACACCAGGCCGAGCATCACGCCGGCCAGGCCCGCGACCGCGGCGCTGGCCGCGAAGCCGATCGCCGACTGGGCCTCCGGCGCGATGCCGATGGTCCGGGCCACCACCGGGTGGGTCTTGGCCGCGACGAGTCGCATCCGGAAGGAAGTACGGCGGACCGCCTCCGCACAGCAGAGGCACACGCCGAGCGTGCCGATCACGACGTAGATCGCCTCGTTGGAGGAGGGGAAGATGTCGCCGAACGGGGTGGAGACGATGTTCACCGCGACGCCCTGGTCGCCGTTGGTGACGTCGGCCCAGACGTTGATGATCTCCAGGCAGACCAGCGTGAACGCGAGCGTCAGCAGGGCGACGTACAAAACGGAGAAGCGGGAGCCGACGAAGCCGAGGAAGGCACCGATCAGCGCACACCCCCCGAGCACCAGCACGATCGTGAGCGGCAGCGACCAGTCGTGGGAGGAGCCGTAGGCGACGGCGTACGCACCGATCGCGAGCAGGGCCGGTTGGCCGATCGACCAGATGCCGGTCCACGACGCGAGCAAGCTCAGCGAGAGCACCACGAGGGCGTAGACGGCGCCGAGGCCCACTGTGAAGACGGTGTACGGCGGGATGGCGCCGGACATCAGCACCAGGATCGCCAGCAGGGCGGCCACCGGGCCGGAGGCGAGGCGGATCCACGGCCAGGCGTGGTGCCAGGCCGATGCCGGTTCCTGCCGGACAGGAGTGGGTCGGTCGGCGGTCTTGACGTCGAGACTCATCTGGTCACACCCTCACGAAGGCTTGGCGGCCGAAGATGCCCTGCGGCCGCACGAGCAGCACGAGGACGGCGACGGAGAACACGAAGGTGTCCCGGAAACTTGCTGAGATGTAGGTCGCGGCGAGGTTGTCGAGAACCCCGATCACCAGGCCGCCCACGACGGCACCGGTCATGCTGGTCAGTCCGCCGAGGAGGATCCCGGCGAAGGCCCGGAAGAGCACCGGCGCAAGCACGACCGGAGTCATGCCGACGTTGGGCGCATAGAGAAGGACGCCCAGCGTGGCGAGGCCGACACCGAGCGCCCAGGCGATCCGGGCGACCTTCTGGGAGTTGATGCCGAGCACGCGGGCGGTCTCCGACGACTCGGCGACGGCACGCATGGCCGAGCCGAGCGAGGTCCGCTGGAAGAGCATCGCGACGGCCGCCATGGCCAGCACGGCCACGACGATCACGAGCAGGTCCTGGGTCTGGATCCGCGAGTCGCCGATCGCCACCGAGCCGTCGAGGAGCCGCGGGAACGCCTTGGGCTGCTCACCCCAGTGGCGTCCGACGAAGTGTTCGGTGCCGATGGCGACGCCCATGGTCACCACGAGGGCGGCGAACAGCCGCCCCTCCCCCAGTGGGCGGATCAGCACCTCCCGCACGGCGAGGCCGAACATCGAGGCGAAGCCGACGGCGGCGAGCAGCGCGATGGCCAGGGCGACCCCGGCGTCGACCATGCTCAGGGCGACATACCCGGCGGTCGTGGCCATGGCGGCCATCGCGAAGTTCATGACGTCGGTCGACTGGAAGATGATCACCAGACCCAGCCCGACCAGGCCGTAGACGGCTCCGTTCGCGACCCCGCTCAGCACGGTGACGAGCAGCTGGTCCATGACTCTCCTTGATGTCGACGAACTTGAAACTGAACTGACTTGAGTTCAATTTAGGTGACGGTCGCCACGCTGGCAACCCCTCGGTCTCGACAAACTCCAGCAATTTGAACTAACTTCAGTTTCATGTCCGAGACCACGCTTGCCCGCTACTACCGGGCCATCGACGAGGGCCGCCTCGACGGCGCCCTGGACCTGCTCGACCCCGCCGTGCGCTTCGTCATGGTGCTACCGGCCGGCGCGAAACGCGGCCAGGGGCGCGACGCGATGCGCGCCTACCTCGGCGGCCGCGGCGTCTCGAACAGGGCCCACGTGGTGCTGCGCCAGACACGCGACGACGACGTCGAGTTCATCTACGGCAAGGTGACCGAGGGCGAGACCACGACCGGCCGATTCCTCTCCGGCGTCCGCCTCGGACCCGAAGGCCTGATCGCGAGCTACCAGGTCACCTTCGACACCGAGCACGACCTGATGGAGGACTGATGAATACGACGACGCCCTTCCTCGAGCGCTGGTTCGAGATCATGGATTCCGACGAGCCCGAGCGGGTCCTCGGCCTCATCACCGACGACTTCGTGATGTCGGTGCAGTTCTCCCAGGGCGGGGGCCAGTCCGCTGAGTTCGTCGGCGATCGCGCCGGCCTCGAGCGCTACCTCGACCAGCGCGAGAAGAGCGTGCTCGTGCACCACGTCGCCAACGGCGCCCGCGTCGGCGACGTCGAACTGGTGCTCGGCCAGACCACCCGCGACGGCGACTTCGAGGCGTCGTTCAACGCCTCGGCCATGATCGACAGCGCCAGCGACAAGTGCCGCCGGCTGCTCATCTGCCGCACGCCCGAGGTCGAGTTCCCCCAGGCCTGACCCGGGCCCGAGAGTTCAGCGGGCGGTGTAGCCGCCGTCGGCGTAGACCTCGGAGCCGGTCATGAAGGTCGAGTCGTCGCTGACGAGGAACGCCACGACCGCGGCGACCTCCTCGCTGCGCCCCAGTCGACCGACGGGCGTGTTCGCCAGCATCGACTCGTGCCGCGGGGTGCCTTCGTAACGCTTCAACAGCTCGGTGGTGCCGATGAAGCCGGGGTGCAGCGAGTTCACTCGCACTGAAGCCGTCGCCCAGTGCAGGGCGGCGTTCTTGGTCAGCGTGCGCACCGCGCCCTTGGCTGCGTGATAGGCCGCGCTGTTGCCGAGGCCGCCCACGGTGCCGAGGATCGAGGAGAGGTTGACGATCGAGCCACCGCCCGAGGCGGCGACGATCGGGCCGAGGTGCTTCATGCCCAGCCAGACGCCGGTGGAGCCGATCGACATGACCCGCTCCCAGTTGTCGACCGTCTCGTCCTCGACGGTCGCCAGGCTGCCGATGGCCGCGTTGTTCACCAGGCCGTCGAGGCGTCCGTACTCCCGCTGGACCATCGCGGCGGCCCCGATCCACTGCGCCTCGTCCGCGACGTCGAGCCGCGCGGCGATGTGCCTGCCGGGGCCCGGGAGCTCGTCCGCCAGCGCCTTGCACGCCTGCTCGTCGAGATCAGTCAGGACCAGGTGCGCCCCCTCCTCCGCCAGTCGCTCGGCGGTGGCCCGACCGAGTCCCCCGGTCGCGCCGGTGAGGAGGACGACCTTGTCCTTGAGGCGTCGCTCCACTGTTGTCGCGCTTGTCATGGGGTTGGTCATGGCAGTTCCTGTCTGTCGGTCAGCCGATGCTGACGAGGGTCTTTCCGATGGCGCGGCCGGCGATCATCTCCGCGAGCGCACGGGGCGCCGACTCGAGTCCGGCGAAGACGGTCTCGCGATGCACGAGCTCGCCGCTGCGGAGCCATGCGGCCAGCCGGGCCTGCATCTCGTCGCGCAGGTGCAGGTTGCTGCTGCCGCGGAAGCCACGGAGCGTGAGGTCCTTGGAGACGGCGAGGAACAGGTTGCGCGGTCCCTTCGATTCCGACTCGTACTCCGAGATCGAGCCGCACATCGCGACCCGGCCGCTGCGGTTGAGGTGGTCCAGGGCGGCCTCGAGGTGATCGCCGCCCACGGAGTCGAAGTAGACGTCGATCCCCTCCGGAGCGAGATCCTGCAGCTGGGCGCCCAGGTCGCCGTCGCGGTAGTTGAAGGCCTCGACGCCGAGGTCCTCGCGGAGCCAGGCGACCTTCTCGTCACTGCCCGCACTCGCGATCACCCGGTGGCCGCAGAGCTTGGCGATCTGCGCGACCAGGCTGCCGACCGCGCCCGCGGCCGCAGAGACCCAGACGGTCTCACCGCCCCTCAGGGCATCGACGACATGCAGGCCGGCGTACGCCGTCAGCCCCATCCCGCCGAGCGGCCCGAGGAACCACGACACCTCCGCATCGCCGACGTCGAGCCGGGTGAGGGTGCCGACGCCGCCGAGCTGGATCGCAGCCGGGTCGACGACGGCGTACTCCCGCCAGCCCTGGGCGTGGGTCACGGTGTCGCCGGGAGCGAAGCCCGGCGCGCGGGACTCGACCACCTCGCCGAGGGCCATGATGCCGTCCATCGCCTGCCCCAGCGGGAAGGCTGCGAAGTAGCCCGCCGGAGCATCGGGCCGCAGGCGCAGCCGCAGTCCGGGATCGACGGACGTCCACGTGTTGCGGACGAGCACCTGTCCCGGCGCCGGATCGGGAACCTCGACCTCGACCACCTCGAAGTCACCGGTTGCCACGGGTCCAGCGGGGTACCGCCGGACCCGGACCTCACGCCCGACACAGGTCATGGTTGTGGAGAGTGTCGGTGATCGGTCATACTTGAAGTGATATCAGTTCATGCGCCGGGCTGCAACCGCACGAAGGCCACGAATCGAGCCGAAGCCGGGAACCCGTGCCGCTACCCTGAGCGACCACGGTCTCGGGAAGGGGAGCCATGCAGACAACGACAGCTCCGCGGGCCGAAAGCGCCCGTTCGAAGCGCACTGCCATCGTCGCGGCAGCCATCGACCGCTTCGGCAGTGACGGCTACGAACACACCAAGTGGGCCTCGATCGCCGACGACGTCGGCATCGGACAGACCGCGCTCTACCACTACTTCGAGTCGAAGGCGCACTGCCTGCTGACCATCATGCGGCTCGAGCTCACCCGCTCGCTCGAGCGCTTCCAGGACGTCACCACGTCGGTCGACGACCCGGCCGAGGCGCTGCGCCTCGCGGTCAGCTCGGCCTACGTCGGCAGCGCGCGCGACGCCCTGCAGCGCCGGATCCTGCAGAACCACCTCGACCTGCTCGCCACCCCCCGACCCTCCGAGAAGGAGGAGCAGGAGCGCCTGCAGTCCCGCGCACTGGTGCGCGAGATCGAGCAGGCGTGGACCGCTCTGATGCAGCGCGGCGTCGACAGCGGCACCTTCGCCGACCGTGACGTCGAGCTGTCCGCGCGCATGGCGCTCGCGCTCGTCGTCGGCGTGTGGCGGTGGTACCGCCCCGGCGGTCCGCACACGCTCGACGAGATCGGCGTACTCACCTCCGACGCGGTGCTCCGCGTCGTCGTCTGACCCTGACTTCTAGGGAACGACGACGAGTCGTCCCGTCACCTGGCCCTCACGCAGGCGCGCATAGGCCTGCGGCACGTCGCTGAACGGCACCGTCTCGATCACCGGGGCGAGCAGCCCCTGCTCGGCGAGCTCGACGACCGCGACGAGGTCTTCCCGCGCGCCCCAGAACGGCGCACTGACCTGCCAGCCCAGCGGCAGGTCCAGGCCCTTGCCCACCGCGATGGTGCCGCGCGCTCCGCCGACGACGACCAGACGACCGCCGGGCACCAGCGCCGCGGCGCCCGAGCGCATGGTCTCGTCCGACCCGACGAAGTCGAGGACGACATCTGCTCCGGCCAGTCCGTCGACGGACGTCGTCGTCAGGTGAGCTCCGAGCCGCTCGGCCAGCACGCAGGCCTCGGGCCGGGGATCGACGGCCGTCACCTGAGCCGTGGTGATCGCACGCAGGATCTGGACGGCCAGGTGGCCGAGGCCGCCGACGCCGATCACCACCGCCGAGCAGTCCCCCATGAGGGCGTCGCGATGGGCCCGGATCGCGTGATAGGCCGTCAGACCCGCGTCGGCCAGCGGCGCGAGCGTCTCCGCAGGCACACCCCGGGCGGTCACGAAGTGGCGTTCGTCGGGCAGCAGGACGTATTCGGCCAGTCCGCCGTCGCGACCCAGCCCGCACCCGACCTTGCCCTCGAGAGCGACGCAGTGGTTGTCCTGTCCGCGCAGGCAGTTGTGGCACTTGCCGCACGACCAGACGCCGTGCACGACGCCGTCCTCGCCGATCAGCGAGGCGTCGACTTCATCGCCGACCGCGACGACCCGGCCAGCGACCTCGTGCCCCAGGGTCAGTGGGAGGTCGTACGGCAGCGTGCCCTCCGGGCAGCCCATCACGAAGAGGTCCGAGTGGCACAGGCCGACGGCACGGACCTCGAGGAGGACCTCCCGCCCGAGTGGCACCGGCACCGGCACCTCGACCCGCTCGACGTCGCGACCCCAACCGAGGAGTCGGTACGCCGGCATCATGGCTACGGCCACATCGGGACCTGGGGTCCACGGCCACCGACGGCCTCGAGATAACCGGCCGTGTCCGCACGCCGCTCACCCCACATGATCTCGAAGACCAGCCGGGAGATCATCCACTTCCCATCGTGCCGCACCAGCTCGTCGTGGTAGCGACCGACGAGGAGGCACACGTCGTCGTCGCCCTCGAACTTCTGGTACGACGTGTGGTAGACCAACGCGGTCGCGGTGTCCCCCTGGACGTCGACGTGATAGACGCTCAGCAGGTGGTGCTGCCACACGCAGTTCTTGGTCGCGTCGCGGATCCAGCCGATCACCGTCTCGGCGCTCTCCGCCGGCTCGGCGTTGCCGTACTGCGCCCACAGGTCCGGGTACAGGACGTCGTACAGCGCCTCCGGGTTCGCCGAGTCGATGCTCGACGCGTACTTGTAGATCTGGTCCTCGATGAGGATCCGGTCCTCGACACTGGTCATCGCTCTGCCTCTTCTCGTGGTTCGTGGTTCATCAGACGGTGGCGCCGACGCGATAGCCCTCGGCAATGGCATGGCTGATCCGGCGGGGCGTCACGCAGTCACCGATGGCGGTGACCTTGCCGCCGAAGCCGTCGGCGGACAACGTGCGCTGCAGGGCGTCGTCGCTGTGCCGCGGCTGGTGCGCGACCAGCAGCGCCTGGCCGACGTTGATCTCATGGCCACCGAACACCGGACGCAACGCAACCGCACCGGCGTCATCGGGAACGACCAGCCGGTGGGCCACCTGCAGGGTCACCCCCGCAGCGCCGAGGCGTTGCAGCAACGGACCCACGCTCTCGGCGGGCACCCGCGGCGCGAGCGAGGTCATCGCCGTCGCGAAGGTCACCTGCCAGCCACGCTGGGCCAAGGCCTCGGCAGCGCTGTACGCCGGCCAGAACCCGTCGTCCTCGTCGTACACGACAGCGACGCCCGGAGTCTCCGGCACCTCCCCGAGGAGTACGTCGTCGACCGTGACGGCGCTGTGGCCGAGCAGTCCCGCCGTCAGCGGAGCCGGCACCGAACCGGTGGCGATCACGACGTGGTCGGCGAGTCCGCCGATCTCCTCGAGGTCGTCCGCACCGATCTCGGCGCCGAGGTTGATGTCGACCTTGAGTCGCCGGGTCTCGCGGTCGAGGTAGTCGACGATGTCGATCAGGGTCGAGCGATGCGGCGAGGCAGCAGCGACGCGCACCGCTCCCCCGAGCGCCGTCCCGCGTTCGAAGAGCGTCACCCGGTGACCACGCTCGGCGGCCACGCGAGCTGCCTCCAGACCACCGGGACCACCGCCGATGACGTAGATCTCCTTGGACCGCGCGACCTGGACGCCGACGCCGGGCAGCCGGCCGCGTCCCACCTCGGCATTGACGGCGCAGTGCAGGTGCGGGTCGAAGGCGCGGCAGTCCTGGTTGATGCCCAGGCAGCCGCGGACCTCGTCGAGGCGCCCGGAGTGCGACTTCACCGGCAGGTCCGGGTCGGCGATCAGCGCACGGGCCATGCCGACCAGGTCGGCGTGGCCTGCCTTGATGACGTGCTCGGCGGTGCCGACGTCGCGGATCCGCTGGCCGACGAGGGTGGGCAGGCCGGTGGCGGCGCGCACGCGCGACGCCGAAGGGACGGCCACCGCGTCCGGTCCGGTCGAGTCCTTGACGTACTTTCCACGGGTCCCGTGCGTGATGCTGAAGTAGTCGACGACGCCGAGCGCGGCCAGGTCCTCCGCGATCCGCACGCAGTCCTCGATCCCCATGCCGCCCGGGATCTCCTCCTCGCCGCTGAGCCGTACCCCGAGGGCGAACCCGGCCGGCGTCACCGAGCGCATCGCCTCGATCACCAGGTGCAGGAAGCGCATCCGGTTCTCGAACGATCCGCCGAAGTCGTCGGTCCGGTGGTTCGTCGCCGCGGACATGAACTGCGCCGGCAGGTAGCCGTGCGCCGCGTGGATCTCGACGCCGTCGAGACCAGCCTTGACCAGGTTCTCGGTCGAGACCCGCCAGCCCTCGACGATGTCGTCGATCTCGCGATGCGTGAGGACGTGCGGCGGATAGGCGTCGCGGACGGTCTTGAGTGCCGACGGCGCCACCGGGGCGTGGTCGGACTCGCCGCCGATGAACTCGCGGCCGAGGTGGCACAACTGCCCGATGAACCGGGCGCCGTGACGATGCACGACGTCCGCCTTCTCCGCCATGACCGGCACGACCGCGTCGAGGTAGCCCTCGACCAGCTTGCCCGACCTCAGCGCCGACGTCGGGTGGACGACCATCGCCCCGGCGATGACCAGCCCGACTCCCCCGGCCGCGAGCCGTTCGAAGTGCTCGACGTCCCCGTGCGTGGGCACGCCGTGCTCGACCAGGCTGGTCCCCGCAGGCAAGGCCACCAGCCGGTTCCGGACATCGAAGCCGCCGATCCGGAACGGCGAGAAGACGTGCGGGAACTGGTCGGCCATCGGGGCTCCTGTTTCGGTGATTTCAGCCGGCTCAGTGCGTGCCCGGACCGGTGCCGCGGCGAACGCCGTCGGTGACCGACTCGGGCAGGCTGCGGCTGGGGTCGACCGAGATGGTCTTGTAGTGCAGGAACTCCTGGTACGCCGTCGGCCCGTGCTCGCGACCGATGCCGGACTTCTTGAAGCCACCGAAGGGCGAGCCCAGGTCGGCCGCGAAGGTGTTCACCGAGAACGTGCCGGCCCGGACCTTGCGGGCGACCTCGAAGCCGTGGGCGTCGTCGGCCGTGAAGACCGCGCCGGACAGGCCGAGCTCGCTGTCGTTGGCGATCCGGATCGCGTCCTCCTCGCCGTGGTGCGGGATCAGGCAGGCCATCGGGCCGAAGATCTCCTCGCGCGAGACCCGCATCGAGTTGTCGGCGTCCGTGACCAGCGTGGGCTCGAAGTACCAGCCCCGGTCGAGGCCGGCCGGACGACGGCCGCCGGTGGCGATCGTGGCGCCCTCCTTGCGGGCGAGCTCGACGTACTCCTCCACGCGGTCGCGCTGGCGCTCGGTGACGAGCGGGCTGATCACCGTGTCGGACTCCATCGGGTCGCCGATCTTCAGCGACCGGAAACCTTCGACGAGCGCCTCGGCGTACTCGTCGTAGCGCGCAGCGGGGACGACCAGGCGGGTGAGTGCGACGCAGCTCTGGCCGGCGTTCGTGCCGACGCTCGCGCCGATCAGGACCGGGAGTGCGTCCTCCAGCTTTGCGTCGTCGAGGACGATCGCGGCCGACTTCCCACCGAGCTCCAGCACGCAGGGCCGGATCAGCTCGCCGCAGGCGGCGGCGATCCGGGCGCCGGTCTGCACGGAACCAGTGAAGCTGACCATGTCCACACCGGGGTGCCGGACGAGGTACTCCGACTCCGGTCCGCGGGCGGCCACGATGTTGATGACGCCCGGGGGCAGGCCGACCTCCGCGCAGATGTCGCCGTAGATGAAGGTGGCGAGCGGGTTGGGCTCGGTCACCTTGACCACAGCGGTGCAACCCGCGATCAGCGCCGGTGCGACCTTCTGCGGCACGGCCGGGAAGGCGAAGTTGTACGCCGGGAAGGCCGCCACCACGCCGATCGGCTCCTGGGTGACGAGGCTGGCGCCCGCCATCGGGATGATGCTGCCGCCCTCGGAGCTGGCGGCCAGCGGGCCGAGGTCGCTGAGCCGCACCTGGGCGGTGTCGAGGCTGCGGCCGATCTCGGCGTTGTAGTTGAGGCTCATCACCGGGGAGATGACCTGGTAGACCTGCGAGAGGAACAGGGTGCAGCCGAGCTCCTCGGTGATCAGCTGGGCGAGCTCGTCCTGGCGCTTGGCGATCGCGTCCGCCATCCGGGTGAGGTAGTCAGCGCGCTCGGCCGGCGTCAGCCGGGGCCACTCCCCCTCGTCGAACGCCTTGCGGGCGGCGCCGACGGCAGCGTCGATGTCGGCGCGGGAAGCCGCCGGGACGTGGCCGATGATCTCTTCGGAGCTCGGCGAGATGATGTCGAACCGGTCATCGGTCTGCGCGGCACGCCATGCGCCGTCGATGAAGAATGCCTGGTGATCAATGGTTGCCATGGGGATGACCTTCCACTCGTGACGGGCCCTGGGGCCCGGGTGAGAACCGGGCTCGCCCGCACTCCAGCAGGAATGAACCCAGTTCGATTCAATTTACGGGATGGTGACGCCCGCCACAAGAGGTCGGGCGGGTGGGTGGATCACCTCCGTCACCCAGACGCCGAGACGGTCCCAGAGCGTCGCTCGACCGTCCTGGAAGTTGTGGCAGTGATAGCTGCCCGCCAGCACGAGCAGGGTGATGTCGGCGGAACCCACGTAGAACGCGGGCTCTTCGCGCGGTCGCTCAGCAATGTCGTTCTCGCCGAACACGACCATCACCGGTGATGCCACCCTGGCCGCGTACGCGCTCGTGAAGCCGACATGAAGTGCGTCGACATAGGTCTCGGCCGCCCAGATCACCGAGTTGGCGTTGTCTGCCGCCACGATGTCGGCCGGGACATCCGGCCCGTTCAACCAGACCTGGTGGGGAGACTTGTCGACGACGCCGTAGCGGGCGTCCCACTGGTCACCCCAGAACACCCGTGCCTGGTCGACCGCCGTCGCGCGGACCGTCGGGTCGTCCGCTGCGTCGACCGCACGATCCTTGACCCCGTGGGTGAAACCCAGCACGGCGATGGCGTCGTAGCTGCCCCACCGCGCCTGCTGGATCGTGACCAGTCCGTCGCCGATGGAGTGGCCCACGCCGACGATCCTCGGCATCGCGACGGGCGCCAGCTCCGCGACCAGCGTCCCGTCCTCGAGCCGGCTCCGGATGACCGTCACGGCCCCGTTCGCCGCGTCGGCGAGCGCTTCGTAGGTGCACAGCGTGCCGTCCTCGGGACGACCGCTGTCCCCTACGCCGAGTGGGTCAACGGCAATCACGATGAACCCACGAGTGGTCATGTGCTCGGCGAAGCTGTAGCCCTCATGCCCCGGAAGCTGGATGTCCCAGTAGTCCCGTCCGTAGGACCCTCCGGGCCAACAGACCAGCACCTGTTCGCGCCCTCCGCTGCCCTCGGCCGGCGCGAACACGGTCGCCGCCAGACTCAGCTCTCCCACGCCCTCCGGCGTGGCAGACGACGGCAGGTCCAGCCTGACATCGGTACTCAACATGACGACCTCACTTCTCGCTTGCCCGAGGGGGAAACCGATGGCGCCGGACCGCAAGGTGTCCGGCGCCACCGGTCTCAGTTGACCTGCCAGAGCGCCTTGAACTGGTCCTCGTAACCCTCTGGTCCGGGGTAGTCGAGGGACGGTTCGAGCGCCTTCGCGCCGTCGGCGCTGTCGACGATGTACGACGGCAGGGCCGCGATCTCCTCCTGGTAGCCGGCCGGCAGCTCACCGCCGTCGGCGAGGCGCAGGGCCGCGTCGACCATCTCCCAGCCGGAGTAGACCGCCGGGTAGGCGACCCACGCCGCGTCCATGCCGCCGTCGATCAGCGCCTGGAACTGCTGCGGGCCGGCACCGTTGCCGATCAGCTTGACCTTGTCCTCGAAGCCCGAAGCCTTGAGCGCCTCGGGGACACCAATCTCCAGGTCGCCGAAGTTGAAGACGACGTAGTTCGTCTTCGGGTTCGTCTGCAGGTAGGCGATCAGCTTCGCTGCGACCTGGCCACCGGCGAGGTCCTCGACGGTCAGGTCGAGCACGCCCGAGGAACAGGCCGGGCAATAGTCGTCGAGGACGCTCTCCATGCCGTCGACGGTGGTCTGGAGCGACGGGAAGGCGGAGATGGTGACCATCACCATGTGCGCAACGCCGCCGGAGTCCTTGATGGCCCACTTGGCGAGGTTCTCGCCGTCGGGTCCGGTGGTCTGGCTGCAGATGGCACCGAAGGTCTCGGCCGACGGCTCCTCGGGACCGGGCGCGCAGGTGACCACCGGAATGCCGGCGGCAGCCGCTGCCTCGAGCTGCGGCTTGATCGCGGCAGACGGGATGCCGGTGATCGCGATCGCGTCGGGCTTGCGCTGGATCGCCGACTCCAGGCCGCCGGCCGGATCGGTCGCCTTGAACACCTGTGTCTCGAAGTCCCAGCCAGCCGCCTCCACGGCCGCCTCGACGCCGCCGCCGATCTTGGCGCAGATCGGGAGCTCGCACTGCAGCCAGAAGAGCGTCTTGCCCGGCGTGGGCGCCTGGTCCAGCGGCGTGGAGACATTGATCTTGATCGGAACGGCGGTCACCGGGTCCGGGGCGGACGCGGCGGCAGCGGAGGCCTCGCTCGCGTCGACGGGTTCCTCGTCGGTCCCGCAAGCCACCAGCGCAAAGGCCAGCAGCATCGGGAGTGACATGCGCGCAGTGCGCTGCCAGATCTTCATCGGGACTCCTAGAATCAATTGAATTCGGTTTCGTTTTGAATCAGACAACTGTCCGAGATCCGTCTCTGAGCGAGACCCGAGATCAGGAGGTGCGTGCGAGCCCCAGCTGGAGCCGTCCGAGTTCCTCGGCCGTCAGGCGGGCGCCCTCGACCTCGGCCACGATGTGGCCGTCGCGCATCACCAGGACGCGGTCGCAGGTGTCGCACAGCTCGGCGTCGTCGGACGAGGCGATGACGACACAGGCGCCGTCGTGTGCGACCTGCCGGGCCAGTGCGTGGATGACGGCCTTCGCCCCCACGTCCACACCCTGGCTGGGCTCGTCGAGGAGCAGCACCGTCGGCTCGCGCCGCAGCCACTTGGCGAGCACGACCTTCTGCTGGTTGCCGCCAGAGAGCAGGGCGAAGACGGCCTCCGCACTGGCAGGACGTACGTCGAGCCGCTGGATCCACTCCTCCGCTTCGCGGTTCTCCCGCGCCCGGCTCAGGAAGCCGAGCCATGTCGAGAACGGCCGGAGGTGGGTGAGGCTGGTGTTCTCGCGAACCGTCATCCCGAGCACCGCGCCGTGACCACGTCGGTCGGCAGGCACGAGCGCTAGACCGGCCCGCATGGCACCGCGCGGACGGCACGGCACGGCGCGATCGTCCACCAGGACCTCGCCGGTGCGCGACGCGGCGCCGAAGAGCAGCGGCAGGATCTCCTCGCGGCCCGAGCCGGTCAGCCCGGCGATGCCGACGACCTCGCCCCGGCGCGCCTCGAGGTCCACGTTGTCGACGACGGTGCCGCAGAGACCGGAGGTGCGCAGCACCACCTCGGCGTCGGGCCGAACCTCGCCCTCGCCGCGCTTGCGCAGCTCCTCGCCGCCGATCATCGAACTGACCAGGTCGTCCTGGGTGATGTCGGCGACGTTCCACGTCCCGACGAGCGTTCCGTCCTTGAGCACGGTGACCCGGTCGCCGATCGCGAAGATCTCGTCGAGGCGGTGCGAGACGTAGATGACGCCGAGCCCGGCACGGCGTACCCGCTCGAGCGCAGCGAAGAGGGTCGCCACCTCTTCACGCGGCAGCGACGCGGTCGGCTCGTCGACCACCAGCACCCGGGCGGCCTCCCAGTCCCAGAGAGCACGCGCGATCGCGACGCCGGTGCGTTCGGCAGAGCCGAGCTCGACGACCGGGCGAAGCACGTCGAACCGGTAGCCGAGGTCGGCCATCCGGCGCTCGGCGTCGCGGCGCTCGGCGTCCCAGCGGATCCGGCCACCACGCGCTGTCGCCACCTCGCGGCCGAGCATCAGGTTCTCGACCGTGTTGAGGCTGCCGACGAGCCCCAGGTCCTGGTGGACGAACCGGAAGCCGGCGTCGTGCGAGTCCGCCGTACGGGCCAGGTCGAGCTCCCGACCGGCGAGCCTGATCTCCACACCCGGGTCGGGCTGGTGGAAACCGGCGAGGATCTTGATCAGCGTCGACTTCCCGCAGCCGTTCTGCCCGATCAGCGCATGGATCTCGCCGGCACGAAGATCGAAGTCGACGTCCCGCAGCGCCCTCGTGGAGACGAAGGTCTTGGAGAGCCCCCGAATCGTCAGGACGGGCGCGACCTGTGCGGTGGTCATCTCAGGCCACCGACCCGGTCGCCTTCGAGGTGCGCAGCTTGCGCACCACCGGTCGGCTGGCGACGGCGACCGCGATGATCAGCGAGACGCCCTGGAAGACCGGCTGGCTCCAGACCGAACCCGAGGCCGTCGTCAGCGCGAGGCCCTGGATGCCGAAGGCCAGGGCGAAGTAGGCGATCAGCGTGCCCCAGACATTGGGGCGCTGGGAGAGCTGGGAGGCGCCGAGGAACACCGCGGCGACCGCCGGGAAGAGGTAGCCCGGGCCGATGCTCGCGGAGAACACCGCGCTCTGCATCGAGAAGATCGCTCCGGCGATGCCGGCGATCACGCCACTGGCGATGAAGGCGCTCCACAGCACCCGCTCGGTCGGTACGCCGGCGAGGCGTGCGGCCTCGCGATTGCCGCCGGTCGCGAGCAGGTGACGACCGATCGAGGTGAACTCGAGGACGTACCACATCACCAGGGCCAGCAGCACGAGCATGTAGACCACGCGGGGAACACCCAGCAGGTCCCCGTTGCCGAGCTCGGACCAGTAGTCCGGGAAGTCGCCGATCAGCTGGGTGTTCTTCGACATCAGCAACACCACACCCGTGAGCACCTGGCTCACGCCGAGGGTCGCGATGAACGAGTCGACGTGCAGCTTCACCACGATGAAGCCGGACACGGCGCCGGACAGCGCGCAGGCGAGCAGGGCGATGACGACGGTCACCGGGGCCGAGAGGTCCGTGTTGAGCGACAGGAACACGATCGTCCCCAGCGACAGCGCCATCACCGAGCCGATGGACAGGTCGTACACGCCCGCCGTCAGGGGCACGAGGAAGGCGAGCGCCAGGATGCAGGTCACCACGCCCGAGCGGAAGATGAGGGTGAAGGTGACCTCGGTCAGGAAGGTCTCGGGACGCAGGGCGCCGAAGAGCACGATGAAGACGCCGAGCAGGTAGATCGCACTGATCCGCCGCGGCGCCAGCTTGCTCAGGATCAGACGCGGACCGATCGCGCGGCGCGGCGATCCGTCGGGCTCCGGGGTGATGACCGGCGCCTCGACCGAGGTGACCTGCTGTGTCGGTGTCAACGCTGTCTCCTTCGGAACGCCCGAGTCGGGGGTAGATCCGAAACGTAGAACTGAACTGAACTCGTGTCAAGCATCACATTTTGCGAGGTCCCCGACCTGGCCCCCGGGCGGCGCGGACCGAAAATCCATCAGGTCGAGTCATTGCGGAGTGGTGTGAGCGGGGTTACATTTGCATCCGTAACTGAACCAAACTCAGTTTGCCCGTTCGCGGTGTCGAGCGGTGGAGAGAGCGAGGAACCATGACCGACCTGGCAGCCGAGCGCGTAGCCACCAAGCCCCCAGGTGTGCCGACCGGATGCCCGGTCATCCATCTCGATGCGTCACCCCCGCTCGAGGCGGGCAGCCACTGGCAGCTCGCCAACGAACTGCGCGAGACCAGCCCTGCGTTCTTCAACACCCACGCACAGGGCTACTGGGTCTTCACGCGGTACGACGAGGTGCGCGAGATGTACCAGCACCCGGAGATCTTCTCCAGCGAATCGATCACGCCCTGGGAACCGGAACCCGCCTACCGGTTCGTCCCGACCCAGATCGACCCGCCCGACCACGCGAAGTACCGCCAGCTGATCAGCAAGTGGTTCGCCCCCAACGCCGTCAACCGGGTGAGCCCGCAGGCGCACGAGATCGGCCAGCGCCTGGTCGCCGAACTCGCGCACCGGGGTGGGTGCGACTTCGTCACCGACTTCGCCATGCGGCTGCCGACCGAGATCTTCCTGACGATCATCGGCGTCCCGAACTCCGACGCCGACCTGTTCGTGCCGTGGGTGGAGGACTTCTTCGCCGGCTTCGGCGGTGACCTCGAACAGCAGCAGGCGATGGGCGCTGCCCTCGGCGGGATCCGGCAGTACTGGGTGGCCGTGCTGGAGGCCCGGCGCGACGAGCCGCTGCTGGACAACGACTTCGTGTCGCTGCTGATGCACAGCACCATCGACGACGAGCCGCTCGGCGACGACCTGATCCTGGACATCCTGACGGTGCTCGTCCTGGCCGGCCTGGACACGACCCGCGGCCAGCTGGGCTACCTCTTCCGCCACCTCGCGGAGAACCCTGACGACCGGCGCAAGCTGGTCGCCCGGCCCGAGCTGATCCCCTCGGCCGTCGAGGAGTCCCTGCGCCTCTACACGATCGTCTTCGGCGACGGCCGCAAGGTCGCCCAGGACACCGAGTTCCACGGCTGCCCGCTGCGCAAGGGCGACATGGTCTACGGGCTCGTCTCCGGAGCCAACCGCGACCCCCGCGTCTATGACCAGCCCGACAAGTTCATCGTGGAGCGCAAGTCCAACAACCACCTCGGCTTCGCCGGCGGACCCCACCGCTGCCTGGGCGCCCACCTGGCCCGCATGATCATGCAGGTCGCCGTCGAGGAGTGGCTGCGGGTCATCCCGGAGTTCTCGGTGGCGGGCGGCGAGCCACTGATGGAGCGCGGGGGCGGGGCCATGATGACCCTGCTGACACTGCCGCTCACGTGGGAGGTCGAGGCATGAAGCTCACGATCGACGCCAACCTCTGCCGCGGGCACGGGCGCTGCTACAACCTGGCGGAAGACCTGCTCGAGGACGACGACGACGGCTTCGTGACCGCACGGGGCCAGACCATCGACGTACCCGCCGACCAGGTGGAGGACGCAACCAACGCGGCCGGCTCCTGTCCCGAGGGAGCCATCACCCTGCTCGAGGTCGAGCGCGTGTCGTAGGAAATGCAGAAGGGCCCGGTCCAGTGGACCGGGCCTTTCTGTGTTGTACCCCCGACCGGATTCGAACCGGCGCTAACGCCGTGAGAGGGCGCCGTGCTAGGCCGCTACACAACGGGGGCATCTCTTGTCGCTCGCGATCCTTGCGGGCCGCTGACAACGACGTGAACTCTAGCGATCGTGCTTCTGCTGGGCCAAATTCGGGGCCCCGCTTCAGCGGCTCTCGAAAGAACTCGCTGGCCTACTAGGACTCGAACCTAGAATAACTGGACCAGAACCAGTCGTGTTGCCAATTACACCATAGGCCATTGCAGAACTGCTTGCTTTCGGCCCTTTTCCCGAGGGAGCGAGCCGAGGGGGAACATTACACGCGGCCCTGCCGGGCCTCCAAAATGGCCCCATCCCCCGGGCGTTCGGCATGGGTCGCGAGGCCCATTCGACGGGCCGCCCACAGGGCAAGGCCCAGGTAGACGAAGGACTGCGTCAGGGTCACGGGGATGGACCACCAGGTGCCGCCCGACGGGTTCAACGCCTCGGTCATGTCACCGAACGACAGCGCCAGCCCGAAGGCCAGGAAGTTGTTCAGCACGTGCATCGCGATACCGGCCTCCAGACCGCCCGTGAGCAGGACCAACACGCCCGCCACGACCCCGAAGGCGAAGCGGTCGAAGAAGGTCGGCACGTCCTGGCCGAGGCCGTGGGCCAGCGCGAACAACAACGCGGGTACGACGACCGCGACCGTCGCGCTCACGGGCGGGCCGAGGCGGGAGGCAACGCCGCCGAACGCCTGCGCGAGGTACCCGCGGAAGACGTATTCCTCCCCCGCGGCCTGCAGCGGGGTGAGCAGGATCGTGACGAGCAGGAAGTCACGAACGGCGGAGGTCCAGGGATTCAGTTCCCCGCTCACCTCGACGCCGGACGCACCCTGGTCGGGCAGCACGGTCGCCACCACGACGGTGGCCGCGAGCGCGAGCACCGACAGGCCCAGACAGGTCAACAGCCAGCGCCAGCGGATGCCGCCGACGACCGAGGCGATCCAGCCGGGAGCCTGGCCGTGCAGGGCACGCGCGACCAGCCAGACCGCCGGGATGGCAACGGCCCAGCCGAGGTTGACGAGCACCAGGAAGCTCGGCGTCACCGGGTCCCCACCCAGCTTGTCGGTGATCGCGTCGCCCGACGTGCCGGTGGCCGCCAGGAACAGGCTCACCACGACGGCCATCACGAGCTGCGCGGCCATCACCATGACCACGAGCAACAGCACACCCACCCATGGCCGCCAGGCCCCACGGGGCCCGAGCAGCTGGAGTTGGTCGTACCGCGCCGTCACGGCCGA
>JAKFEI010000184.1:0-3347 GCA_036675765.1 Nocardioides sp. | reverse complement strand
ACCATCTTCTCGCGCTGCCAGTTCTCCTTGAACCAGCCGCGGTCGTCGCGGTGGACGGGCAGGCGGACGACGAGCAGGCCGGGGATCGGGGTGGTCTCGACGCGGAGCTCCATCACTGCCCCTTCGCGGCGTACGACGCCTCCGTCGCGTCCTTGTGCGGACGCCACCAGTCCTCGCTGTCCTGGTACCAGCGGACCGTCTGCTCCAGGCCCGCCTCGAAGTCGGCGTACTGCGGCACCCAGCCCAGTTCGGTGCGCAGCTTGCCCGCATCGATCGCATAGCGCAGGTCGTGGCCGGCCCGGTCCGTGACGTGCTCGAAGTCGCTGGCGTCGCGCCCCATCAGGGTCAGGATCAGGCGGACCACGTCGAGGTTGGACTTCTCGCCCTCGGCGCCGATCAGGTAGGTCTCGCCGATCCTGCCCCGCTGGAGGATGGTCAGCACCGCTGAGGAGTGGTCCTCGGTGTGGATCCAGTCGCGGACGTTCTCGCCGGACCCGTAGAGCTTGGGGCGGCGACCGTCGATGACCTCGGTGATCTGGCGCGGGATGAACTTCTCGATGTGCTGCCACGGCCCGTAGTTGTTCGAGCAGTTCGAGATCGTCGCCTGCACGCCGAAGCTGCGGACCCAGGCGCGCACGAGGTGGTCGGATCCGGCCTTGGAGGCGGAGTACGGCGACGAGGGCTGGTAGGGCGTGTCCTCGGTGAACTTCTTCGGGTCGTCGAGTTCCAGGTCGCCGTACACCTCGTCGGTGGAGACGTGGTGGAAGCGGACGCCCGCCTTGCGGACCGCCTCGAGCAGCGTGAAGGTGCCGACCAGGTTGGTCTGGATGAACGGCGACGGGTCGTTGAGCGAGTTGTCGTTGTGGGACTCCGCGGCGTAGTGGACGACGGCGTCGTGCTCCGCGACGAGCGGCTCGACCAGCGCGGTGTCGGTGATGTCGCCGACGACGAGGCGGACCCGTTCCTCGGGCAGGCCAGCGATGGATTCGCGGCTCGCGGCGTAGGTCAGCTTGTCGAGAACAGTCACCACGGCATCGGTCTGGCTGACGACGTGGTGGACGAAGTTGGAGCCGATGAATCCGGCCCCGCCGGTCACGAGGATGCGATCCACGCGTGACAGTCTAGGGACATGCTCGGGATCATTCTGGCCGTGATGCCTTCAAGGCGCAGGCTGCCTCCTCGGGTTCGCAGGTCGGCACGAGCGGTGGCGCGCGCCGTTCGACGCAGGAGCGCGGCTGACCAGGGGCTGGATCGCGCGCTCGCGGATCTCCGTGTGCGGCGCAACGGTCGACTTCGGATCGCTGTGATTGCCGACGAGAGGATCAGTTCTCGGTCGGCGCCGGCGCTCCGAGCAGGAACCAGGCGACGAGAGCGCGTCGTGGCTGCCACGTTGGGGAGCCCGACCGAAGAACTGGATCTTCTGCTCGTCGCCGCACGAACCATTGACGCGATGATCGTCGAGGCCCATCCCGACCGCTGGCCACCGTTGCTGGCGCGCATGATCTTCCACGTTCAGCCGGGCGGGTTGCTGATCTTCCGGGGCGACCCTGGTCGCCCGCCTTCTCCCCTCCCGAGCCGGTTGCGCACTCTTGACCTCGTCCGGAGCGGCGACCGCGTTCCTGACGCCACCGGCAAGCGGGCCAGCGACATCCGTGCCCGAGCAGCCGCGATTGCCGGCTGGGACCAGGTCGGCCCCCACGTGGTCGTGCGCCGCTCCGACGGTCCCGTCACCGCTTCGGAGCCCCTGCTCAAGCTGACTCATGACGAGGCAGATTCGGCACTGGCTCGAAGCGGGCTGCCGCGGGGTCGGCTGCTGGCCCAGGTGGCAGCGGTGCGGTTCACACCCCGCTGTGAGGTCGTCCAAACAGATTCAGACGTCCGCCACACGAGCATCGAGCCGATCGAGGCACCAGCGGTCTCGCTGAGGGAGTACGAAGACGTCACCTGCCTACCGCGACAACTGGTGCTCCAGGACGGCATCGTCCTGCCGGACTCGTTCCGTCACCCCCATCGCCGTCGACCGCAACATGTCTTCCTCGAGGACCTTTCCCCTCGGTTCTCTGCGCTGCAGGATCCGATGGAAGAACCGCTCCTCTTGGACGACGTGCCCCATGTGCACCTCGACTCGCACTACCAGGGGCACTACGGCCATCTGGTCACTGACCAGTTGTCACGCATGTGGGCTTGGCAGCGCATCCAGGAAGAAGTCGAACGTCCGAGACTGTTGATGTGCACGGTGACCCAGCGCGCGGGCGGTCTCCATCCCCACGAGAGGGACCTGCTTTCGGCGTTCGGAGTCGATGAGGCAGATGTCCTGATCTTTGATCGACCCGTTCGAGTGCCTCGCCTGTTGTCAGCGGCACCGATGCTGTCCAACCCGGCGTACGTTCACCCCGCCATCGACGAAACCTGGCGACGCGCTGGCGCTGCCCTTGCGGAGCACGCGCCTGACCGCCGTTACGCCAAGCGGATCTTCTGTTCGCGCCGTTCGACGAAGCGACGTTGTCGCAATGCCGATGAAGTTGAATCCCTGTTCGTCGAGGAAGGCTTCACCGTCGTCTATGCCGAGGACCACCCCCTGGCCGAGCAGGCCGCAATGTTTCGTCATGCCGAAGTGGTCGCGGGGTATGCGGGCGCTGCGATCTTCAACATCTGCTACGTCGACAGCCCCAAGGACATCGTCCTGCTCGTGCCCGAGTCGTACACGGCACAGAACGAGTACCTGATGGCGGCCGTGCAAGGCCACCGCCTGACGTTGGTGTGGTGTCCGTCGGACCTTCCGATTCCCGAATCAGGATTCTCGGCCGCTGCGTACCAGTCGGACTACGTGGTCGACCTCGAACGAAACGGACCGTGGCTCCGGCGGAGACTCAGGGCAATGTGACAGCGCACCTCGCGAGGGGTGCCCTGCGCACCTGTCAGGCTAGGGACATGCGCGGGATCATTCTGGCCGGTGGAACCGGCAGTCGGCTGCACCCGATCACCCATGCGATCAGCAAGCAGTTGATGCCGGTCTACGACAAGCCGATGATCTACTACCCGCTCTCGACCCTGATGCTGGCTGGCATCCGCGAGATCCTGGTGATCACGACGCCGCGCGAGGCCGACCAGTTCCGGGCACTGCTCGGCGACGGCTCGCAGTTCGGCATCGAGATCACCTACGCCGTACAGCCCTCGCCCGACGGCCTCGCCCAGGCCTTCCTGATCGGCGAGCAGCACCTCGACGGCGGCGGCGCCGGGCTGGTCCTCGGCGACAACCTCTTCTACGGTCCTGGCCTCGGGACGCGGCTTCGGCAGTTCACCGACCTCGACGGTGCGGCCATCTTCGGCTATCGCGTGGCCGACCC
>JAKFEI010000316.1:0-3349 GCA_036675765.1 Nocardioides sp. | reverse complement strand
GTCAGGCGGCGGAGGGTACGGCGGCGCGGGTCCATCGTGGTCTCTGCCAGCTGGTCGGCGTCCATCTCGCCGAGACCCTTGTAGCGCTGCACCGGGTCCTTCCAGCGGATGTTCTTCTTCTTGAGCTCGGCGAGCTTTCGCTGCAGCTCGGGGTCGGAGAAGGTGTAGACGTACTTCTCCTGCCCCTTGCGGGGGTTGGAGATCTCGATCCGGTGCAGCGGCGGGACGGCGGTGTAGACACGCCCCTCGGCGACCAGGTCGGGCATGTACTTGAAGAACAGGGTCGCCAGCAGGCACCGGATGTGGGCGCCGTCAGAATCGGCGTCGGCCATGAAGATGATCCGGCCGTAGCGCCGGGCCTCGAGGTCGAAGGTGCGACCCGAGCCGGCGCCGACCACCTGGATGATCGAGGCGCACTCGGTGTTCTTCAGCATGTCGCCGACCGAGGCCTTCTGGACGTTGAGGATCTTGCCCCGGATCGGCAGCAGCGCCTGGAACTCCGCGTTGCGGGCCAGCTTCGCCGTACCGAGCGCCGAATCACCCTCGACGATGAAGAGCTCGGTGCGCTCGTTGTCGTTGGCGCGGCAGTCCGCCAGCTTGGAGGGCAGCGAGGACGACTCGAGCGCGTTCTTCCGGCGCTGGGTCTCCTTGTGCTGGCGCGCGGCGATGCGGGTCTTGGAGGCGCCGACGACCTTCTCCATGAGGAGCTTGGCCTGGGCCTTCTCGACGCGCTTGGTCGAGGTCAGGAACTCCTTGAGCTGCTGGGAAACGACCTTGCTCACCACCGCCTTGGCCGCCGGGGTGCCGAGGATCTCCTTGGTCTGGCCCTCGAACTGCGGCTCGGCCAGGCGCACCGTGACGACCGCCGTCATGCCCTCGAGGATGTCGTCCTTGATCACGTTGTCGTCGTTGACCTTGAGCGCCTTGGTGGCACGCATGGCCTCGTTGAACGTCTTGGTCAGCGCCAACTCGAAGCCGCTGACGTGGGTGCCGCCCTTGGGCGTGGCGATGACGTTGACGAACGACTTGACCTCGGTGTCGTAGCCGGTGCCCCAGCGGGTCGCGACGTCGACGACCAGCTCACGCTCGACGTCCTGCGGGCTCATGTGGCCCTTGTCGTCGAGCATCGGCACGGTCTCGGTGAAGGTGTCGCTGCCCTGCAGCCGGAGTACGTCGGTGATCGCTTCGTCGTTCGCGAGGTACTCGCAGAACTCCCCGATGCCGCCGTCGTGGCGGAACCGCTCCTCGGTGTGCTCGGCTTCACGCTGGTCACGGATCACCAGTTCGAGCCCGGGCACGATGAACGAGGTCTGGCGGGCGCGGCCGATCAGCCCGTCCAGCAGGAACTCCGAGTCCCTGGTGAAGATCTGCCGGTCCGGCCAGAACCGGACCCGGGTGCCCGACTTTCCCTTCGCGACCCGGCCACCCTTGCGGCTCAGGCCGGTGGCCGGCGTGAACGGCGCGTCCGGACCGTCGCCGGCGAAGGTGCCGGGAACGCCGCGCTGGAAGCTCATCCCCTGCGTTGCCGGGGAACGGTCGACGTCGATGTCCATCCGGCTCGACAGCGCGTTGACCACGGACAGGCCCACACCGTGCAGACCACCGGTCGCGGCGTACGACGACCCGCCGAACTTGCCGCCCGCATGGAGCTTGGTCGCGACGAGCTCGACACCGGTCAGCCCGCTCTTGGGCTCCTTGTCCGTCGGAATGCCGCGCCCGTCGTCGTACACCTCGACGGAGCCGTCGGGGAGCAGGGTGACCTCGACCTTGTGGGCGGCGCCCGCGAGCGCCTCGTCCACACCGTTGTCGATGATCTCCCAGAGGCAGTGCATCAACCCGCGGGTGTCGGTGGAGCCGATGTACATCCCCGGACGCTTCCGCACGGCCTCGAGGCCCTCAAGGACCAGCAGATGCGCTGCGTTGTAGGTGTTGTCGGCGATGACCTGCTCCTCGAAGTGATGCGGATGACACGGTGGTGGGCGCCCACGGCGGGGCGGGTGGAGGTACGAATCTACCGGCGACACGCCGGAGTCCGGTGCAGGCACACGGGCTGGGGCGGCGAGACGATGCCAGGTATCCCTCCCGCAACGGGAAGGATCACCGGTCGGACCAGGGAACCCTGATCGATCGGATGGTCACAGGGATGTTTCAAGCGGTGGAAAATCAGACAGCAGACACCCATCAGGTGATTGGATGAAGGCTCCGCAAGTGGATTGAAAGCTCACGTTGACGGGAATCTTTGATCCACTCGCTACGTTGATCACGTCGACACCCGATAGGGGTGAAGACGAAAGAAAGAGAGGCCGAGATGACAACTATCGTTGCTCCCAGCGCCCCGCTCACCGCGGAGGACCGCTGCGACCGTTGTGGTGCCCAGGCCTACCTCCGCGTAGAACTCACCTCGGGTGGCGAACTGCTCTTCTGTGCCCACCACGCTCGCGAGCACGGTGACAAGCTCAAGGAGATCGCGGCGAACGTCCACGACGAGACCCACAAGCTGACGACGAAGCCGGCGTTCGCCGACGACTGAGTCACCCCGCTCCACCGACGAGCCCCGGCGCCGTGCGCCGGGGCTCGTCGCATTCCACCAGCCGGGCGATTGACCGCAGGCAGTGAAGTTAGGTTAGGCTTCCCTGCTTGTGAAGAGAACTCTGGCCCTCGCGCTCGCGACCGTGCTCACGCTCGGTACCGCCGCCTGCAGCTCCGACGTTGCCGACAAGTCCGATGCCAAGGACTCCTCGAAGGTCCCTGACGGGCCGTGGGAGTTCACCGACGGCTCGGGCGAGGTCGTCAAGCTCGACAAGACGCCGACCCGGATCATCGCCCATGGCGCCGAGGCCGCCGCCCTGATGGCGTACGGCATCAAGCCGGTCGGGATCTATGCCGACGAGCCGGTCACCACCGACCCGAACCTCAAGGACCTCGACCTCACCGGGATCGCGATCCTCGGCGAGGAGTGGGGCTCCATCGACGTCGCCAAGGCCTCGACCCTCAGCCCCGACCTGATCGTCGCCGACTGGTGGCCCGCCGAGAAGGCCCACTCGGGCTTCGAGGACGGTGTGAAGGCCAAGAGCAAGAAGCTCGCCGAACTGGCGCCCGTCGTCGGCGCCGCCCAGGGCGACTCGATCCTCGACCTCGCCGAGGGCTACGAGGACCTGGCCGAGAGCCTCGGCGCGGACATCGAGAACTCCCAGGGCAGCAAGGACAAGGCCGCCTTCGAGAAGTCGCGCGACGCGTTCATCGCGGCGATGAAGGACAAGGACTTCACCGCCCTCGCCGTCTCCCCCGCCAGCGACCTGCTCTACGTCGCCAACCCGGAGTTCGCGCCCGAGCTGCTCGACTTCGACCG
>JAKFEI010000277.1:0-21194 GCA_036675765.1 Nocardioides sp. | reverse complement strand
GAGGCGCGGGTCGGGAACGCCGACCGACTGGCGGATCTGGCCAGGGCGGCCGGCTACCGGACCTTCGGCGTGGGGCGCGTCGACGTCGACGGCGGCCTGGCGACGCCGGCGGACATGGTCGCGTGGCGGCTGGGCATGGCGCACACGGCACCCTTCGTTGCCGGGCTCTCGGCAACCGAGCGGGCCGACCTCCGGGCCGAGGCCGAAGCGGCCCTCGTCGGTGCGCCCGCGGTCGTCGTACCGATGCTGGTGCTCAGCGCGACCTAGACAGCGCCTCGTGGCGCCAGGCCTCCAGCCGACGGGTGGCGTCGGCGCGCAGGCTGTCCGCGTGGTCGCCGCTGCGACCAGCCAGGCCGACGACGAGTTCCTCGGCGCGATCGAGCCAGCGTTCCTGGCCGAGCTCGGTGCCCGTCTGGCCGGCCCACCACCACGCCTCGATACCGACGGAGCGCTCGACCTCGCCGAGGTCGGTCCAGGCCTGCTCGAGGTCGACCGGTTCGCCGAGTGCGGCCCGTGCCCGGTGCTCGACCAGCCGGGCGCAGGAGACGTAGCGCGGCACGCCCGCCGACGCGGCCGACGCAGAAAGCGCCGACGCCACCTCCAGCGCCTTCTCGGCAGAACCGCCCAGCAGGAGGACCTGCGCATCGAGCAGGTGCAGCTTCATCTGCAGCCGCCAGCCGAAGACCAGGTCGCCGACCAGCGCGACCCGCGCCTGGTCGAGCAGCACTCTCGCGCCGTCGGGGTCCCCGTCCCGGATCCGCGCGTCGGCGAGGTCCTCCAGGGCAGCGACCAGCACCTCCGGGATCACCACTCCGTCGACGGTGGCGACGGCCTCCTCATGCGCGGCGACACCTGCGCTCGTCGCGCCGAGATTGCGCAGCACCCAGCCCCCGAAGTTCACGCCGCGGCCGGCGAACCGAGGTACGTCGCGCCGCGCGACCTCTGCCGTGTAGCCGGCGAAGCAGGCCAGTGCCTCCTCGCCGCGGCCTGCGACGGCGAGGGTGTGACCGGTGAACAGCAGCGCGTGCATCGAGGCAGGGGTGTGGGTGACACTGACGCCCGGCCGGGTGACCGGGCGCAGCAGGCCGAGCGCTTCGTCGACCTTGCTCCGGTGGGCATGCAGGACCCCGAGCCAGGCGGCCGCCTCGAGTCGGTCCTCGCCCGTCGCGTCCCGCAACGCCGTCTCCAGCCTGCGAGTGGCGCGCGCCAGATCGCCCCGTGCATGCAGGAACCGCCCGGACGCGACCAGGCAGCGGGTGCGCGTCCGGTCGTCCTCCGCGCCGAGCGCCCCGTCGTCCGCGTACGACGTCGCGTCATCGAAGCGGCGGTCGAAGTACGCCGCCCAGGCGGCTGCCTCCCAGCGCTCCGGTCCCGCTTCCGTCGCCGCGAGCGCGTCCTCCTCGGCCGCCCGGTAGCGCCCGCGGCGGATCCGCACCCGGGCGCGTTCCAGCCGGGTCTGGTCGTCGGGCACGAGGGTGAACGACTCGTCGAGGAGTTCCTCCGCGGTCGCGTGGTCGAACCGTTCGGCGGCCCGGGCAGCGGCCGCGCGCAACGACACCGAGGCGAGCTGGCGGTCACCGCCGAGTCGCGCGTGCTCGGCCACCGCCGACGGGTCGGCGTCGGCCCGGCGGGCGAGTGCCCGTCCGGCCTCGCGGTGCAGCAGTGCAGACCGGCCGGACGTCGTACCCGAGACCAGCGCGACGCGGACGAGGTCGTGGCGCAGCTGGAGGCGGCCGGCGTTGTCGACGAGCAGTCCGTGCCGGACCGCGCGCTCGGCGTCGGTGAGGACCTCGAGCGTGCCCCGGCCCAGGACTCCGGCGAGCAGGTCGATGTCGAGGTCACCGCCGAGGATGGCGGCGGTGCGGACGAGGTCACCCGCTGGGCCGAGCTGGTCACAGCGGGTCGTCACCGCGGCCACCAGCGACTCGGGCAGCTCGCCGGCAGCAACCGCAGCCAGTTCGGCGAGGAACAGGGGATGCCCGCCCGAGCGGAGGTAGAGGTCGTCGGCGCGGTCATTGCCCACGATGGCCGCGACGTGCTCGCGATCGAGGGGACCGAGGCCGACGAAGTCGGTGGCCGGCAGCGGGCCACCCTCGTCGGGTCGGCCGCCGAGGACCACGACCACCGGGACCGGCCGCCGCTGGAGATAGGTCAGCCAGTCCGCCAGCGTCGGGCCGGCCAGGTGCGCGTCGTCGATGACCACCACCGCGCACCGGTCGCCGGCGATCCGGGCCAGGACCCGGGACACCGCCGCATAGACGACCGACGGTCCCAGGGACGGGTCGATGGCGTGGGAGCTCTCGCCCGTCGTGCCGAGCAGGGCCGCGAGCAGGGCGTCGTCCTCGCCGAGCAGGGCCGTCGGGTCCGTCGCCTCCTGGACGTACCGCCCGATCGCGGACAGTACGACGTCCAGGGGTGCCGCGCGGTCGAGCGCCCCGCAGGTGCCGGTCAGGACCCGGTCGCCGAGGTCCTTGCGGGCGGCGGCCCAGTTGGTGAGCAGGGTGGTCTTGCCCATCCCGGCCTCACCGGCGACCAGCGCGACCCGGGGGAGCCGTTCGGCCAGGGCGCGGCCGATCAGGGCATCGAGGTGGGCGACCTGGCTGTCCCGGCCGACGAGCGCCGGCGTCAGGGACACCGCGGTCGCGGCCGGGACCTCGCCGCGCAGGATCGAGAGGTGCAGTGCCTCGGTCTCCTCGGAGGGATCGGCACCGACCTGCTCGGCCAGGACCTCCCGCAGGGATGCGTACGCCGACAACGCCAGCGCCGGACGGCCACCGGCCGTCTGCGCGCGCATCACGGTCCGCCAGGCCTGTTCGTCGAGGGGATCCGTCGCGGTGTCCGCCGAGGCGATCTCGAACGCATCGCGCCACTGGCCGGCGTCGAGCAGGGCGCTCGCCGCGACGCGTCGGGCGCGTTGCACCAGGCGGTTCGCGGCGTCCGTCTCGGCGGCGGCCCAGGCCGATTCCCCCCGCGCCTCCGGGACGGGGCCGCGCAGCAGGGCGAGGCCCACGCGTGCCGCCGCGGCCGCTCCCGCGATCTCGCCGGCCGCCTGGCGCCGTTCGATCTCGCCGACGACGGCCTCGACCTCGGCGAGGTCGAAGCTGTCGGCGCACAGGCGGTACCCGCCATCCGTGCGCTCGACGCGATCACGGCCCAGCACGCGGCGGAGCCGGCTGGCCAGGACGGCCAGTTGGTCGGCGGGACGCGCGGGCGGATGGTCGCCCCACAGGGCATCGACGAGGGCATCGACGGGAACCGGGCGACCGCGGGACAGGGCGAGCAGCTGGAGCAGGCCCCGGGTCTTCCTGTCCAGCTGCGTCAGATCGGTTCCGTCGACCGTGAGTTCCCCGAGCACTCGCACGGAGAGCGCGCCCACGCGCGTCATCGTACGCCGCGCAGGTCAGGGCCTCGCGTAGTTCGACGCACCCCACCAGTCGACGACCACGGCCGGCTCGTCCCCGACCACCCACGCGTCGTGGCCCTCGGGCAGTGAGGTCACGTCGCCGGCGGTGGCGGTGAACTCGGTGCCGTCCGCCATCTTGATCGCCAGGGTGCCGCTCACGTGGTACTGGAAGTGCGGCGCCTCGCACAGGTGCGTGCCGGCGATCGGCTTCACGTGCTCGGACCAGCGCCACCCCGGCTGCAGCGTCAGCCGGCCGATCTCGGCGCCGCCGATGACGACCAGGTCCACGTTGCCGCGTTCGAAGGACCGGGTCTCGTCGGGCTTCTCGAAGCTCTTCTGTTCGGTGTTCTGGGTGCTCATCGCGGGTCTCCTCCACGGGTGGGCGACGCTGGTCGTCGCGGTGAACCGAGCCTGCGCGCGCCACCTTGCAGAGTCCTTGCAGCCGCCCTTCGAGGGACCGCAACGGCTCCGGAGTGGCCCGAATTCGGTGCTTGACACAAATAATGGATGTGTAAAGCGGCACATCTGCTACCGATCAGTAGCGTCGGTGACTCTGCTCACCTACTCTCGTCACATGAGCGAAGCCAATCCCGGTTCCGGAGCGCCTGGTGGCGCCGCAGATCCCGCTGTCGGCGGGCCGCACGATCCCGAGCACGACCCCCGGGCGTCGTACGCCCTGGAGCCGGAGTACGTCGCCCGGCTGACCGGCCGCGTGCTGGCCACCACGGGCACCACCACCCAGGTCACCTCGCCGATGAACGGCGCCCCGCTGGCGAACATCCCGCAGTCGAGCACCGAGGACGTCGCCGAGGCGTTCCGTCGCGCCCGCAAGGCCCAGGTCGCATGGGCGAAGGTGTCGATCGACGAGCGCGCGCGCATCCTGCACCGCCTGCACGACATCGTGTTCGACCGGCAGGTCGAGATCATGGACCTGATCCAGCTCGAGTCGGGCAAGGCCCGCAAGCACGCGTACGACGAGCCGCTCCACATCGCGCTGACCGCTCGTTACTACGCCCGCACCGCCCACCGGCACCTCGACACCGAGCGCCGTCCGGGCGTCATCCCCGCGCTGACGCGGCTCGAGGTCAACCGGGTGCCCAAGGGTGTCGTCGGCATCATCTCGCCGTGGAACTACCCGTTCACGATGGCGCTGTGCGACGGCCTGCCCGCCCTGCTCGCCGGCAATGCCGTGGTCACCAAGCCCGACGCCCAGACCATGCTCTCGGCGCTGCTCGGCGCCGAGCTGCTCGAGGAGGCCGGCTTCCCGCGTGACCTGTGGCAGGTCGTGGCCGGTCCCGGCCGCGAGCTCGGCACGCCGATCATCGAGCGCGCCGACTACATCTGCTTCACGGGTTCGACCGCGACCGGCAAGATCATCGCCCGCCAGGCTGCCGAGCAGCTGATCGGCTGCTCGCTCGAGCTCGGTGGCAAGAACCCGTTCCTCGTGCTCCGTGACGCCGACGTCGAGCGTGCCGCCGAAGGCGCCGTACGCGCGTCCTTCTCGAACGCAGGCCAGCTCTGTGTGTCCGTCGAGCGGATGTTCGTCGCCGACCAGGTCTACGACCGCTTCGTCGAGCGCTTCGTGGCCCGCACCAAGGCGATGTCGCTGGGGGCGAGCCTCGAGTGGGGCGTCGACATGGGCCCACTCATCTCGGCCGACCAGCTCGAGACCGTCGAGGCCCACGTGGCCGACGCCGTGGCGAAGGGTGCCCGCGTGCTCGCCGGCGGCCGCGCGCGGCCCGACCTGGCGCCGTACTTCTTCGAGCCGACGATCCTCGAGGGCGTGACGCCCGAGATGACCTGCTTCGGCAACGAGACCTTCGGTCCGGTGATCTCGCTGTACCGCTTCCACGACGAGTCCGACGCGATCGCGCGCGCCAACGACGGCGACTACGGCCTCAACGCCGCGATCTACAGCAAGGACGGCGACCGCGCCCGCGTGATCGCCCGCCAGGTCAAGTGCGGCACCGTCAACATCAACGAGGCGTTCGGGGCCACCTTCGCGAGCATCGATGCCCCGATGGGAGGCATGCGCCAGTCCGGAATGGGACGTCGCCAGGGCGCCGAGGGCATCCATCGCTACACCGAGGTGCAGTCCGTCGCCCAGCAGAAGCTGATGCGGTTCGGCCCGATGTTCGGGATGTCGGACGAGACCTACTCCAAGGTCACCACCGCCACCTTCCGTCTCATGGACAAGCTCGGGCGGGCCTGACCCGATGACCGATTTCGACTACGACGTCCTGGTCATCGGCTCCGGGTTCGGCGGCTCGGTCAGCGCGTTGCGGCTGACCGAGAAGGGCTACCGGGTCGCCGTCCTCGAGGCCGGCGCCCGGTTCACGGACGACGACCTCCCGGAGAACGGCGGCGACGCCAAGCGGTTCGTCTTCCGTCCCGAGCTGGGGATGTACGGCATCCAGCGCATCGACCTGGTCAACGACTGCTTCATCCTCGCGGGTGCGGGAGTCGGCGGCGGATCGCTCGTCTACGCCAACACGCTCTACGAGCCGCTCGACCCGTTCTACAAGGACGCCCAGTGGGCGCACATCACGGACTGGAAGTCCGAGCTGGCGCCGTACTACGACCAGGCCAAGCGGATGCTCGGCGTGACCGAGTACGCCAGGATGACGCCCGCCGACGACGCCATGAAGAAGGTCGCGGACGAGATGGGCGTCGGCGACACGTTCCACGCGACCCCGGTGGGTGTCTTCTTCGGAGCGCCCGGCCAGCCCGAGGGCGAGCAGGTCGACGACCCGTTCTTCGGCGGTGCCGGGCCGGACCGCAAGACCTGCATCAACTGCGGCTCGTGCATGACCGGCTGCCGTCACAACGCCAAGAACACGCTGGTCAAGAACTACCTCTACCTCGCCGAGCAGAACGGCGCCGCCATCCACCCGCTGACGACCGTCACCGACGTGCGTCCGCTGCCCGGCGGTGGGTACGAGGTGACGGCCCGCTGGACCAAGGCGAAGCTGTCGCGCAAGTCGGCCGTGAAGACGTTCCGGGTCGAGCAGGTCATCTTCTCCGCCGCAGCCCTCGGCACGCAGCGGTTGCTGCACCGACTCAAGGCCGAGGGATCGCTTCCGGAGATCTCCGACCGGCTCGGCGTCCTCACCCGCACCAACTCCGAAGCCATCTTGTGGGCGACGGCCAACGATGACGCGGTCGACTGGTCGGAAGGTGTGGCGATCACGTCGTCCTTCCACCCCGATGAGCACACGCACATCGAGCCGGTCCGCTACGGCCCCGGCCGCAACGTGATGCCGCTGATGGCCACCGTGCTCGTCGACGAGGTCGAGGGTGAGAACCGGCTGAAGACCTGGGGCAAGGAGCTGTGGAAGCAGCGCGGGGGCATCAAGGACCTGTACTCCCTGAACACCTGGTCGCGACGCACCGTCGTCGCGCTCGTCATGCAGACGCTGGACAACTCGATCACGACCGTCTGGCGCCAGCGGGGACCGCTCGGCTACATGTCCTCGACGCAGGGCCACGGTGCGCCGAACCCGACGTACATCGCTCCCGCCTACGACGCCGTACGACGCCTGGCGAAGGCGATGAACGCCAAGGAGGCCTATGGCAGCCTCGGTGAGCCGCTCGGGATGCCGCTGACGGCCCACTTCATCGGGGGCTGCGCGATCGGCGACAGCCCGTCGACGGGCGTGGTCGACCCGTACCAGCGGATGTACGGGTACCCGGGACTGCACGTCGCGGACGGTTCCGCGATCTCGGCCAACCTCGGCGTGAACCCGTCGCTGACGATCACGGCGCAGGCCGAGCGGGCGATGTCCTTCTGGCCGAACAAGGGCGAGCAGGACGCGCGACCGGCCCTCGGGGACGCCTACGAGCGGATCCAGCCGGTCGCTCCCCGCAGCCCCGTCGTCCCGGCGGACGCCCCCGGTGCCCTGCGGCTGCCGATCGTCGGGGTCAGCTGAGCACTCAGGGGTGATTTCTGGGCGGTTCGGAGCTTTCCGGGCCGCCCAGAAACATTGGGGAAGTTGTCGGTCGACGGCGTAACCCGACCCCGGCGAGGTCGTTGAACCAGCGAGCCCGGAGATTCACGCTCCCTCCCGAAGCCCGGGCTCGGTCCAAGCACTGTCCAACAGCTGCGTGGACAATCAGGGCCCGACCACCCTCCCTCCCCGGTCGGGCCCTGGTGCATTTTTCGCCGGCCCGGCACCCGGACCACGGCGCTTCTCCACAGGTCCACGGACACGCCTTGACATACCTGTATGGGCACATCAAGATTCTCCCGTTGGTAGCGCTCGGCTGCCACGCCATCTCGGGAGGTCTCACATGTTCGCCCTCGCTCGTTCCACCGCAGCGCTGCTGCTCTCCGGCTCCGCCGCAGCCATCGTGCTCGCCGCCGGTCCCGCGTCCGCCGCGTCCTACAACTGGTACTCGTCCTCGAATCCGCTCGTCGCGTGGGAGGACAGTGCTCGCCAGGCCCTCGCGTTCGGCACGTCGTACCAGAAGGACGGGTTCTTGAAGAACCACACCAACTACAAGGACCCCCGGCCGGGCGGTGACGACGTCTACACCGAGACGACGTACTCCTACTACAAGTGGTGCAACACGGCGATCCAGTGGTGCAGCGAGGTCGGCAAGGACCAGAGCGCCCGGGACGACAGTGGCTACTGGGTCGATCAGTACGACGCCGACGACTACTCCACGCGCGGCGCCGAGCGTGGACGTGTCTTCTCCAAGGTGTGCGAGGACCAGAACAACAGCGGCGACCCCTGCAGCCGCAAGCCCTACTACACCTTCTCCCTCTGACTCGATGAGCCTCGTCGTCGACGACCTCCGCTGCAGCTACGACCGGCGAAACCCACCGGCTGTCGAGATCGACCTGCTCGACCTGGGACCGGGGGTCTGTGGCCTGGTGGGCGTCAATGGGGCCGGCAAGTCCACGCTGCTGCGGACCTTGGCCGGCTCGCGGCGACCGGAGAACGGTCGGGTCCGCGTCGACGACGTGTCGCTCTACGGTCCGGACAGGCGCCGGGTGCTGGGGCGCATCGGCTACATGCCCCAGCACCTGGACCTGCCCGCCGAGATGCGGGTCTCGGATGCGCTGGCGTACGCGAGCTGGGTGCGGGGAGTGCCACCCGGGGCCGCCCGGGCGCGGAATCCGCAGCTCCTGGACCGCGTCGGGCTCTCCCGCCGGGCAACTGATCGGGTGGGTCAGCTGTCCGGCGGGATGAACCGTCGACTCGCCCTGGCGGTGGCGCTGGTCACCGACCCGGACGTCCTGCTGCTCGACGAGCCGACCACCGGGCTCGATCCCGCCCAGCGGGTCGCGCTGCGCGGGATCATCTCCGACCTCACCGCCACCGCGATCACCGTGCTGAGCAGCCACGTGATGGAGGACGTCGCGATGATGGCGAGCCGGATCGCTGTCCTGCACGAGGGGCGGGTGCTCCACATCGGCGCGGTGGACGAGTTCGTCACCGCGCGCGGTGGACCCGAACGCTCGCCGGAGTTCGCCTTCCTTGCGACCATTGCCGGAGGTGGGGCATGAGTGTGCGGCTGGCGTGGCTGGGCGGCCGGTGGGCGATCCTGCTCCAGTTCGGGGCTCTGCTCGCTGTGGGCGTGGTCTCGGTCGCTCCGCGGGTGTCGTCGTGGGTCGGTTCGTGGAAGCAGGCGCTGGACTTCGGCGCCGGCGCGACCAGCCTCATGGGTCCGGTGGCGGCAGGCGCTGCGTGCCTGGCCTACGCTCGGCTGCGCCGCTCGGTCATGAGCGAGGTGATGATGCAGTCCCGGTGGGACTGGTGGCGGTGGCTGCAGCCGGCAGTGGCCGTGTGGGCGCTCGCATCGACCGCTCTGATTGCTGTGGTGGTGGGCTGCACCTCGATCGCGAGTGCGGCCGGCGTTCCGTCGTACTGGGGAAGTGCCTGGATCGTGCTCCCGGCGCTGGTCCTCCTCGCGGCCCAGGCCTCGGTCGGGGCAGCGGTCGGCTTCGCCAGTGGCCGCGCCTGGCTCGCCCCCATCGTCGTCGCCGGAGTGTTCTCGGTGAACCTCCTCGCCTCTGCCCAGCTGATCCCGCAGGTCTTCAACACCGGCGGCGTCACCGGCACCCTGGCGGGTCAGGTCTTCACCGTGTGGCCGGTGCTGATGCCTGCCGTCGCGGCGGCGGGAATCGTCGTGCTGGCGGTCGCGGCCGCCGACCGCCGGCTGCTCTGGGCGACCTGGTCCCGCCGATGCGTGGTCGGCCTGGGCCTCGGCGCCCTGGTCGTCGGCTGGTTGTCCGCGCCGGGTAGCAACGACGAGCGATACGAGCTGCTCGCCGATCCACCGCAGACCTGCGCGGGCACGCAGCCGCAGGTCTGCGTGTTCGAGGAGACGCCACGACCGCTGGCAGACCTCACGGCCAAGGTCGAGGAGCAGGCCGTGTTCCTGGTCCGGGCGGGTGTGCAGCTGCCGGACCGCTTCGTGCAGTCCTATGCGGTTGCCGGCCGCGATCCCTCCGAGGGTGTCGTCCGGCTGATCGGCCACGAGGAGTCGCGTGCCTCGGTGAGCGAGGACTCCGCGACGAACACGCTGGTCACTCCCGCTCCGTGCGAGCAGGACTTCGGCGCCGAGCCGCCGTACCTCGCCATGGATGCGCGCCACCTGCTCGGCCGATGGCTCCAGGTCCGTGCCGGGATCCGGAAACCGGCAGGTGGCGACAGCGACCGCGCGTGGTTGCTCGGTGAACAGGACCGGCAGGAGGCGTGGGTGCGCGAGGTCTACCGACAACTGCAGACGTGCGCCTTCGAGGAGATCCAGATGCCCGATGGCGTGGGATAACCGTTACGTCGCGGTGCTGCGCTCGTGGGGCCTGGGGGTGGCCTTGGGTGCCGGACTGGTCCTCGCCGCGGCGAGCCTCTTGGTCGGGGACGTCTACGTCGACCTGCCGATGCTGCGCGACCAGATTCGGATCCTGCACGTCTTTCCCGGGCTGGCGGCCCTCGTCCTTCCCGTCCCGCTCGTCGACCGCACGCCGTCTCTCACGCTCATGACGATGCGATCTCCGGCCGTCCTGTCGCTGCTTCGCCTCGGCGGCGTCGTCCTCGCTTCCTTGCCCGTCGTGGCAGCGCTCCTGTTGGTCGGCTGGACGCTGCCCGCTGCGTTGGTCGTCATCGGCTTCGTCGGCGGTGCTGCAGTGGTGTGCTCCCTCGTCGGACTCTGGTATTGGGCGCCGATGCTGGGATTGCTGGTCGTCTGGCTGCAGTGGGGATCGCGTGAACAGGCGTTCACCGCCGGATGGCTGTGGC
This sequence comes from Nocardioides sp., assembly GCA_036675765.1. Classification (GTDB taxonomy): domain Bacteria; phylum Actinomycetota; class Actinomycetes; order Propionibacteriales; family Nocardioidaceae; genus Nocardioides. Next base: position 10,544 of record JAKFEI010000277.1, on the reverse strand, counting down.
TGGTCGCCGACCTCGCCGCACTGGTCGTCGGGGGTGGCGCGTATGTCGCTGTAGAGACCGCGCGGGTGCGGCTGCGCGTCCGGACCGCTGGCACGAGTTCGGAGAGCAGGCGACCCGCCGATACGATTCGCCCATGACGGCGCCCGGGGAAACCACGCACGAGTCCGAGCACGACCTGGTCCTGGTGGTGGACTTCGGTGCGCAGTACGCCCAGTTGATCGCTCGCCGCGTGCGCGAGGCCCGGGTGTACTCCGAGATCGTGCCGCACACGATGCCGATCGCCGACATGGTCGCCCGCGGCCCGAAGGCCATCATCCTGTCCGGTGGGCCCTCCTCGGTCTACGAGACCGGCGCGCCCACGCTCGACCCGGCTCTCTTCGAGACCGGGGTTGCCGTCTTCGGCATGTGCTACGGATTCCAGCTGATGGCCCAGGGGCTCGGCGGGACCGTCTCGGCGACCGGCGCCCGGGAGTACGGCCGCACCCGCGTGCAGATCGGCCACGCCGGAACGTTGCTCGGCGGGATTCCGACCGAGCACAACGTGTGGATGTCGCACGGTGACTCCGTGACCGCGGCGCCCGAGGGCTTCGCCGTTCTCGCCTCGACCGAGTCGACCCCCGTGGCGGCGTTCGAGAACGTCGAGCGCGGCTTCGCTGGCGTCCAGTGGCACCCCGAGGTGCTGCACACCGAGCACGGGCAGAAGGTCCTCGAGCATTTCCTGTGGGACGTCGCGGGCTGCCGCCAGACCTGGACCATCGGCAACATCGCCGAGGAGCAGATCGAGCGGATCATCGCGCAGATCGGCCCCGAGGGACGCGCGATCTGCGGCCTGTCCGGTGGCGTCGACTCCGCGGTCGCGGCGGCGATCGTCCAGAAGGCCATCGGCGATCGCCTCACCTGCGTGTACGTCGACCACGGACTCATGCGCAAGGGCGAGACCGAGCAGATCGAGCGCGACTTCGTCGCCTCCACGGGCGCCAAGCTGGTCGTCGTCGACGCGGAGAAGCAGTTCCTCGACGCACTCGAGGGCGTCTCCGACCCGGAGACCAAGCGCAAGATCATCGGCCGCGAGTTCATCCGCACCTTCGAGGCGGCCGAGCTCGACATCATCAAGGACGCACCCGAGGGCAGCAAGGTCGGGTTCCTCGTGCAGGGGACGCTCTACCCGGACGTCGTCGAGTCCGGCGGCGGCGCCGGCACCCACAACATCAAGTCGCACCACAACGTGGGCGGCCTGCCCGAGGACCTCGAGTTCGAGCTCGTCGAGCCGCTGCGCACCCTGTTCAAGGACGAGGTCCGCCTCGTCGGCGAGCAGCTCGGCCTGCCGGCCGACATCGTGTGGCGCCACCCGTTCCCCGGCCCCGGCCTCGGCATCCGGATCATCGGCGAGGTCACCCGCGAGCGCCTCGACATCCTGCGCGAGGCCGACGCGATCGCCCGCGAGGAGCTGACCGCCTCCGGCCACGACCGCGAGATCTGGCAGTTCCCGGTGGTCCTGCTCGCCGACGTCCGCTCGGTCGGCGTCCAGGGCGACGGCCGCACCTACGGCCACCCGGTCGTCCTGCGTCCCGTCACCTCGGAGGACGCGATGACGGCCGACTGGGCCCGCCTGCCGTACGACGTCCTCGAGAAGATCTCGACCAGGATCACCAACGAGGTCCGCGAGATCAACCGGGTGACCGTCGACATCACGTCGAAGCCCCCGGGCACCATCGAGTGGGAGTGACCCGCTAGCGCCGACTTGGGGTTTGTCACCGTCGAGTTGGGGTTTGTCGACAGGCGGTCTCCACCTGCTGGTCCGCTTGCTCGAGCCGTCGCGGGTGGGCACCACGGGTCCGTGCCGTGGCCGACATGTGCCGACACATGGTGGACGGGACACCGGTGCTGTTCCATCCGTCGTAGCGCCCAGAATCACTGCTTGAATGCGGCAGCACATTCTGGAGCGGAGATCTGGAACGCCCATCCCGTGGATGGAGGTAGTTGGCATGGGCAGCGTGATCATCGAAGACTTCGCGTACGGCGTGCTGATGGAGGCCATGCCTGCCAACCCCGCCGACGTGCTCGAAGTCATTGGGCTGGACGGCGTCGCACGATGGCGGCACCTCGAACGAGCCTGACGGTCACTCGGCGCGTGCCACGCCAAGCGGATCGACGGGCAGAAGGTCTGGGCTCGTGTCTCGTATCGTGACGAGAATCGAAGCGACCCGGACAGCGATCTACTGCTCTCGATGGTCTCGGCCCGGTCCTACGCCTGCTAGGTCTCGTCGACAACTCACAAGTCGCGGGTGACAAACCCCAACTCGCGGGTGACAAACCCCAACTCGCGGGTGACAAACCCCAACTCGCGACAAGAACTAGAACACGTTCCGGTACCTTCGGGGCGTGAGCAAGGCGCAGTCGCTGACCCGTGTGGCGATCGCGTACGTCGTCGCCTTCGGGGTCGCGACGGCCTGGTTGCTGGGGGGCCCGGACACCCGCTGGCTCTGGCTCGACGGACTGATCGCCGACCTGCTGGCGACGCTCGTGGTCTTCGCGGCCAGCCGGATCCACCGCAACTCGAGCTTCTACGACGCGTACTGGAGCGTGCTGCCGCCGTACCTGGCCTTCTACTGGTGGCTCGCGAGCGATGCGCCCGGCGTGAGCGACGGGCGCGCCTGGCTGGTGCTCGGCGTGATCGCCGTGTGGGCGATCCGGCTGACCGGCAACTGGATCTACGCGTTCCCCGGGCTGCACCACGAGGACTGGCGCTACCCGTTGGTGCGTGAGCGCGCGGGGAGGATGGAGCTCCTTGCCGACCTGGTCGGCATCCACGTGGTCCCGACGATGCAGGTCTTCCTCGGCCTGCTCCCTGTGTACGCCGCCGTGGCCCTGCCCGGACGCGACCTGAACTGGCTGGACGGGGTGGCCGTCGTGGTCGGCCTCGCCGCGGTGGCACTCGCGTTCTTCGCCGACCTGCAGATGTACCGGTTCGTCCGGACCCGTCAGCCCGGCGAGGTGATGGACCGCGGGCTGTGGGCATGGTCGCGGCACCCCAACTACTTCGGCGAGATCAGCTTCTGGTTCGCGATGGGCCTGTTCGGCCTCGCGGCCTCGCCGGGCGACTGGTGGTGGGTGCTGATCGGCACCGTCGCGATGGTCGTGATGTTCCAGGCGGCCAGCATCCCGATGATGGAGGGACGCAGCCTCGAGCGGCGGCCGTCGTACCGGGAGGTCATCGAGCGGGTGCCGCGGCTGGTGCCGCGACCACCGGGCAGGTCGATGTGAGTCGGCCGAAGGTGGTCATCGCGGGGCTCGGTGACAGCGGGCTGCTGACCGCGATCCATCTCGCGCGTCACCAGGATCTCGACGTCGTCGGCATCTCTGCGAAACCCGGTCTCGTCAGCGGGCAGGAGCTCGGGATGCGCCTGGCCGACCCGGGCGCCTGGGCCCGGGACCACCGCTACGACTTCGATCGCTTTGCTCGCCTCGACCGCGTCCGGACGGTCCACGGCGAGCTCGTCGCCCTCGATGTCGCGGGGCAGGCGCTGACGGTGCGCGGGCTCGACGGCCACGAGGCGGCGGAGCCCTACGACGTGCTGGTGCTCGCCACGGGGGTGGCCAACGGTTTCTGGCGGCGCCCCGACCTGCAGAGCGTGGCTGCAGTGGACGCCGACCTCGCCCACACTCACGGGCAGGTCGCGGAGGCCGGCACGGTGGTGATCGTCGGCGGCGGGGCCGCGGCGGTGAGCACTGCGCTCCAGGTCGCGACCCGCTGGCCCGCCAAGCAGGTTCTGCTCTGTTTCCCCGGGGACCGCGCCCTGCCGCGTCACCACCACCGCACCTGGGACCACGTACGACGTCGGCTGCTCGCCGCGGGCGTCGACCTCCGTCCGGGGTACCGCGCCGCACTGCCCGACGGGTTCGCCTGCGACCGGATCACGGCCGGTCCGGTCGACTGGAGCACGGGCCAGGAGCCGACGCCGGCCGACGCGGTGGTGTGGGCGATCGGGCGCGTGCGTCCGAACACCGGGTGGCTGCCGTCGTACCTCCTCGACGAGGACGGCTTCGTCCGTGTCGAGCCGACGCTGCAGGTGCCGGGTCATCCGGAGGTGTTCGCGATCGGTGACGTCGCCGCCACCGACGAGCTGCGGTCCTCGGCGCGCAACCGCGCGGACAAGATGCTCGCCGCCAACATCCGGGCCTTCGTTGGCGACCGTGACCTCAAGACGTTCAGGGCTCCGCGCCGCCGGTGGGGCTCGGTCCTCGGGGTGGAGCCGGACGGGCTCCGTGTGTACGCGCCGTCCGGGCGACCGTTCCGGTTCCCGGCGTGGACGATCCGGTCGATCCTCCAGCCCTGGATCGTGGAGCGCGGGATCTACGGCGGCATCCGTCGGCGCTGACGCCCGTTCATCGAACCTTCACCGCTGGCGGTGGTGGTTGGGGGTGGTCCGGACTACCGTCGCGGTGTCCCGCATCCCTGCTCGGAGGTCCCATGCGCCGCACGTCCCGTGTCTTCGTCCCGCTCGCCACCCTGGCCCTGCTCACGTCGGGCCTCGGCGCCACCGTCGAGGTCGCAGGTGCGGCACCCGCACGCCTCGACGGTGCGGACCCCGTACGGTTCGCCACGTTCAACGCGTCCCTCAACCGCAGCGTGGACGGCGAACTCGTCGCCGACCTCTCCAACCCGGACGACCCCCAGGCCCGCAACGTGGCCGAGACGATCCAGCGGGTCGACCCGGACGTCGTACTCATCAACGAGTTCGACCATGCGCCCGCCGCCGTCGACCTGTTCCGCGACAACTACCTCGAGGTGTCGCAGAACGGTGCGGACCCGGTGGAGTACCCGTACGCCTACGTCGCTCCGTCGAACACTGGCGTCCCCAGCGGCTTCGACCTGAACAACAACGGTCAGGTCGGCGGCGGCGACGACGCGTTCGGGTTCGGGCTCTTCCCGGGGCAGTACGGCCTGGTCGTGTACTCGAAGTACCCGATCGACACCGCTGCGGTCCGCACCTTCCAGACCTTCCGCTGGGCCGACATGCCGGGCGCGCTGCTCCCCGACGACCCGGCGACGAGCGCCCCGGCTGACTGGTACTCACCCGAGGAGCTCGCGGTCTTCCGCCTCTCCTCGAAGTCGCACTGGGACGTCCCGATCAAGGTGGGTCGCGACACCGTGCACTTCCTCGTGTCGCACCCGACGCCCCCGACCTTCGACGGCATCGAGGACCGCAACGGGAAGCGCAACCACGACGAGATCCGGTTCTGGGCCGACTACGTCTCCGGGCCGGCGCGCGGCAGCTACATCTACGACGACAAGGGTCAGTACGGCGGCCTGCGGCCCGGCTCGACCTTCGTGATCGCGGGCGACCAGAACGCCGATCCCGAGGACGGTGACTCGGTCGACGACGCGATCCTCCAGCTGCTCGACCACCCGCTGGTCAACAGCCGGTTCGCGCCGTCGTCGACCGGTGCTCCCGAGGCTGCGCTCCTGCAGGGCGGTGCGAACCTCACGCACGCGGGCGACGCGAGGTACGACACCGCCGACTTCGCCGACGGTGCTCCGGGCAACCTGCGGGTCGACTACGTCCTGCCGTCCCGTCGGTTGAAGGTGCGGGGCGGCGGGGTGTTCTGGCCGACCGTGGCGGACCCGTTGTACCGCCTGACCGGGACCTTCCCGTTCCCCACGTCCGACCACCGCCTGGTCTGGCTCGACGTGCGCTGACCCCGCGTCCCTCCGCCGGGGCGGATTCGGTCCTAACCTGACGTCGTGGAATCACTCGCCTTGGCGTTCTCGTCCGGCTGGGCCAGCGGCATCAACAGCTATCTCGTCGTGCTCGTGCTCGGACTGGCGGACCGGTTCGGCACGGTCGAGACGATCCCCGACGTCCTCGGGCGCTGGGAAGTGCTTGTGGTTGCAGGGCTGCTCTACGTCTTCGAGTTCGTGGCCGACAAGATCCCGTACGTCGACTCCGGCTGGGACGTGATCTCGACCGCGATCCGGCCCGTGGTTGGTGGCGTGATCGGCGTGCTGATCGCCGGCGACTCGGGCTCCCTCAACGAGATCACGGGCGGCCTGGTGGGCGGCTCGACCGCGTTCGCGTCGCACTCGGTGAAGACCGGGACCCGGATGGCCGTGAACACCTCCCCGGAGCCGTTCACCAACATCGGGATCAGCCTCGGCGAGGACATCACGGTGCTCGCGGTGGTCGCGTTCGCCGTGCAGCACCCCTACATCGCGGCCTCGATCTCGCTGGTGCTGCTGCTCCTGGGGCTGGTCACGCTGTGGCTGGCGTGGCGGATCATCCGGCGCGGGTGGCGGCGATTCCAGGCGTGGCGGGAGCGGCGCCGGGGCGGTTCGTCGTCGGCAGATCTGCCGGGATCCTTGACTTAGTTCAAGACTCGTACTAAATATGAGGGGTGCCGCTCGTCCTCGGCGTGGACTCCTCCACCCAATCAACCAAGGCCCTGCTCGTCGATGCCGACGACGGGGCCGTGGTGGCGCGCGGTTCGGCGCCCCATCCGCCGGGCACCGAGGTCGATCCACGGGCCTGGCTGCGGGCCTTCGACGAGGCGACGTCCGGACTGCTGGAACGGGCCGACGCGGTCGCGGTGGGTGGACAGCAGCACGGCATGGTCGTGCTCGACGGTGGTGGCGTTCCGGTCCGGGACGCCCTGTTGTGGAACGACACCCGCTCGGCCTCGTCAGCCGAGGCGTTGATCGACGAGCTGGGTGGGCCGCAGGCGTGTGCCGACGTGCTGGGCAGCGTGCTGGTCGCCTCGTTCACCAGCACCAAGCTGCGGTGGTTGCGCGACCACGAGCCGGCCGCCGCCGCCCGCGTCGCGAGCGTGCTGCTGCCGCACGACTACGTGTCCGCGCACGTGGCTGCACCGGGGACGCGGCCCTTCACCGATCGTGGAGATGCGTCGGGAACCGGCTACTTCTCGGCTGGTGCCCTGGGCGGGGTGGGCCAGTGGCGCCCGGACCTGCTCGCCTCCGCGCTCGGTCGGGAGGCGGAGGTGCCGTTCGTCGTGGGCCCTGGCCTCCTTGCGGCTGAGACGCGCGGCGGCAAGGTGATGGCCGCCGGCACCGGCGACAACATGGCCGCAGCTCTCGGCCTCGGCCTCGGTCCCGACGACGTGCTGATCTCGATCGGCACCTCCGGCGTTGCGTCCACCGTGGCTGCCCAGGCGGTGGCCGACGGCACCGGCACGGTCACCGGCTTCGCCGATGCCACCGGCCGCTACCTCCCGATGGTCACGACCATGAATGCCGCCGGCATCCTCGACCTGCAGGCCCGCCTGCTCGGTGTCTCCCATGCGGAGCTGGCCACCCTCGCGATGGCCTCGACACCCGGCGCCGGCGGCGTCACCCTGTCGCCCTACTACGGCGGCGAACGCACCCCCAACCTCCCCGCCGCCACCGGGACCTGGGCCGGACTGCACCCCGGCACCACCCGGGCCGACCTCGCTCGCGCTGCCATCGAGGCACTGCTCTGCTCGCTCGCCGACGCCGTCGACGCCCTGGTGGCCCGGACCGGAGCCCCGCCGCGGCGGGTGCTGCTCGTCGGGGGAGCGGCCCGCAATCCCGCCGTCCGGGCGATCGCCCCTGCGTTGCTGGGTCGTGACGTCGTACTCCCTCAGGAGGGGGAGTACGTCGCCCGCGGGGCCGCGCGCCAGGCCGCCTGGGCGCTGGCCGGTACTGCCCACCCACCCGCCTGGCCGCTCCCGATCGCCGGGACCCTGACCGGTCCTCCGGACCCCCAAGTCCGCGAGCGCTATGCCGCGCTCCGCGACGCCCTCCACCGAGATGAGGAATCACGATGAACCGCCCGACGCCGACCCCCGCCGACAAGTTCTCCTTCGGACTCTGGACGGTCGGGTGGCAGGCGCGCGACCCGTTCGGTGACGCCACGCGCGCGCCGATGGATCCCGTGTACGCGCTGGAGAAGCTGGCCGCGATCGGTGCCTACGGCGTGAACTTCCACGACGACGACCTGATCCCGTTCGGGTCCGACGACGCCACCCGCGACGCCATCATCGAGCGCTTCCGCAAGGGCCTTGCCGAGACCGGACTCGTGGTCACGACCGCGACCACCAACCTGTTCACCCACCCCGTCTTCAAGGACGGCGGGTTCACGTCGAACTCCCGAGACGTCCGGCGCTTCGCGCTCCGCAAGGTGATGCGCAACATCGACCTGGCGGCCGAGCTCGGCGCGAAGATCTACGTGTGCTGGGGCGGACGGGAGGGCGCGGAGTACGGCGCCTCGAAGGACGTCGCGGTCGCGCTCGACCGCTACCAGGAGGCGTTCAACGTCCTCGGCGACTACGTCACCGACCAGGGCTACGACATGAAGTTCGCCATCGAGCCGAAGCCCAACGAGCCACGCGGCGACATCCTGCTCCCGACGGTCGGCCACGCGCTGGCGTTCATCGAGACCCTCGACCGCCCCGAGCTGGTCGGCGTCAACCCGGAGATCGGGCACGAGGAGATGGCCGGGCTCAACGCCGCCGCCGGGTACGCCCAGGCCCTGTGGCAGGGCAAGCTCTTCCACATCGATCTCAACGGCCAGAACGGTCCGAAGTACGACCAGGACCTCCGCTTCGGGGCCGGCAACGTGCGCGGTGCCTTCTGGGTCGTCGACACCCTGCTCGCGGGCGGGTACGACGGTCCGGTGCACTTCGACTACAAGCCGGTGCGCCCCGAGACGGATGCGGGCGTGTGGGTCTCGGCGCAGGCCTGCATCGACAACTACCTGATCCTGCGCGACAAGGTCCGGGCGTTCCGGAGCGATCCCGAGGTGCAGGCTGCACTCGAGGAAGCGGGCCTGCCCGAGCTCGCCGTACCCACCCTGGGTGCGGGGGAGGGCTGGCGGGAGCTGCAGGCCTGGCCGCTGCCCGACATCGACGCGCTGGCGGCGCGGGAGGTCGCGATGGAGCGGCTCGACCAGCTCGCCCTCGAGCACCTGTACGGCGTCCGTGGCTGACGCCACCGAGTCACTCCGCCGGCGCAACGCCGCGGCGCTGCTCCGCACCCTGCGGTACGACGGCCCGGCAAGCCGAGCGGAACTGGCTCTGCGCACCGGGCTGGCCAAGGCCACCGTCGGCACCATCGCGGGTGGCCTCGAGGAGGCCGGGGTGCTGCGCGAACTGGAGCAGGTGCGCAGTGGCGAACGCGGGCGGCCCGGCCAGCGGCTGACGCTGGCGGATGGTCGACCGGTGGGCGTGGGCTTCGAGGTCAATGTCGAGTACGTGTCGGCCGTCGTGCTCGACCTGGCCGGCACGCCGCGGTGGCAGGTCACCCGGCCGGTGCCCGAGGTCACCGGTGTCGGCGCGGCACTGGGCGCTCTTGCCGACGAGGTCGCGGCCCGGCTGACTGCGGACGGGTTGCACCCGGTCGGTGCCGCTGTCGCGCTACCCGGACTGGTCGACGGCGACGACCGGACCGCGGTCTGGACGCCCAACCTGGACCTCACCGGAACGGGCGTGGCGGACGCGGTCGATCGCGCGTTCGGCTGGTCGGACCGGACGAGGGTGGTCAACGACGCCGACTGTGCCGCCCTGGCCGAACTGCGCCTCGGCGCCGGTCGCGGCGCCGGCCACCTGCTCTACCTGACCGGGACCGTCGGCATCGGTGCCGGCATCGTCTCCGACGGGCAGCTGCTGCGCGGCGCCCGGGGCTTCGCAGGCGAGGTCGGCCACCTGCCGATCGGCGAGCCCGGTGCGGTCTGCGGCTGCGGGCGGACGGGGTGCTGGGAGGCGTCCGTCGGCTTGCACGCCCTGCTGGCGGCCGTCGGGATGCAGGAGTCCGGGACGCCGCGGGAGACCGCGGCCGAGGTGGCGCGGCGGGCTGCGGGATCCGAACAGGTCCGGGCGGGCGTCGTACGGATCGGGGAGTTGCTGGGGCGCGGACTCGGCATCGTGTCCGGCGTCCTGGACCCCGAGCGCATCGTCCTCGGCGGCTACTTCGTCCCGCTCGGCGACCTGGTCCTGGTGCCCGCCGCTGCCGAACTGGACGCCGCCGTCGCCCTGGGTGGCCGCGCCCGCCCCGACGTCCACCTCGGCGAGCTCGGCACGGAAGCTGCCGCCACCGGCGCCGCGGAACGCGCCCTCGACGACGTCTTCACCGGCACCCTCGACCTGCTCGGCCGGAGCTAGCCAGCGAGACGGGCCGGGGCGTCCGTGACGGCAGCAGCGAGGCTGGTGACCGGGTCGTTGAACACGGGCTCCATGGCCATCTCTGCGGCGCCGAGCAGGACCGAGTCGGTCTCCAGTCCGGGCAGGGTCAGGCGAACCGCCTCGTTGGCTGGTCGCAGCGCTCGCTCGGCGAGCCCGGCCGTGACCTCTGCGCGGCAGAGTCGGAAGAGCGGACGGAAGCAGCCGCCGAGGATCACCACGCTGGGGTTGAAGATGTTCACGACCGCGGCCAGGCCACGGCCCAGTTCGGTCGCGATCGGGCGCAGTTCGCGCGCCGGTGTGGTCATCTCGTCGAGCGTGGCACCGAGCCGCGCGGCCTGGTCGACGGGGACCCTGAGGGCCTGCGCGATGGCGTGGGCGCCGACCACGGT
>JAKFEI010000346.1:0-3388 GCA_036675765.1 Nocardioides sp. | reverse complement strand
GGGTCGCCGGCCCGGAATGTCGCCGGGCCGGTGACAGGAACGAAGCTCACCGGAGCGACAGTAATCCCCGGCCCCGACACGTGGACGGCGGCGGTCACGCAGTTCCGGGCGACGGCGTGACCATCCACTGCACGAGCTGCCACACGAGGCCGTTCGGGTCGGCGAACTGGCAGTACCGCTCGCCCCAGGGCTCGGTCTCGGGCGGCGTCACGACCTTCGCTCCGTTGGCGGAGATCCGGGCGAACTGGTCGTCGAGATCGTCGACGACGAACACCAGCAACAGCCCCTGGCCAGCGGACCCGGCGACCTCGGGCGGCCGGAAGGTCTCCAGGCCGGTGCGCAGGAAGATCACGTTGATCGCGGCGGACGGGTGCTCCAGGGAGACGAAGCCGTCGGCCGACATGGCCTCGGTGAATCCGAAGTGGTCGACGGCGAAGCGAGCCGATGCCTCGACGTCGGGGACGTTCAGGGAGATGGCGGTGGACGTGACCTGCATGGGGAACTCCTCTGTGTACTCAACCTTGTACGCCGTACAACGTACAGTGTTATAGGATGATTCCCCAACCTGGGAGGCAAGTTGCCGCGTTCACTCATCGACCTGCTCTGGCGGGACCACCCCGATGCTCCGACCGGGGGGAGTCGCGGTCCGCGGGCCCGGGTCTCGACCGGTGACGTCGTCGAGGCCGCGATGCGGCTGGCCGACACCTCCGGGCTGGCGTCCGTCACCATCCGGCGGCTCGCCGAGGCGCTGGACGTCTCGACCATGTCGATCTACACGCACGTCAACGGCCGCGACGACCTGCTCGTCCTGATGGCCGACGCGGCGTACGCCCGGATGGAGCGGCCCGCCTATGGGCGGCTCGGCTGGCGGAGCAGGGTGCAGCGGGTGGCCGAGGCGAACCTGGCCCTCCTGCGGGCCCACCCGTGGCTGCACGACATCGACGACGACCGGACGGCGCTCGGTCCCGGAACGATCGCGAAGTACGACCACGAGCTCGCCGCCCTGGTACCGCTCGGACTCGAGCCGGTGACCTGCGACGCCGCCCTCACCTTCGTCCTCGACTTCGTCGGCGCTTCGGCCAGGGCACTGCGGCCGGACCCGCGAGCCGGCGAAATGGCCGAGCACTGGCCGGAGTGGAGCATCCGGCTCGGTGCCTACCTCGGCGAGGACTACCCCCTGGCCCAGGGCGTCGGTGCCGCTGCGGGCGAGGCGATGGGTGCGGCCTCGAGCCCGTCACTGGCGTGGGACTTCGGACTGGCCAGGGTGCTGGACGCCCTGGCCGCGTTGGCGCCGCCCCGTCCGTGACGAGGGCGGCGCCCGCGATCACATCGCCTGGGCGACCTTCTTGCCCCGGAGGCGGGCCAGCCCGACCCCGCCGAGGAGGAGTACGGCGCCCGCAATGGCGAGCGCGCCCGACCACTGGCTCGGGTGCTCGGCGGCCAGCGCGACGCTGGCCATCGGCACCAGGACGGTGGGCATGGCGATCGCCAGGATCGAGAATCCGGCGTGGTTCGAGATCGCCGCGGCCAGGGCCCACATGAGGGTGAGCACGGCAGCCAGGGCGAGGACGACCCAGACGTCGGACTCCTTGAAGCCGAGCTCCTCGGGCACGATCCGGAAGCTCTCGGAGGACTCCTCGTCGCCGAACATGGCAGGCCCACCGAGCATGCCGCCGAAGACGGAACCGAGCAGGCGCGCGATCAGGAAGGTCGCCATGATCCCGACGAAGCCGACCAGACCGGCAACGCCGACGGCGACCCCACTGACCGCCCGGCTCGGGAGCGCCCAGCCGAGCAGGGTGACCGCCACGACGAACACCGCGACCAGGACCGCTCCCGTGATCTGCTCGTTGCCGTCGATGCTGTCAGCGACGAAGTCATCGAAGGCCAGGGCGTAGATGATCGCGAGACCCGCGATGGCGACGACCACGAACGCGGCCCGCCTCGCGGCGACGTACCCGATGATTCCGAGGACGACGAGCACGGCGCCGGTGAGGTAGCCCATCCAGTTCTCGTCGCTGTCGATGCCGACGTTGAGGACCACGGCGGTCGCGAGGATGCCGACCACGCCGGGCCAGGTGACGACCTCTTCGCGCGCCCGTCCGCCGGTACGACGACGGGCGACGAACGTGCCGAGCAGGGCCACGAGCAGCAGCACCGCGGTGGCCCCGAGGCCGCCGGCGAAGTTCGACCAGTCGAGGTCGCCGTCGCTCGTGTCGCGGCTGCGGAGGGCGGAGATCCCGACCGCCGCGCCGAGCAGGCCGGTGCCGACGGCGATCAGCGCGCCGGTGGTGCCGGCCTTCGAGGCCTTCGTCGGGAACTCGGGGTGGATCGGGCCGGGCTGAACCGCCGACTCCGGACCCTCGAACGCGCCGAACGGAAGCAGGCCGTCGTCGGTCGATTCGGGAGCGGGCGGGCCGGCGTGGGCGCCGCCGTGCGCTCCGGGTGCGCCGGGTGACGTCATCACGGTCTCCGGCGGCTGCGGGTCGGCGGGCTGCGGGTCGGCCGGACGCATCACGGTCTTGTCGGGCTGGAACTGCGGCGGGACGGGCGGCACCGGCGGCGGAGGCGGCGGCGCGTCACCCGAGTCCGCTGCGGGATCCGGCGTATCAGGAGTGGGAGCGTCGTCGTTCATGCTCCCCAATCTAGGCTCGCGAAGGCTGTGATCGGGGGACGCTGCGGCCCGCTGCCCGAACTCAGGTGGTCAGGCCAGCATCCGCCCCGTGATCGGCGGCAGGTCGGCGAGCGTGACGATGCCGGGTTCGGCCGCGACGACGTACGGCACGGCGTTGGTGACGGGGAGCGCGGTGTAGATCATGCCGAGTCCCATGAACCCCGGCTCGGTCCAGCCCTCCGGCGGCAGGCAGTGCAGGACCGTGCGCATGTTGGGGACACCGAACACCTGGATCACGTGGCCGTGGGCGAGCGGCTTGGGCGGCGCGACGTGGCTGCCCATCGTCCAGTTGAAGCCGACGCTGACGACGTTGCGGTCACCGACCCAGCCGCGGTGGTAGCCGAGCACGCCGGCAACGGTGCCCTCGGGGATCTGCATGAAGCCGAGGTCCGAGTCACCGGTCGCGGGCGTGAACGTGACGTCGAAGGTCATCCGGTCCAGGGTCACCCCCATCGCGTCGGCCATCATCGCGGCGGACTCGGCGAACACCTCGCTCTCGCGGCGTACGTTCTCGGCGAGCCCGGGCGTCGCCGGGTCCTGCGAGAACCCCATGGCGGTCTGCGTCTCCTTCGACTCATAGGTGGAGCAGTCGACGGACTCGGTGATCCGGACCTCGTCGACCCGCTCGCACGATCCGCTCAGGGTCATCGCGATGACGTTGGTCATGCCCGGGTGCGCACCGCTGCCGAAGATCGTGGCGTTGCCCTCGACGCA
>JAKFEI010000011.1:0-3392 GCA_036675765.1 Nocardioides sp. | reverse complement strand
CGTGCGCTGGCTTCGCAGCCTGCTGTGGGACGTCGTCCCACGCGACCACCGCGACAGCGAGGAGCGGCTGCGCCGTCGCCAGCAGGTGAGTGTCGGCGTCGTGGTCGTGGGCGCGGTGATGCTCGCGATCTCGCTGCGTATCGAACCTGGCAGCGGGTGGTTCTACCCGGCCACGTTCGCGATTGCGGCGGTGTGGACGATCGGTGCGTTCGCCTCCGGTCCGCTCCACCTCGGTCGCATCGGGGCGTGGCGGGACCGGGAGGCGCTGGTCCGCCCGGTCATCGCGCCGCTGCTGCTGGGGTTCGGCCTGGCCGCGGTCTTCGTGGCGGGCGGCCTGGTCGTGCGCGAGATCCCGGTCCTGGACCGGCAGGTGCGGTCGGTGCTCGAGTTCGCCGATGAAGGATCTATCCCGCTGCTGGTCCTGGTGACGCTCGTCAACGGGGTGGCCGAGGAGCTGTTCTTCCGGGGCGCGGCCTACGCCGCCGTACCGAGGAGCCCGGTGGCGTGGACCTCGCTGGCCTACGTCGTGGCCACCCTCGCCACCGGCAATGTCATGCTCGCGTTCGCCGCGATCCTGCTCGGTGTCGTGGTGGGCCTGGAGCGTCGGGCAACGGGCGGCATCCTGGCGCCGATCCTGACGCACTGCAGCTGGTCCCTGACGATGCTGTTCGCCCTGCCGTTGCTCTTCGGCTGATCAGAGGTCGTCGCCCTCGGCGAGGCGCTCGGACAACGCCTGCTGGACTGCTTCGCGATAGCCGATCGGTTCGCCCGGAACGAGCGTGCGGATCCGGTGGTCGGTCACCACGACCTCGGTACTCATCGAGTCGATGAGGTTGCGACCGGTGGTGACGTCGACGTCGGTGACCAGCGCCAGCCAGTACGACGACAGCCGGGGCGTCAGGACGGGAACGCGCACGATCGGGACACGGTGGCCCGAGGCCACTTCCGAGGCGATGGCGAGCATGTCCAGGTAGGTCATCGCATCAGGTCCGCCGATCTCGAAGACCTCGCCGAGCGCCGCGTCGTTGTCGATCACGCCGGCGAGGTACCGGACGACGTCGTCGACCGCGATCGGCTGGGTGCGGGTCGAGGTCCATCGCGGCACGACCATCGCCGGGAGGTTCTTGACCAGTTGGCGGGTCAGCTCCCACGAGATGCCGCCGTGCCCCACCACGATGGCTGCCCGCAGCACCGTGACCGGGACGCCGCCCTCGCCGAGCAGGCCCTCGACCTCGCGCCGCGAGCGCAGGTGGGGGGAGAGGTCGTCATCGTCGGCGCCGAGGCCACCCATGTAGACGATCTGGCGGACGCCGGCGCGGGCGGCCGCCCGGCCGAAGGAGCGTGCCGCAGCTGCGTCGCGCCGCTCGAAGTCTGCGTGGTCGAGCGAGTGCACCAGATAGACAGCGACGTCGACGCCGTCGAGTGCCCGGCCGAGGGATTCCTCGTCGCCGACGTCCGCTCCGACCGGTCGGCCGGCACCGTCGTAGGCCTCCGGGCGCCGGGTCATCGCGCGCACGTCGACGCCGCGCTCGACCAGCGCGGTCGCGAGCCGGCTCCCGATGAAGCCGGTCGCGCCGGTCACCAGGACGGTCGGATCGTCAGCCATTGCCCGAGCCTACGGACCGCACCCGAGAACGGATGGTCAGGCGCCGAGGATCTCCGCGACCTCGGGCGAGGCGTAGAACGGCGCGAGCCGGGCGCGGATCAGCCGCTCGGCCTCGCCGGACTCGACGGCCTTCGCCAGCAGCCCGGGCAGCAGGGCCGTGGCCTGGCCGACCAGCTCGTCGCGGGTGAGGCCGAGGTCCTCGACGAGCGTGGACATCGGGTGGTCGCCGTACACGGAGAAGAAGCCGTCGACCAGGGCATCGGCAAGTGCGAGCACCGGCTCCGAGGCCGCGCCCGCGATCACGATGTCCTGCAGGAGTCCGGCGACGCGATGGATGTCCTCGCGCTCGCCCACCTCGTGGAGGTTGCGGAGCGGGTGGTCGGCGTACAGGTCGAACACCTGGAGGGCGGCCTCGCGGGCGGCCGGGTCGGACAGGGTCTCGACGAGGAGCTTGTTGAGACGGCGCATCGCGAAGGTCGCACCCTTGCCCGCGGTGTCGCCGAGGATGGCCTCGAACTGCTTGTCGGCCGCGCCAGCCACGCCGCGCGCGACGCTGCTCCCGAGCGAGACCAGCGAGCCCATGCCGGGGATCTTCTCGGCGACGGCGCGGTTGGTGGCGAGTACGTCGCCGACGATCCGGGTGACGAAGCGGGCAGCCACGGACGCGGCAAGGGGGCTCTCGGCGACCTTGTCGAGGAACTTCGCTGCGAGGTCGGGGCGCGCGAGCAGTTCCGAGAGCAGGGCGTCGACGTGGTCGCGGTCGAGCACGTCCGCGACGGCGAACGGCGTCGCCGGGCCGTCGTACGCCGTGTCGGCAGCGATGCCGACCACGGTGCTGGCTGCGGCGCTCGCGGGGACCCGCTGCAGCACGAGCCGGATCAGTTCCTTGACGGGCGCGGGGTCGACGAGGTCGGTCACCGACAGCCGCGACCCGGCATCGAGCAGGTCGTCGATGTCCTCGGCGAGGGCGTCGGCCAGGCCTGCGCCGGTGATCCGGGCCAGGAGCCAGGCGACCTGGGCGTCGAGCAAACGGTCGGCGGTGCTCGCAGTGGGCATGCACCGATTGTGACGTGCCTCGGGGGTGGGCCGGCATTCGCCCCGACGCGGCAGGGGTAGGGGAAACCCCACCCCTGCTTGGCGGTTCAGGCCCATCGATCGCGGCACCGGATGTTCCTAGCGTCGGAGACATCCGATTCCGACGTCCTCAGGAGCCCCGCATGTCCACACCCAGTAACGTCGCGGCACCGGCCCTCGCCGTGCACGACCTCACCCGCACCTATGGCACCGGCGACGCCTCGATCGCTGCCCTCGCCGGCATCGACCTCGCCTTCCGGCGCGGCACCTTCACCGCCGTGATGGGCCCTTCGGGGTCCGGCAAGTCCACCCTCCTCGCCTGCGCTGCCGGCCTCGATCGCCCCACGTCGGGGCGCGTCGCCATCGGCGGCGAGGACGTCACGGACTGGGACGAGGAACGGCGCACCCGCCTGCGCCGGGAACGGATCGGCTTCGTGTTCCAGGCCTTCCACCTGATGCCCTACCTGTCCGTGACGCAGAACGTCGGCCTTCCCGCCCGGCTCGCCGGCAAGCGGCCCGACCGGGCGCGGATCCGCGACCTGGTCGAGCGGGTCGGCCTCGCGGACCGCTCCCACCACCTGCCCGGCAGCCTCTCGGGCGGCCAGCAGCAACGCGTCGCGATCGCCCGGGCACTGGTCTGCCAGCCCGACGTCGTCCTCGCCGACGAGCCCACCGGCGCCCTCGACTCGGCCACCGCCCGGCAGATCCTCGG
>JAKFEI010000280.1:0-3428 GCA_036675765.1 Nocardioides sp. | reverse complement strand
CTCGGAGGCAGCCGGTTCGAGCCGGAGCTGCAACCTCGCGACTACACACTGGCTGCGATCGGTCGCATCGCTCAGTTCGTTGACGACCACGCGACCCTCGACACCCTGAAGGACCGATGACCACCACCCCCGACACTCTCGAAGGCCTCCTCACCTCACGCTTCAGCTGCCGGGGCTTCCTCCCCCAGCCGGTGGACGACGAGCGCCTGCGGCGTCTGTTCACCATGGCCCAGCGCACCGCATCGTGGTGCAACT
Organism: Nocardioides sp.; assembly: GCA_036675765.1. Taxonomy (GTDB): domain Bacteria; phylum Actinomycetota; class Actinomycetes; order Propionibacteriales; family Nocardioidaceae; genus Nocardioides. The sequence goes on along the minus strand of JAKFEI010000280.1, from coordinate 3,173 downwards.
CCCAGGCCTGGCAGGTCGAGCTCGTCGGCGGGACAGCGGTCACCGCACTGTCCGAGCGACTCCTGGCCCACGTGCCCGTCGCGGCCGAGCTGCCCGACATCGCAGGCCCGGAGCGCTACGAGGGCGTCTACCAGGACCGGCGCCGGGCCTGCGGCTTCGAGCTCTACAACGCCCTCGGCATCGCGCGCGAGGACCAGGTGGGCCGGCTGACCCAGATGCTGGAGAACTTCCGGTTCTTCGGCGCACCGCACGTCGCGATCATCACCAGCCCGAAGGCCCTCGGGACCTACGGCGTCATGGACTGCGGTGGCTACGTCGCCACGCTGCTCACCGCAGCTGAGTCGCTCGGCATCAACGCGATCGCGCAGGCCGCGATCGCGATGTACGCCGACGTGGTGCGCGCCGAGCTCAGCATCCCCGAGGACCGCTCCATCGTGTGCGCGGTCTCCCTCGGGTACGCCGACCCTGACCACCCCGCCAACACGTTCCGGACCTCCCGCGAGGACGTCGGGGTCGCCGTCTCCGGGCTGCCATGACCCTCACCCGGATCACCGACCACGTCGCGGCGATCGAGCTGCCCCTGCCGCTCGAGGGCCTCACGAGCGTCAACTGCTACGTCCTGCGCGGCGACAGCGAAGCGGTGCTGGTCGACCCGGGCTGGTCCTCCCCCGAGACCGAGCGCACGCTGCTCGACGGGCTGGACGAGCTCGGCCTCGCACCCGCTGACATCAGTCGCGTGCTGACGACCCACCACCACTGGGACCACTACACGCAGGCGATCACGTGGCAGGGCAAGCACGGCATCCCCGTGCACCTGGGCCGTGGCGACGCTCCGAGCATCCACGCGTGGCACACCCTCGACGGCGCCTTCCCACGCCAGGTCGGCCTGCTCGAGCAGGCTGGGGCATCGGCGATGGCGGCCGCCGTCCAGGCGATGCCCGCAGAGGTGCACGAGCAGGACATGGACTTCGACCTGCCCGCGGGGTGGATCGACGACGGCGCCGAGATCGACCTCGGCGGCCTGGTCGTGCGGGCGTACGCCACGCCCGGCCACACCCGCGGACACGTCTGCTTCGAGATCGTCGGCGAGGACCTGCTGCTGACCGGCGACCACGTCCTGCCGCGGATCACGCCCTCCATCGCCTACGAGCGCGAACCGTCCGAGGACTCCCTGACGTCGTACCTCGGATCCCTGCGGCTGGTCACCGACCTCTCAGAGGCCCGCCTGCTCCCCGCGCACGGCGCCATCGGCGACAGTGCGGTGCTCCGCGCCAAGGAGCTGATCACCCACCACGACGAGCGACTGGACGTGATCCGCGACCTGGTCGACCGTGGTCACTCGACCGCGCACGACATCGCGGCCGCGATGACGTGGACCCGGCGCGAGCGCCGCCTCGAGGAGCTGGAGCTCATCCACCGGATGACCGCCGTGCTCGAAGTCGCCGCCCACCTGACGGTGCTGCACCACGACGCAGTCGTCACGTGCCAGTCCCTGGCTGGGGTCGACCACTACACGATGGCGTGACCCGCAGCGCTCAGCCGACGGGGTTCTTGCCCACCGTCACGTCGTCGAGGTCGGCGATGTCGCTCCACCGCTCGGACACCTCGCGCAGTGACGGCGGCTCGGTGAACACCGCGCCCTTGTTCTGGAACTGGGCGACCCGGTAGACCTGTCCGCCGCCGGCGACGAACACGGCGCCGGTGTCGGTGGACTCCTCGGTCAGCAGGTAGGCCACCACCGGAGAGACGTACGACGGCGGGAGCTTGTCGAGCAGCTCCTGCGGCGCGATGTCCTCGGTCATCCGGGTCGCGGCCATGGGAGCGATGGCGTTGACGTGAATGCCGTCCCGGGCGCCCTCGATCGCGAGCGTGTTGAGCAGACCGACCAGGCCCGCCTTCGCGGCGCCGTAGTTGGCCTGGCCGAAGTTGCCGAACAGGCCACTGGTGGACGTCGCCATCACGATCCGGCCGAAGCCCTGCTCGCGGAAGTGCGGCCACACGGCCTTGCTCATGTGGAAGCCACCGTCGAGGTGCACGGCCTGGACGAGCTTCCAGGCCTCAATGTCCATCTTCGAGAACGACGTGTCGCGGAGGATGCCCGCGTTGTTGACCAGTCCGTGCACGGCGCCGTAGGTGTCGATTGCGGTCGCGACGATCGCGGCCGCGCTCTCTGCGGTCGCGACGCTGTCGTAGTTGGCCACGGCCTCGCCGCCGGCAGCACGGATCTCCTCGACCACAGCATCGGCCATCGTCGTACCGGCGCCGCTGCCGTCGCGGGCGCCGCCGAGGTCGTTGACTACGACCTTGGCACCCACGCTCGCAAGGAAGAGCGCGTACTCGCGCCCCAATCCGCCGCCCGCGCCGGTGACGATGACGACCCGGCCCTCTACTCCAGCCACTGCGATCCCCCTCAAGTGTCGAATGCTTTTTGAATACAGATTAAGAATACTGCAGGCGTGACCCGGGCGCCACCGCGGGCCGTGGTCGAAAAACGGAAATCCTGCGGCCCGGGTTTCCCCCACCGGGCCGCAGGATGTTGGTGGGGTCAGGCGACGACGAGGTCGTCGCGACCGGCCGCCTGCAGAGTGGCGACGTACTTCGGGAAGAGCTTCTTGCCGAGGGGGGCGATCTTGAGAAGGCTCGCGACGTTGCCGTCGACCTTGATCTTGCCGCGCGCCATCGACAGGGGCAGGTTCACCTTGCCCTGCCAGTAGGCGCTGCCGAGCTCGGCAGTCATCCGCATGGTGGCGAGAGGGGCGGCCATGCCTTCGCCGCTGCCGATCTCCTGCTTGACCATGTCGACCACCAGGTCGGCATCGGGATCGGTGAAGGCGAACTTCACCACGATCCCGCTGGCCTGCATCTTCGGGCCGATCTCGGGGTCGTCGAACCCAGCCTGGAACACGCTGCCGATGTAGTGGCGAACCTCGTCCGCATCCTTGAAAGCCATCAGTGGACCCCTTCCCCCTCGGGAGCCACCTGGCGTGCGCTCCACAAGGGAACAACCGTAACATAAGTTAGGTTATGGTGGAAGCGTCACGCCCCACCCCGTCCGCGGCGTACCGGGACCACCTACGATGACCGTCGAACAGTCGAGGAGAAGCCGATGAGCGAACGTCCGGCCCGCCGCAACGAAGCGCTGCGCGCATCCTGGTTCGATGGCGCCAACGAGA
>JAKFEI010000178.1:0-21649 GCA_036675765.1 Nocardioides sp. | reverse complement strand
CCCCACCCCTCCACCGGCGTCGCATCTGCCCGGGGCACGGGAGAGGCGTTCGCGTCCACCTCCACCTGGGCGAGCCACTGCTCGGCCGTGAACTGGGCGGACTCCTCGGGGGTACCCACCGTGTCGTTCGCGACGGAAACACGCACCTTGAGGAGCGCGTCCGGACCAGCCCACCTGCACTCGCCCGGCGCAGCATCGTCGGACCGGGCGGCACCGACACCGGCCAGGGTCTCGTCCGAGATCGCGGCACAGGCATCGAGGGCGTCATCGGGACCGTGGTCGGCGTCGCCGCGTCCGTCGTCCAGCGACGCCGAGACGGGTTCTGCGGGCAGGTCATACCTGGTGAGCGTCCCGTCACTGGCCGCCAGGACGGCACCGGGGAGCGTGGCAACGGCGCGATTCGAAGCCTGCCCGGGGAGGTACCCCAGCAACGCACGCGCACCGTTGGTCCGGTCAACCCGGACCACCTCGGTCCATTCGTCGTCGCCGTCCTCGACCACCGCGGCCAAGGTGACCAGCGCCTCGGCATCCTGTCCGACCAGGGAATCCAGCGACGGCAGGGAGCGCGCCCATTGCTGCACGCCGTCGGTGACGCCGACACTGCGGAGCACGCCGCTCCCATCGGGCGCTGCGTCGAGCAACACGATCTGACCGTTCCCCTGCAGGGCAGCGGACGGAGTCCGGGTGCCCCGAAGCAGGACCGTGCCCGCTTCACCTGAGGCGTCGTAGGCCCTGGTCACGACCGACTCCTCCCCCGAAGCGACGATGACGGGATCACTCGACACGACCTTGATGTCGTTGTTGGCCCGGGGCCCGGCGGATCGCGCAAGGCGACGACCGTCGACCGTCGAGAACACATCGGTGACGGCCTTCCCGTCATCGAGTCGGCGCCAGACGGCGAGGACCGTACCGTCCGTGTCGGTGTCGGCTGTGTCGCAGTAGTCGGCCAACACGCGGTTCTCGAGCACCTTGCCGGTCGCGATGTCGAAGCGCCGGACGGACAAGCACCCGACGACGACCGTGACGACGGCCTCGCTCACGCCGAAGGACCTCAGGTCCTGGTTGCGGCCGAAGCGTTGGGACCACAGTCGTGTGCCATCGGCAAGGGACCAGGCCGTCAGGACCCGACAACGGGTACCGCTCGCGACGACGAGGATCCGCGAGGAGGACAACGGGTCGATCCCGCAGCGACCGACGCCATCGACGGCCCAGCGTTGCTCGCCCGTTTCGGGATCCAGCGCGACAACCTGGTCCGTCGTCTCCGCGAGGACCAACTGTCCCGCGACCCGCACGTCCGTGATGTCCTCCAGCCCCGGCCTCGACCACGCAGCCACGAGCTGGGCATCGGCAGGCGAGGGAGGCGGGGCCGGTTGCTTCGGTTCGTCCCGCAGTGCCGCCGTGGCAACGACACCGCCGCCCACGACGAGGAGCAGGCCCGCAAGGCCCGCAACGATCCGGGAGCGGTTCGACAGAGCGGGCAGATGCATGTGTCCGACCCTTCCCCACCGGACACCCGTGAAACGAGGAGGGCCCTCCGGTCAGACCGGCTGGTCCGGGATGGTCTGGGCCAGCAGGAACAGGGTGATGCCGATGGCCAGCAGGATCGCAACGTCCAGGAAGCGGTGGCGGATGGCGAGCATGCCGGCGTCCTTCTCCGGGAGCGCGAGCCGCAGGACGGCGGCGAAGCCGAGGACTCCGGAGATGATCCGGATCCCGAGCCGCCAGTCGGAGGTGGCCGCGACGACGACGCCGGCCAAGGTGCCGCCCAGGATCGCGAGATAGCAGAAGCCGCCGATCGTCGCGGGCGCGTAGCGCCGGGGCGCGCGCTCGCCGATCGGCACCGGCTCCGGGGTGACCGGGACCGCCGCCGCGCCCTCCAGGTCGTCGTTCAGTGCGCTGCCTTCCCGCCCTCGTGCGCGGCCTGCTCCGCCATGGTGACCACGTTGGCCAGCAGCATCGCGCGCGTCATCGGTCCGACGCCACCCGGGTTCGGCGACACCCAGCCCGCGACGTCCCAGACGTCATCGGCGACGTCCCCGGCGATCTTGCCATCGACCCGGCTGACGCCGACGTCGAGGACAGCCGCACCGGGCTTGACCATGTCGGCGGTGATGATGCCGGGCACGCCGGCCGCGGCCACCACGATGTCGGCCTCGCGCACGTGCGCGGCCAGGTCGACGGTGCCGGTGTGGCACAGCGTGACGGTGGCGTTCTCGGATCGGCGGGTCAGCAGCAGGCCCAGCGGGCGACCGACGGTGATGCCGCGGCCGACCACGACCACGTTGGCACCGGCAATCGGGACGCCGTGGCGACGCAGCAGTTCGACGATGCCGTACGGCGTGCACGGCAGCGGCGCCTCGTTGCCGAGGACCAGCCAGCCGAGGTTGGTCGGATGCAGGCCGTCGGCGTCCTTGGCCGGGTCGATCAGGCCGAGCACGCGGTTCTCGTCACGGCCGCGCGGCAGCGGCAGCTGCACGATGTAGCCGGTGCAGGCGGGGTCCTCGTTGAGGGCCGCGACGGCGTCCTCGATCTCCTGCTGGGTGGCGACCTCGGGCAGGTCGACGCGGATCGACGCGATGCCGACCTCCGCGCAGTCCTTGTGCTTGCCGTTGACGTACCAGCGCGAGCCCGGGTCGTCACCGACCAGGACGGTGCCGAGGCCGGGCGTGATGCCCTGCTCCTTCAGCGCGGCGACACGGGCACGCAGTTCATCCTTGATGGTCGCCGCAGTGGCGGAGCCGTCGAGCTTCTGTGCAGTCACGGTGGTCATCCTGTCAGTGCGCAAAATGCCGGGTGCCGGTGAAGTACATGGTGACCCCCGCAGCCTCGCAGGCAGCGATGGTCTCGTCGTCCCGCACCGATCCACCCGGCTGCACGATCGCCTTCACGCCTGCATCGAGCAGGATCTGCGGCCCGTCGGCGAACGGGAAGAAGGCGTCCGACGCAGCGACCGATCCGGTGGCCCGCTCCCCCGCCCGGGTCACCGCGAGCTTGCAGGAGTCGACGCGGTTGACCTGCCCCATGCCGATGCCGACCGATGAACCGTCGGTGGCGAGCAGGATGGCGTTGGACTTCGCGGCCCGCACCGAGCGCCATGCGAACGCGAGGTCGGCCAGGGTCTGCTCGTCGGCTGCCTCTCCCGTCGCGAGCGTCCAGTTGGCCGGGTCGTCGCCGTCGGCCTGGAAGCGGTCGGCGTGCTGCATCAGCAGGCCGCCACTGATCGGACGGGTCTCGACGCCACCCTGTGCGAGCGGCTCGGCGACGAGGATCCGGATGTTCTTCTTGCCCTGCAGCACCTCGACCGCGCCTTCGTCGTACCCGGGGGCGACGATGACCTCGGTGAAGATCTCGGCGACCTGCTCGGCCATCTGCTTCGAGACGTTCACGTTGGTCGCGATGACGCCGCCGAACGCGGAGACCGGGTCGCACTCGTGGGCGCGGCGGTGGGCCTCGGCCACGTCGGCGCCGACGGCCCCGACAGCAAGGCCGCACGGGTTGGCGTGCTTGATGATCGCCACCGTCGGGAGGTCGCCGTGGTCGTACGCCGCCCGGCGGGCCGCGTCGGTGTCGACGTAGTTGTTGTAGGACATCTCCTTGCCGTGCAGCTGCTCGGCAGCCGCGAGGCCGCCGGGGCCGAAGCCGTTGCGGTAGAGCGCGGCGGGCTGGTGCGGGTTCTCGCCGTACCGCAGGACCGCGGACTTGTCGTAGGTGCCGCCGACCCAGGCGGGGAAGCCCGTGCTGACGCCGTCCTCGACGGTGCTGTCGGTGAGCACGCTGCCCATCCACGAGGCGACCTGGACGTCGTACGTCGCGGTGTGGACGAACGCCTTGGCGGCAAGCGCCTTGCGCTCCTCCAGGGTGAACCCACCCTCCTGGGCGGCCTCGAGGGCCCGCGCATAGTCGGCGCCGTCGGTGACGATCGCGACGGAGGGGTGGTTCTTCGCGGCGGCGCGGACCATGGAGGGGCCGCCGATGTCGATCTTCTCGATGCATTCGTCGATGCCGGCGCCGGAGGCAACGGTCGCGGCGAACGGGTAGAGGTTCACGACGACGATGTCGAACGGCGCGACCTCGAGCTCCTCGAGCTGCTGCACGTGCTCGGGCAGGCGACGGTCGGCGAGGATGCCGGCGTGGACACGCGGGTGGAGCGTCTTCACGCGGCCGTCGAGGCACTCGGGGAAGCCAGTGAGGTCCTCCACCTTGGTGACGGGCAGCCCGAGGCTGTCGATCAGGGCGGCCGAGCCGCCGGTCGACACGAGCTCGACGCCGGCGTCGTGGAGGCCGCGGACGAGGTCCTCGAGGCCGGTCTTGTCGAAGACGGAGATCAGTGCGCGCTTGATCTGGATCCGGTCAGTCATGGCGATTCAGTTTCCTCATCGGTCGATGCCAGTCGATGAGGGCACCCAGGCGATCGATGCCGACTCGTCACTCCCTGGTGGTTGCCCACCTGCGCCAGTCGTGTGCCGACGATTCTACTTCTGACTCAGCCTCCGAAGCGAACCCGGCGCCCCTCGACCGAGAAGCCCTCCCGGGCCATCTTGCCGACCGCGTCAACCAGCATCGCCCGCTCGGCGACCTTGATCCGCTCGTGGAGGGTCGCCTCGGTGTCGTCGTCGTCGACGGGAACGGTGGTCTGGGCGACGATCGCACCCGTGTCGACGCCCGCGTCGACGATGAACAGCGTCGCGCCGGTCACCTTGACGCCGTACTCCAGCGCCTCCCGCGGCCCGTGCATCCCGGGGAACGACGGTGACAGCGCCGGGTGGGTGTTGACCGTCCGTCCGCCGAAGGCGTCGAGGAAGGTCGCGCCGACCAGCTTCATGAACCCGGCGAGTACGACGACGTCGGGTTCGAACGCGGCCACCTTGTCCGCAAGCGCCCGGTCCCAGTGCTCACGCGAGGTGTAGTCCTTCACCTTCGCGGTGAAGGTGGGCACGCCCGCGGTCTCTGCCCGGGTGAGGCCCTCGATGCCCTCGCGGTCAGCGCCTACGGCGACGACCTTCGCACCGTAGGACTCGTCGGCGCAGGCATCCAGCAACGCCTGGAGGTTCGTGCCCGAGCCGGACACGAGGACGACGAGGCGGGTGGGCGATGGCACGGCCCGGAGTCTAGGGCGTCAGCGGCGGAACGGGAGCCGCGGCAACCGCCCGCGAACAGCACCGAGGCGCGAGGTGAGCCAGTCGCCACCGTCGCGCTGCCACCAGCACACGAGCAGCGCGCCAGCGACACCACCGATCCCGAAGGACGTGATGGCGTGGAGCAGGACGTCGAAGGTGTACGGCCCGACGGCGCTCATCCGGCCGGGGCCGACCGCTCCCCCGGCGAAGGCCGTGAGGACCGCGAGTACGACGCCCGCGGTGATGCCACCGGCGCAGCCACGGATGGCGGCCCGGTCCCAGGCAAGGACCGGGCGGTCACGCTGTACGCGGCCGGCGATGACCGCGGCGACGACGACGGGGATGACCATCAGCCAGCCGGCCCACCACGGGGTCGGGCCCTGGTCGGGGAGTGCGGCCAGCAGGGGGAACATCGGGAGCGGGCCGAGCACGACGAGGCTGGTCGAGACGGTGGTGCCGGTGCCGACGGCGAAGCCCGGGCCCAGGACGTAGGAACTGGAGAACAGAACTGCGTTCGGCAGGACCGCGGCGGTGGCGAGCGCCATCAGCGCGATGGCGCCGGCGTCCGCGTGCAACTGGGAGACCACGTTGGCGGCGGTCGAGAAGTCCATGACGAACGCCGCAAAGAGGGCGAACAGGCTGATCGCGAACCAGGTGCGCAGGATCCGCCACGACACCTGCGCGACGTCTCGCACCGCGTCCGGGATGACGGGCAGCCAGATCGAGGCGCGACCGGAGCCGAGGGCGATGGCCGGCATGCCGGCCACTCCACCGATCAGGATCGACCAGAGGACGACGCGTGAAGGGCTCGGTGACGACGCCGCCGTCGAGGCAACGGCACACGCGATGACGCCCACGACGGCGTACCCGAGGGTGAACAGGCCGGACGCGATCGGGACGGTCCAGTCCCGTTCGCCGTCGGCGATCCGGGCAGCGTCGGGACCGTGTCCGGAGACCGACTCGCCGACCCGGTGGCCGACCCGCCAGGTCGCCCAGGCGCAGAGCAGGGTGAGACCGAGCGGGATCGCGGTCAGCCGGATGCCTTCGACCGAGACACCCGACCCGTGGGCGGCCAGCCAGCCGTGCGCGCCGACCCGCAACGCGCCACTCGGACTGCCCTCACCGCCGGCGTTGGTGAGGAACCAGCCCACGACGGCGACGGCCAGGCAGACCAGCAGCGGTCCGCCGGCGGCCAGTGCGCCGCCGATGGTCGCGGTCGGCACCAGCGGGCGGCTGGTGGCGAGGTCCTGGCGCAGGGCCGCATCAGTCCGGCCGCCCTTGGCGGTGCGGCCGGCACCGGTGCTGCGCGCCGAGGAGGACTGGAGCGACGTCATGGTGCATCCATCTTCACGCTCCGACCCGGAGCGAGGTGGGTCGCCACGCCGCATCAACCCCGATGGTCGTACGGTTGTCGGGTCATGACCGTGTCCCGCCCGAACGCCGCTTCGCCGTCCGACGCCCAGCCCGCCGGTGCGCCGTCGTACGTCAGCAACGCGGACCTCACCACGAGTTTCGACGCCTTCTACCGCGACGCGCGCGACCGGTTGCTGCTGCAGACCTTCGCCCTGACCGGGGATCTCTCGGTGGCGCGCAGCGCGGTCCGGGAGGCGTACGTCGTCGCGTGGCACCACTGGCGCAAGACCTCCCGGTTGGCCGACCCGGAGATGTCGGTCCGCCCCGCTGCGTGGCGCAAGGCGCTGCGCCGCAGCAACACCCGTCCACTGCGCCGGCGCAAGGATCTCGACGAGCAGAGCCGCAACATCCTCGACGCCCTGGCCGCACTGCCCCTCGCCCAGCGCAAGGCGCTCCTGCTGACCCAGCTCGCCGCGGTCACGATGGACGAAATGGCCCACGAGGTCGGCCTGCCACTGGAAGCCGCCGAGCGTGAGCTGCAGCTCGGCGCGGCACAACTGGCCACCCAGCTGAACATTCCCACGTCGGCGATCCCGCTGTCGTTCAACTCACTCGCACCGGCGACCCGGAGCGTCACCTGGCCGCGGGTCACGATCATCCGCCGCGCGGGCATCGCCCGCCGTCGCGCCCACACGATCATCGGCGGCGCGACCGCCGTGGTCGCGCTCGTCGCGAGCGGTGCCGTGGCGATGGATGCCACCGGCGCCCGCCCGACGTTGCACCGTGAGGGCATCCCTGCCGCGACCGCACCTCCCCCGGCCGGCCCTGCGATCAACACGCTGCCCGACACCGCGCTGCTGCAGCTGCAGACCGTGCAGGACGCACTGCCCGGACGCGGCTGGCAGCTGAGCGGCACCGCCGACAACTCCACCGGCAACGGCCGGGTCCTCCCCTGTCAGCCGGACCGGTACGCCGACCCGCAGGGCACGGCCGCGTGGGTGCGCGCCTTCCGCAACGCCCCGCCCAAGACCGCCACCCGCACGGTGATCCAGTTCGCCGAGGCGTCCGCGGCCGAACCGCGAGCGATCCGCACCTATCGCCGTACCCTGCGCTGGCTCACCTCCTGTCCCACCCCCGCCGACGACCCGTCCGACATCCCGCGCATCCAGCTGGTCAGCACCGCCGACCTCCCCGGAGTCGGCGACCAGGCCAGCCTGATGGTGCTGCGGTCGCGCGTGGACAAGACGAAGTACGTCGTCGGGGTGGCCCGCTCCGGCCTGTTCACGACGACCACCTCGGTCGCCACCACGACCGCCGGCGCGGCCGTACGCCGCGAAGGTGTCGCCGCACTGCTGTCCGCTGCCGTCAACCGGCTCTGCGCGCTGGCCGACGGCGGGGCGTGCGCACGGACCGACACGAAGCTGGTCAACCGGGCGGCGTACCCGGTCGGCAAGGTGCCGTGGATGCTCTCCGAGGTCGACCTGCCGCCGCTGAGCCGGGACCAGGGCCCGTGGGTCGGCACCCCCGCAACCCCGCTGGCCGAGGACCGGGTCGACTCCGGCGCCATCGGCTGCACGACCGCCCACCTGTTCGGGACGTTCCGGAAGACGAAGATCCAGGGCAACCAGTTCCGCACGTTCGTCCTGAGCGAGTCGAAGTTGCCACCGGAGGTCGGACTCACCCAGACCGTCGGCGCGCTCCCGGTCGAGACCGCACGCGCGTTCGTGCGCCGTATCCGCGAGCAGATCGCGGCCTGCCCGGACCTCGACAAGAGCGCCGGCACCGAAGTGAAGCAGCTCGCGAACAGCAGCACCGGCAAGTCCGCACTGACCGCCTGGCGCCTCAGCACGGCGCTGCCCGGCGACCGCACCGTCGAGTACGACGTCGCGGTGCTCCGCAGCGGCACCTCGGTCTCGCTCCTCGTGTTCGTCGCTGCTCCTCGCGCCCGGATCGCCGAGAGCGACTTCGTGGCGCTGACCCGCCGGACCCTCGAGCGGCTCGCCGTGATGGCGGCGTACAAGGCCGGCTGACCGACCCGTCGCCGTACCCTCGGAAAGTCCGGGCTCCCGAAAGTTCGGGGTCGGATGCAACCCCGCCCCCTGGGCGGGCGTATCACTCCCGACAGCCCCGCCTGGGGGCGCAGATCGGTCCGTGAGGAGGTCGACGTGGAGGCGAACGAATTCGACGAGTTCTACGCGGCGTCGTTCCGACGGGTGACCGGCCAGGTCTACGCGATGATCGGGGACTTCGATGAGGCCACCGAGTGCGTCCAGGAGGCGTTCGCTCGCGCCTGGGCCCACCGTCGCAAGCTGGACAGGGCCGAGTACCCGGAAGCCTGGGTTCGCACCACCGCCTACCGCATTGCGGTGAGCAGGTGGCGACGCCGCAAGCGCGGTGAGCGCTCGCCCGATCGGGCGGTGGGCCACAGCGGCATCGCTCCAGCGGTCGACGAATCGCACGTCGCCCTGGTGGCCGCCCTCAAGCGACTGCCCGAGGCCCAGCGCCAGGCGCTGGTCCTGCACCACATCGCCGACCTCCCGGTGCAGCAGGTTGCTGCCGAGGTGGGCGTACCCGAAGGAACCATCAAGGCCCGGCTCAGCCGGGGACGCGTGGCCCTGGCCGCGCTGCTGGCCGACGAGACCGGCCTCGCGGGAGGGGGGATGTCCCATGTCTGACCACGACCCGATCAACGACCTGTCCCGGTTCGGCGACGACTTCAGCACAGGAACAGGAGGCGACATGCCGCTCTCCGCAGCCGCCGTCCGACGCCGCGGCGACCAGATCCGCCGTCGTCGTACCGCCCTGGTGGCGGGCGCCTCGGCCCTCGCCGTTGCCGCTGTCGCGGTCCCGATCTTCGCGATTGCCGGAGGCAATCCGAAGGCCGACAACCACGACGACATCGCTGACGACAAGGCGAACTCGCAGTCGCTGAGCGCCGAGGACCTGCTCCGCGACGCGGACACGGAGTACTCCCCGAACGTCGAGACGCCCTGGCGCACCAGCGAGACCTTCGAGGGCGACGGCCAGGCGCTGTACCACCCGTGCCAGAAGCAGGCGCTCAGCGAGCTCGGTGCGACGAACAGCTTCACCCGCACCTTCGAGTTCGTCCCGCAACTCGAGCCCGGTGACGTCGCCCCGCCGGAGGCTCCTCGTGACCGCCTGGTCGAGCAGATCGCGGAGTTCAGGTCCCCGGCGGCTGCGCGCTCGGCGTACGACGCGTTCGCTCAGTGGGTCCTCGACTGTGAGTTCCCCAATGCCGACCGCACCAACGTCGTTCCCGACGCACGGACCGTCCCCGTGCCCTCCGGCACCGAGGCCGTCATCTACGACCTGAACTGGACCCTCGAGCCAGAGGCCGAAGACCCGCTCGGTGAGTCCGGCTACATCAACGAGACCGGTCTCGTCGTCCAGGGCGACCGGATCGCGGTGATCGCGGTGACGATCAACGGCATGGACTACAACTTCCTGCCCGAGGAGGGCGACACGCCCGTCTACCGGATGATCCCGAGGGCAGCTGAGCGGCTGCAGCCGGGAACGGACCAGCCGAGCGCGGCCACCACCACGGACCCGCCCCAGTCGAACAGCGCGGTCGGCCCCGCCATCGCCGATGACTACCCGCTCGCGGACGGCTGGCCCGACGCCGACGGTGGCGAAGTCACGCTGGAGGGACCGAACCGCACCCTCACGCCCTTCGTCCTCGGCGCCTGTGGCGACACCCTCGACGACATGCCCACGCCGCAGGACCAGTTGATCGCCCAGTGGTCCCAGCCGGAGGACTTCCGGTCACGTCAGCTCTCGACGTATCGCAACGAGGGCGAGGCCGCAGCCGTGCTCGACGGCATGGTCGAGGCATACCGCGCCTGTCCCGACGAGGAGCCGGACCAGTCCGGCTTCACCGCGCACCATGCCGTCCGTGGCGCCGACCTGGGCGACGAGTCCTGGATGATCGTGACCACCTCCACCTTCGAAGGATCCCCTGCCGTCGGCCTCGAGGTCCTATACGTGGTCCGGACCGGGGCGGCCGTCCTGGTGATCACCGGCAGCAACGAAGGCGGCGCGTCGAGCGACCCTGAGGGTGACGTCACCCGCACCGCGGAGTCGATGGTCCAGGAGGCTCGTACGGTCATCGACCGGCTGTGCGTCTTCAGCAACGACGGCTGCTGACCCGAGGCGGGCCAAAACACGAGACCCCGCCACTCGTGAGAGTGACGGGGCCTCGTGTCTCGAGACGGTCGCTACGCGACCTCCTCGACCAACGGGTTCACAGCGACTGCAGGATCTCCCGCGCCAGGGCAGCGGTCGCGGACGGCGTCTTGCCGACCTTGACGCCGACGGCCTCGAGGGCCTCCTGCTTGGCAGCCGCGGTACCGGCCGAGCCGGAGACGATCGCGCCGGCGTGGCCCATCGTCTTGCCCTCGGGGGCGGTGAAGCCCGCGACGTAGCCGACGACCGGCTTGGTGATGTTGTCCTTGATGTAGAGCGCGGCACGCTCCTCGGCGTCGCCGCCGATCTCGCCGATCATGACGATCACCTTGGTCTCCGGGTCCTCCTCGAAGGCCTGGAGGGCGTCGATGTGCGTGGTGCCCACGATCGGGTCGCCGCCGATGCCGATGGCGGTCGAGAAGCCGAAGTCACGCAACTCGTACATCATCTGGTAGGTCAGCGTGCCCGACTTCGACACGAGACCGACCGGGCCCTTGCCCGCGATGGTGTGCGGGGTGATGCCGGCCAGCGACTCACCGGGCGTGATGATGCCCGGGCAGTTCGGGCCGATCATCCGGGTGGACTTGCCCTGCAGGTAGGACCACACCTCGGCGGAGTCCTGGACCGGCACGCCCTCGGTGATGACCACGATCAGCGGCATCTCGGCGTCGATCGCCTCGATGGCCGCGTCCTTGGTGAACGCCGGCGGGACGAACAGGACCGACACGTTCGCGCCGGTCTCCTTCATCGCTTCCGACACAGTGCCGAACACCGGGAGCTCCACGTCGGCGCCCGCGGCGTCCTTGTGGGTCACCGTGGTGCCGGCCTTGCGGGCGTTCACGCCGCCGACGATCGTCGCGCCGGACTCGATCATCAGGGCAGTGTGCTTCGCACCCATGCCGCCGGTGATGCCCTGGACGATGATCTTGCTGTCCTTGTTCAGGTAAATGCTCATGTCTCGTCCCCTCAGGCGTTCGCGAGCTCGGCGGCCTTGTCGGCCGCTCCGTCCATCGTGTCGACGAGGGTCACCAGCGGGTGGTTGGCCTCGGCCAGGATCTGGCGACCCAGCTCGACGTTGTTGCCGTCGAGGCGGACCACGAGCGGCTTGGTGGCGGCGTCGCCGAGGAGCTCGAGAGCACCGACGATGCCCTTCGCGACCTCGTCACACGCGGTGATGCCACCGAAGACGTTCACGAACACGGACTTGACCTGCGCGTCGTTGAGGATCACGTCGAGGCCGTTGGCCATCACTTCGGCGTTGGCGCCGCCGCCGATGTCCAGGAAGTTGGCAGGTGTGACGCCGCCGTGGTTCTCGCCGGCGTACGCGACGACGTCGAGGGTCGACATGACCAGGCCCGCGCCGTTGCCGATGATGCCCACGGCACCGTCGAGCTTGACGTAGTTGAGGCCGAGGTCCTTGGCCTTCGCCTCGAGCGGGTCGGCGTCCTCGCGGATCTCGAAGTGCTCGTGGTCGGGGTGGCGCACCTCGGAGGCGTTCTCGTCGAGCGAGACCTTGCCATCGAGGGCTTCCAGCTTGTCACCGGCGAGCCGCGCGAGCGGGTTCACCTCGACGAGCGTGGCGTCCTCCTCGACGAAGACCTTGTAGAGGTTCTCGATCATCGTGACGGCCTGCTCGAAGACGGGCTCCGGGAAGCCGGCCTCGGTGGCGATCTCGCGCGCCTTCGCCGCGTCGACACCCTTGCCGGGGTCGATGGCGATCTTCTTCACGGCGTCGGGGTTGGTCTTCGCGACCTCTTCGATCTCGACACCACCCTCAACGGACGCGATGCAGAGGTACTGGCGGTTCGACCGGTCCAGCAGGAAGGAGAAGTAGTACTCCTCCTCCGGCGGGGTCGCGGGGGTGATCAGGACCCGGTTGACCGGGAGATCCTTGATCGTGAGGTTCAGGATGTCGGTCGCGTACTGGAACGCCTCGTCGGGCGTCTTGGCGATCTTGACGCCACCAGCCTTGCCACGGCCGCCGGCCTTGACTTGCGCCTTGACGACGGTCACGCCGCCCAATTCTTCGGCGGCGGCCTTCGCGGCCTCGGGGGTCTCGACGACCACACCGAGGGTCGTCGTCACACCGTGCTTGGCGAAGAGCTCCTTCGCCTGATATTCCATCAGGTCCACTGCTACGTCCTCACATCTGGGTCAGAGGGTGGTGCGCACGGCGGCGCACCCTCGGGCACACTAGTCGTGACTGGCGAGTAGGACGAGTCCGGCCCCGGCGACGTGACGACGGTCACGGCCCTGCCGTGGGTCACCCACGGGTCACTCAGCCGTAACGCGATTGTCCACAGGCGACACCCCCTGGGATTTCGGGGGTCGCAGGGCATCGGTTATGGTCGGTGACGCAAGTTTCACCTGGCCGCCACCCGGCGGCCACCTTGATCGAAGCCCTCTCTCGGGCGCCTCGGACGACAGGGCCCAGGTTGAAACGGCCTGCAGGATCGTCCCCCCAAGGAGTCAGCAGTCGATGGGTAACCACCGAGCGGATCCCCGCGCAGCGCGCCGCCGCTCGACCTCACGCGCCGAGTCCACCGAGAAGTACGTCGGCAAGCGCATGGCTGGTCGAGCTGCCGAGACGCCCGCGACGCTCGAAGTCACCCCCGCCCCACCGGTGATCCGGGCCGCTGCTCCCGCTCCTGCCCCCGTTCCTGCCCTCTCCCCTGTTCCGACGGTGGCCCCCGCCCTGACCCTGGTCGAGGCGGTCGGCTCGCCGGCGTACGTGCCCGACCGCGCACCCACGGTGGAATTGCCCGCGCTCCGCGACATCCCCCTGTTCGACCCCCTGACTGACTCCTCGGCCACCACGCTGCGGGCCGTCCAGCCCGCCGGCAAGCGCCGTGCGGTCAAGCACGTCGGCTCCCGCGGACCGCTGTTCCGCGGCCTGCCCTCGCTGCCCGTCGCCGTCGGCGTGGCCACGCTCGCCATTGCCATCGGTGGCGCGGTCGTCTCGACCGACCCCGAGCTGGCCTCTGCCACCGACCGCCTGACCGCCGCGAACGCCATGACCGGATCCTTCGGCAACGGCAGCGTCGGCGAGCGCTCCCCGAGCGTCAGCCGCGACTCGGACCGCGACACCCTCGCCCAGGCAGCCGGCACCGACCTCGTGGCCGAGGCCGAGCGCCACGCTGAGGAACGCAACAGCGCGCTCGGCGAGCTCGCCCAGGCCGCCGAGAAGGAAGCCGCCGAGATCGCCCTGAACCGCTGGGTGCTCCCGCTCGACAACTACCGCCTGACCGCGACCTTCGGCGAGTACGGCCTGTGGTCGAGCTACCACACCGGTCTCGACTTCGCCGCTCCGGGCGGCACCCCGATCCGCGCCGTCACGAACGGCGTGGTCACCTCCGCCGGCTCCGATGGCGCCTACGGCAACAAGACCGTCCTGACCCTCGAGGACGGCACCGAGCTGTGGTTCTGCCACCAGTCGTCCTTCGCCGTCTCCACCGGTGACACCGTCCGCAGCGGCGAGATCATCGGGTACGTCGGCAGCACCGGTCACGTCACCGGCCCGCACCTGCACCTCGAGGTCCGCCCCGGTGGCGGCGACCCGGTCGACCCCGACGCGGCCCTCCGCGTGCATGGAGTGACGCCTTAACTGCGCGAGACGCGTCTCCGCCGCAGTCCGGGCGAGCAAGCTCGCCGGGGAACGGCTCTCGCCGCGCTGCCGCGCCGCTGTTGTCTTCCGTACGTGGCTGGGTTTGGCCTGGCGGCATGCCGACAGTGTCACCCGGAGGCGACCCGGTGGTCGAGGAGGTTGCGCAGCAACCGTCTCGAGACCCGCTACAGCTTGTCGACGGGCGCGTAGCGCAGCAGCAGCCGCTTGACGCCGTCGGAACCGAAGTCGATCGACGCGACGGACTTGTCGCCCGCTCCTTCGACCGACACGACCGTGCCCAGGCCGAACGAGTCGTGGGTGACCTTGTCGCCCGGGGCCAGGACCGGGATTGCCCGCGAGGGTCGTGACTTGGCGGCCGCGTCGGCGCGGGCCGCTGCCGAACTGAAGTTGCGGCGGCCGGCCGCGGTGGGCTGGCCGAGTGGAGTCGAGCTCGACCCGCCGGCGTACTCCCGACTGCTGGAGGCGTACGACGGCCGGGACCACTGCGTCTGCTGGGCTTCGGTGCGCCGCCAGTCGACGAGGTCGATCGGCAGCTCGGCGAGGAACCGGGACGCAGGGTTGTGCGCGGGTGCGCCGAAGGCGGAGCGAACGACCGCCCGCGAGACGTAGAGGCGCTGGCGGGCACGGGTGATCCCGACATAGGCCAACCGGCGCTCCTCCTCGAGCTCGGGACGATCGCCGAGGGAACGGGAGTGCGGGAACACACCGTCCTCCAGGCCGGTCAGGAACACGACGGGGAACTCCAGGCCCTTGGCGGTGTGCAGGGTCATCAGGGTGACCACGCCCTTGTCCTCCGGCGCGTCCGGGTCGTCCTCGGGGGCATCGGGGATCTGGTCGGCGTCGGCCACCAGCGCAACGCGCTCCAGGAAGTCGCCCAGCCCGGGCTCGACCGTGCCGGCGTCCACGTCCGCGGGGTCGGCCGACGGACCGGCGACGGGGTCCTCGGCGAACTCGCGGGCGACCGCGACCAGCTCACCGAGGGTCTCCAGGCGGCCCTCGTCCTGCATGTCGTCGGATGCCTCGAGGCTGGCGAGGTAGCCGGAGCGATCGAGCACCGTCTCCAGGATCACGTCGGGCCGTTCGCGGGCGGCCACCATCTGCTGGAGCTCGTTGACCATCGTCACGAAGCCCTCGATCTGCGCCTGGCTCCGCGTCGCCAGTCCCGGGGCCTCATCGGCACGCTGGAGGGCCTCCCAGAAAGTGATCCGCTCCCGGTCGGCGAACATGGTGATCGCCAGCACCGCGCGGTCACCGATCCCCCGCCGCGGCGTGTTCAGGATGCGTCGTACGGAGATCGCGTCGTCCGGGTTGACCAGCATCCGCAGGTACGCGAGCGCGTCGCGGATCTCCTTGCGGTCGTAGAAGCGCGTGCCGCCGACGACCTTGTACGGCAGGCCGGTGCGGATGAAGATCTCCTCGAACACCCGCGACTGCGCGTTGGTCCGGTAGAACACCGCCATGTCAGAGGGACGCAGGCCCAACTGCTGGTCGTCGGTGAGCTTGTCGATCTCCCCGGAGACGAAACGCGCCTCGTCGTGCTGGTCGTCGGCGACGTACCCCACGATCTTCTCGCCGTCGCCGGCGTCGGACCACAGCCGCTTCGGCTTGCGGCTCTCGTTGCGTTCGATGACCGCGTTGGCGGCGCTGAGGATGGTCTGGGTGGAGCGGTAGTTCTGCTCGAGCAACACGGTCCGCGCGTCCGGGAAGTCCTGCTCGAAATCCATGATGTTGCGGATGTCGGCGCCTCGGAAGGCATAGATCGACTGGTCGGCGTCACCGACGACCATCAGTTCCGCCGGCGGCACCCGGTCAGCGGGCAGCCCGTCGAGGGTGTCGGGGTTCGTCTCCTCGAGTTGTTGGCCACACAACTGCTGGATGAGGGAGTACTGCGCATGGTTGGTGTCCTGGTACTCGTCGACCAGGACGTGCCGGAACCGGCGTCGGTAGGTCTCGCGCACCTCCGGCTTGAGCTGGAAGAGCCGGACCGTCTCCATGATCAGGTCGTCGAAGTCGAACGCGTTCGCCTCGCGCAGCCGCCGCTGGTACTGCCGGTAGGCCGCCACGTAGGTCTCGTCGCTGGCGTTGGTCGCCTCGGCAGCGACGTCCTCGGGGTCCCGCAGCTCGTTCTTGTGGTTGCTGATCCAGTGCAGCACCGGACCCGGCTGGTAGCGGCGGGGATCGATCTCCAGATCGTTGAGCACCAGCGTGATCAGGCGCTTCTGGTCCTGGCTGTCGTAGATCGAGAAGTTCGACTTGAGCCGGTCGTAGCCGAGGTGTTCGACCTCCTTGCGCAGGATCCGCACGCAGGCCGAGTGGAACGTGCTGACCCACATGATCCGGGCGCGGTTGCCGACCAGGTCGCTGACCCGCTCCTTCATCTCGGCCGCGGCCTTGTTGGTGAAGGTGATCGCGAGGATCGAGCCGGGATGCGCCTTGCGGACGGCGATCAGCCACGCGATCCGCCGCGTGAGCACACGGGTCTTGCCCGACCCGGCACCGGCCACGACCAGCAGGGGCGCACCTTCGTGCTGAACGGCCTGTTGTTGCGGGTCGTTGAGGCCCTCGAGGAGAAGGTCTGCGGTCAGGGCCGGGGGCGTCGTACTCATGCTTCTGCCAGCCTACGGCGCGCCGCCGACGTCGGCTGCGTCGGCTCCGCGGGGACGTGCGCACCAACCAGAATCGTCGTCAGGGCCGCCCCCTGACGACAATTTCGGTTGGGGAACCGGGAATCAGGAGCTGTGCACCGGCGACCAGAGCACGGCGACGCCGACCTCGATGATCGCGAGCGCCAGGAGGCCGGCCCAGAGGCCGTTGGGGATCTTCTCCTTGCGCAGGTTCGCCATGACCAGGACCAGCAGGATGAGTCCGATGAGGAGCTTGACGGCGACCTTGCCGTGGTTGACGGGGTCGTCGCCACCCTCGAGGACGCCGACCAGCAGCAGTCCGGCGAGGAAGGCGGTGCCGACGCCGTCACGCATGACACCGGTGACCTTCTTGTCCCCCGGGCCGACCTGGGCGAGCAGTCCGCCGATCAGGGCCGAGAAGCCCAGGATGTGAACGATCAGCAGGATCAGGCGCAAGGTCTCCATGGCCCGAACTCTAGGGGTTGGAAGCCGGACGGCGCGCGAGGGTCAGCGGCCGGTCGCGGTGAAGTGCTGGTAGTCCTTCAGCGAGTTCCACGACCCGCCCCAGCTCCAGCCGATGCGCGCGAACTCGCGCACGACCAGGTCGCCGGAGTGGATGATCCCGGGCTGGCTGCGGGTCCGGTCGAGGTACGCCGACGCGCGCTCCGGCAGGACCAGGGCTCCCCTGGAGTACGGGTTGAGGAACGGGTTGACGTCGATCGCCAGGCCGTAGGCGTGCGCCGACCAGGTGGTCGTGCCCCGCGCCGCGCGACAGACGAGTGCGGCGGTGTTGTTGCCGTCGCCGGTGGGTGGCGCGTCGAGGTCAGCGGTGGTCGGCAGCCGCATCTCCTCGATGGGGAAGTCGGCGGCGAAGAGCGCCTTGAACACCGACACCACGCCCTCGGCCTCCCCGGCAGCGACCACCAGCTCACCGGTGTGGGCCTTGCCGTCGAAGCCGCGGAAGCTGACGTTGACGTACCGCAGGCCATCCAGGCCCACGGGGCAGGCGGAGGACCAGGTTTCCCCCATCCGGGTGCGGATCGCCGGTGTCACCGGGCCGACCGACGAGTGGAACGCGTCGTCGGTCGGGGCCGGGAGCAGATCGGTGGTCGGGAAGCGACGCACCCGCAGGGCCTTCGGCGTCGGCCTGATCTCGCCGAAGCCGTCGGCATCGACGGGCAGGACGTGCACGCCCAGTTCCCAGTCGGAGTACGACGGCCCGGGGTCGGGCGCGCTGGAGGGCGATGGCGCGGTGGGGGTCGGCGAGCCCGACGTGGCGGGTGTCGTCGACGGCTGCGGGGTCGGGTTCGTCGTACGACTGGAGCAGCCGGCCAGCGCCACCGAGGCGACGATGGCCACGACCATCCCGCGGTTCACAGCAGCCTGCGGTCCGATGCCCAGCGGGTCAGCTCGTGGCGGGAGGAGAGCTGCAGCTTCCGCAGTACCGACGACATGTGGGTCTCGACGGTCTTGATCGAGATGAAGAGCTCCTTGGCGACCTCCTTGTAGGAGTAGCCGCGCGCGATCAGGCGCATCACCTCGCGCTCGCGCTCGGTGAGCCGGTCGAGGTCCTCGTCGACGCTGGCGAGGTCCGCCGAGATCCCGGCGCCCGCGAACGCGTCGAGCACGAAGCCC
Source organism: Nocardioides sp. (assembly GCA_036675765.1). Taxonomy (GTDB): domain Bacteria; phylum Actinomycetota; class Actinomycetes; order Propionibacteriales; family Nocardioidaceae; genus Nocardioides. The sequence goes on along the minus strand of JAKFEI010000178.1, from coordinate 3,092 downwards.
GCCAGCCGCGGCGAGAACACGGCGTCACCGTCGGCAACGCGCGCGATGGCATCGACCAGCTCGGGGCCGGTGATCGTCTTGGTGACGTAGCCCCGGGCGCCGCCCCGGATCGTGCCGATGACGTCCTCGGCGGCGTCGGAGACGGACAGCGCCAGGAACCGGACCTCGGAGTCGTTGACGCGACGGATCACCTCGACGCCACCGCCGCCCGGCAGGTGCACGTCCAGCAGTACGACGTCCGGCCGGTGTTGGAGCACAGCCGCCACCGCTTCGTCGACATCGGCGGCCTCGGCCACGACGTCGACGCGACCGGCGCCCGTGGAGCCGAGCTCGGCACTGACGCCCCGGCGGAACATGGCGTGGTCGTCGACGACGACCACGCGGACGGGCTGGCTCATGGGTCTCCCTGCTCGTTGTTCTGGTCTGCAGCCTGGTCGGACTTCGCGCCGGCCTTGTGGTCCAGGTGCAGGCGCACCTCGGTGCCCTCGCCGGGCGCGGACCTGATCTCGGCGCGCCCGCCGTGTCGCTCCATGCGGTCGATGATGCTCCGGCGCACGCCGAGGCGGTCCTCGGGGGTGGCATCCGGGTCGAAGCCGATGCCGCGGTCGCGGACGAACACGTCGATGCCGCCGGGGGTGATCTCGGCGTAGACGTCGACCCGCGGCACCCCGGCGTGCTTGGCGGCGTTCGCGGTCGCCTCGCGGGCGGCGGCGACGATCGGGCGAGCGGCCTCGTCGTAGTCGCAGTCACCGACGGCGACCACGTCGACCGTGATGCCGTAGGCGTCCTCGATCTCGGCTGCCGCCGAGCGCAGCGCACTGGCGACCGTTGCCTCGTCGAGCGACTCCCCCGTGAACAGCCAGGCCCGCAGGTCGCGCTCCTGCGCACGCGCGAGGCGGGCCGCGTCGGCGGGGTTCTTCTGGATCAGGGCGAGGGTCTGCAGCACGGAGTCGTGGAGGTGCGCGGCGACGTCGGCCCGCTCCTGGGTCCGCACCCGCTCCTCGCGTTCGCCGCTGAGCTCGGCGATCAGCCGGTAGACGAAGGGACCGAGCACGATCGCGATGCCGCCGATGCCGAGCAGGATCGCGATCGTGGCGTCGCGGGCGAGCGACAGGGATCCGTCGCGCAGCGCGAAGAGGACGAGCGCGATGACGACCAGCGCCACGCCGGCCGCGATCCGCGCCCACGCCGCCCAGCCTCCGCCACCGAGCACCACCCGGATCGGGTCGACCTTGCCGGTCGCATCGATGAAGCGCTCGCGCTGCGCCTCGTCGGCCTGGCGCCACAACAGGGCCACGCCTGCGACTGCGATGCCGAGCGGCCACACCCACCAGCCGTTGCCGAGCACGGCGCCCGTCGCGAAGATCGCGCCGATGCCGAGGGCGGACAGGGTGATGACCGGCCCGATGTCCGACAGCCGCCGGGCCCGGCCGGGACGTCGTCCGTCCCGGGTGGCGCTCTCGAGTCCCGGGGCGAGCACCCACGGCGGCGGTCCGGGCGGGAGCATCACCCACAGGGCGGCGTACGCAGCGACACCGGAGCCGCCGGCGAGGGTCGCCACGACGAACGCCACCCGCACCCACAGCACCGGGACACCGAGGTGGGCCGACAGGCCCGACGCCACGCCACCGAGGACCGGATGGCGCAGATCGCGCCACGCGCGCCGTACGTCGTCGCGCGACGGCAACGGGCCGGGCGCGGGCGGGCCAACGGTGGTCAGAGGGGTTGTCATGATGCATCCATCGTCACACAGCACACCCCGCGGGAGCAGGGGGAACGACCCTGATCCGACCCTGATACGGACCCCTGCTCCATGCGGCAGGATCAGGGCAGTCCCCGATGGTGCGCACGCGCCAGACACCGCAGGCTTGGAGCCATGAACTCACCGACCGACACCGAGCACGGACCCGGCCCCTCGGGCCAGGAGCCCGGTTCCACCGGACCCCGCGTGACCCGTGAAGAGGTCCGCGACCTGGGCCGGATGCGCCGCAGCCGCACCGACCGGAAGATCTCCGGCGTGGCCGGCGGCATCGCCCACCACCTCGACATCGACCCCCTCCTGGTGCGGGTCGCGTTCGTGGTCCTCACGTTCTTCGGGGGCGGCGGCCTGATCCTGTACGGCGTCGCGTGGCTCCTCCTCCCCGACGAGCACGACGGCGACGCAGTGATCAACGTCGACGAGGGGATCCGGACCGCGGCACTCATCATCGCGGGCGTCCTCACGATTGCCTCGATGGTCGGCGACACGTTCGGAGGGCCCGAGTTCCCCTGGCCGGTGCTGGTCGTCGGCCTGGTGTTCCTGGTCATCTTCGGCGGCAAGCAGGCCAAGCAGTCCCGCACGTTCCCGCCGGTTCCCGGTCAGGTGGCCGAACCGCCGCCGTACCCGGGCTATCGGCCGGGGCCGCCCCCGCCGCCGCGACCGGTGGACCCGAAGCGACGGGGCCCGCTGCTGTTCCCCTTCACGATCGCGCTGGCCGCGTTCGCGGTCGGAGTCGTCGCCACCCTGCACCTGGCCGGCGTCGAGGTCGCACCGTCGGCGTACCCCGTGACCGTGCTGGGCGTGGTCGGCGTGATGCTGCTGGTCGGTTCGTTCTACGGCCGCGCCGGCGGGCTGATCTTCATCGGCCTGATCGCGGCGCTCGCGACGGCGGTGACCTCGGTGGTCGACAACGTCGATGCCGGGCAGACCGTCAAGCGACCGGACACGGCAGCCGAGCTCAGGTCCAGCTACGACGTGGGCGCCGGCGAAATCATCATCGACCTGACCAGGATCAAGGACCTCGACGAGCTCAAGGACAGGACCCTCGAACTCGAGGCCGGCCTCGGCCGCATCGAGGTGATCGTTCCCGACGACGGCCTGCGTGTCGTCGCCGACGCCAAGATGGAAGCCGGCGAGGCGATCCTCTTCGGCCACAAGTCCGAGAACGACGACCGGCGCATCTTCGGCGAGTCCAGCGAACCGACCCTCACGATCAACGCCGAGGTGTTCCTCGGCCAGATCGAGATCCACAGCGAGAAGGACGCAGCATGAGCACCGACGACGTCTTCGATCCGATCGAGCGGCCCCGCGAGGACCGCAAGCCCCCGGCCCG
>JAKFEI010000003.1:0-3474 GCA_036675765.1 Nocardioides sp. | reverse complement strand
GATGCTGACCACGGCGCCGACCGGTACGACGTCGCCTTCTTCTTCGAGAGCCTGCACGACATGGCCCACCCGGTCGAAGCCCTGGCCGCCGTACGACGCGCGCTGCGACCCGATGGCCGCGTCGTGGTCATGGACGAGCGCGCCGAGGAGGAGTTCGCGCCCGACGGGTCACCGCTCGAGCGACTGTTCGGTGCCTGCAGCGTGCTGCACTGCCTGCCCGTGGGGCTCGCCGAGTCCGGCTCCGCGGGCACCGGCGCGATGTTCCGGCCCTCGACGATGCGCGCCTACGCCGAGGCAGCCGGGTTCTCCGAGGTCCGGATCGCTCCGATCGAGCACGACTTCATGAGGTTCTACGTGCTGGTGCCGTGAGCGGACCGACTACGGTGACGCACGTGCACCAGTTCGCGTCGATCATCCTCGTGGACGTCCGTGGCTGGATCCTGTTGCAGGAGCGCGACGAGCATCCGGTCATCGACCCGGAGCGTTGGGGGTTCGTGGGCGGCCACGTCGACGAGGGGGAGCACCCGGACACGGCGGCCTACCGCGAGCTCGAGGAGGAGACCGGCATCCGCATGGTCGAGCCCGAGCTGACGCTGTGGCGCGAGACCACCGTGTTCCACGAGGGCTACGGCACCGAGGACACGGTGCGCGTCTACGTCGGCCTGATCCAGGCCACCGACGCGGACATCACCGTCGGTGAAGGTCGGCAGATCGTGTTCGTCGATCCCGCCGTCACGGCCACCCTTCCGCTGGGCGCGGCTGCCGCCCAGATCCTGCCCGACTTCCTCAACTCGAACTTCTACCAGGAGCTGCTGCCGTGACCGTTCCCGCCTTCACCGTCATTCCCGTGCCCGGTCCGGGCGCCGAGGACGTCGTCGTCGCCACCTCGGGCCCCGACGCAGGCAGTGTCTTCACCGGCACCGAGGACGGTGCGATCTTCCGGATCTCCCCGGACGGTTCCCGGATCGACCGGGTGGCCAACACCGGGGGACGTCCGCTCGGCCTCGAGTGGTCGCCCGACGGGCGCCTCCTGGTCTGCGATGCCCACCGCGGGCTGCTGTGGGTCGACCCCGCGTCCGGTGCGATCGACGCGATCACCGCCGACGTCGACGGCGTGCCGATGAAGTTCTGCAACAACGCCGCCATCGCGTCCGACGGCACCCTGTGGTGGTCCGACTCGTCCACGCACTTCGGTATCCACCAGTGGAAGCACGACTTCGTCCGGAACACCCGCACCGGCCGGTTGCTCCGGCGTGACCCCGACGGCACGATCACCACCGTCGTCACGGGGCTCGCCTTCGCCAACGGCGTCGCCCTCTCGACGGCGGAAGACTTCGTGTGCGTTGCCGAGACCGGCGCGCGCACCGTGGTCCGCCACTGGATCAGCGGTCCCGACAAGGGCAAGCAGGACCTGCTCTGCACCGACCTGCCCGGCTACCCCGACAACATCGCCCGCGGCTCCGACGGGCTGATCTGGATCACCATCGCCAGCCCGGTCGACCCGCTGGTCGAGCGGATCCAGCGCGGCCCGCTGCGGTTGCGCAAGCTGGTCACCCTGCTGCCCGATGCCGTGCAGCCCAAGCCCAAGCAGACCGTCCGGGTCGTCGCGTACGACGACCTGGGCCGCCTCGTGCACGACGTGGACCTGCGCCCGGGCGACCACGGGGCGTCGTACCACATGGTGACGGGGGTGCGGGAACACGACGGAATGCTCTGGATGGGCAGCCTGCACGAGCCCGCCGTGGCGTGCCTCGACCTTTCCGCAATCACAACGACGACCGCCTAGACTCGGCACATGCCTGTCCTCGACAAGATCTCCGGTCCCCGTGACCTGCGGACCCTCTCCGAGGACGAGCTGACCCAGCTGGCGGCCGAGATCCGCGACCTCCTCATCCGGACGGTCGCGACCAACACCGGGCACCTCGGCCCCAACCTCGGCGTCGTCGAGCTCACCCTCGCGATCCACCGCGTCTTCGACTCGCCGCGCGACAAGGTCGTCTTCGACACCGGCCACCAGTCCTACGTCCACAAGCTCGTGACCGGTCGGGCGGCCACGTTCGACACCCTGCGGCGCGAGGGCGGCCTCAGCGGCTACCCCAGCAAGGACGAGTCCGAGCACGACCTGGTGGAGAACTCCCACGCGTCGACCGCACTGAGCTACGCCGACGGCCTGGCCAAGGCCTACGCCATCCGTGGCGAGGACCGCCACGTCGTCGCCGTGATCGGCGACGGCGCCCTCACCGGCGGCATGGCGTGGGAAGCGCTCAACAACATCGCGATCCAGCACCGCAGCAAGCTGGTGATCGTGGTCAACGACAACGGCCGCTCCTACACGCCGACGATCGGTGGCCTGGCCACCGCGTTGACCAGCCTGCGCACCGACCCGCGCTACGAGCAGGTCCTCGACGTCGCCAAGCGCCGCCTCACCGCGCTGCCCGGCGTCGGCCCGGCGGCGTACGACGCCCTCCACGCCGTCAAGAAGGGCCTCAAGGACGCACTGGCTCCCCAGGGGCTGTTCGAGGACCTCGGCCTGAAGTACGTCGGCCCGGTCGACGGCCACGACCGCGGAGCCATGGAGCAGGCGCTCAGCCAGGCGAAGCGCTTCGGCGGCCCGGTCATCGTGCACGCGATCACCCGCAAGGGCTTCGGCTACGACCCAGCGGAGCGGCACGAGGCCGACCAGTTCCACGCGCCCGGCCCGTTCGACGTCCAGACCGGCATCGAGAAGCCCAAGGGCCGGATCTGGACCGACCACTTCGCCGACCACATCGTCAGCATCGGTGAGCGCCGGCCCGACATCGTCGCCATCACGGCCGCGATGACGCACCCGGTCGGCCTCGACCAGTTCCAGACCCGCTTCCCCGACCGGTTCTTCGACGTCGGCATCGCCGAGCAGCACGCGGCGACGTCGGCTGCGGGCCTCGCCATGGGCGGCCTGCACCCCGTCTTCGCGGTCTACGCGACCTTCCTCAACCGCGCCTTCGACCAGGTGCTGATGGACGTTGCGCTGCACAAGTGCGGCGTCACCTTCGTGCTCGACCGCTCCGGCGTGACCGGTGACGACGGCGCGAGCCACAACGGCATGTGGGACATGTCGCTGTTGCAGATTGTCCCTTCACTGCAGTTGGCCGCGCCGCGTGATGTCACCCGGATGCGGGAGCTGCTCGACGAGGCGGTCGAGGTCGCCGATGCGCCGACCGTCGTCCGCTTCCCGAAGGGCCCTCCGCCCGACGACATCGCTGCGATCGGCAAGGCCGGTGGTTGCGACGTACTGGTGCGTGAAGGTGCCCGCGACGTCCTGGTCGTCTCGGTCGGCTCGATGGCCACGATCGCCGTCGACGTCGCCGCGCGCCTGGTCGCGCAGGGGATCGGCGTCACCGTCGTCGACCCGCGCTGGGTCAAGCCGGTCGACCCGGCCCTGATCGACCTGGCCCGTACTCACCGCCGTGTCGTCACGATCGAGGACAACGGCCG
>JAKFEI010000001.1:0-3474 GCA_036675765.1 Nocardioides sp. | reverse complement strand
GCCGTCCAGTTCTCCATCCGCTGGCGCTCGCCGAGGGTGGGGTTGATCCAGCTGGCGACGTCGCCGGCGGCGTACACGCCGGGCACACCGGTCCACAGGTTCTCGTCGCAGACAATGCCCCCGATGTTCTGGTCGATGGTCAGGCCGGAGCCCTCGAGCCAGCCGACAGAGGGGATGACGCCGATTCCGACGACAACCAGATCAGCCTCGATCGAGGTGCCATCCGCGAGGACCACCCGCTCGACCTTGCCGTCACCCTCGATGGCCGAGACGCCGACACCACAGCGCAGGCGGGTGCCGTTGAGCTCATGGAGCGCAGCGATCGCGGCGCCCATCTCGTGGCCGGTCGCGCGGACCAGGGGCGTCGGGAGCGCTTCGATGATGGTGGCCTCGAGCCCGCGCTTTCGCGCGGTCGAAGCGAGCTCGGAGCCAATGAAGCCGGCACCGATGACGACCGTGCGCGCACCGGCTTCGAGCTTGTCGCGAATGGCGAGCGAATCATTGAGGGTCCGCAGGGGGTACACACCATCGAGACCCTCGGTCCCGGGCAGCAGTCGGGCATGGGCGCCCGTGGCGATCACCAGGGCGTCGTAGGCGATCTTCTCGTCGCCGACCGTCACCCGACGAGCCACGGTGTCGAGCGCGGTCGCTGGCGACCCGAGCCGTACGTCGACGCCGAGCTCGTCACGAAGGGTCTCCTCGGCGCGAAACCACGGAATCTCGGCAAGGTCACCGTTGTCGTCGGCAGCGGCAAGGAAGGCCTTGGACAACGGCGGCCGGTCGTAGGGAAGGTGCTCCTCAGCGCCGATCAGCACGATCTCGCCGTCGAAGCCGGTCTTGCGGGCGGCCTCGACCGCGCGCAGGCCGGCCAGCGAGGCACCGACGACAACCAGTCGACGCGAGTCTGCAGTCACAGCGAGACGATCTTCAGCGCCTCGGTCGGGCAGCCGTTGACGGCCTCCTCGACCTCCTGCAGCTCTTCGTCGCTGATCTCCTCCTTGAGGACGAGCAGTTCACCGTCGTCGTTGACCTCGAAGAAGTCGGGCGCGAGCGACTCACAGATCCCCAGGCCCGTGCACTTGTCGAAATCGACCGTCACACACTTCATCGTCTTCTCACCTTCTCGATGGACTTCACTCCCACGAGCATAACTTAACTTATGTTCGGTGGCGAGACTTCCGCATCGTCTTTTTTTCTGCTGGTTAGAAACGAGTCAGGCAGTGGCGGGGATGAACTCCGCGGCGATCTTGCCGACCACGATCTCGGCAGTCTCCGCGCACGCGGTCGTCCCGCCGTTGGCGTACTCCTTGACCGCGTCACCGACGTTCCACAGCCCGACGAAGGGGGTGTCGTGCGACATGTCGAAGCCCGCCACGGCCCGCTGCGGCGGCCACCCGTCGCGCGTGGTGACCTGACTGAGGATCCGGGCCCGGGTGTCGAAGCCCGGGATGGTCTCCCGCAGGTCCTCCATCAACAGGGCGTACTCGGCCGCCTCGTCGAAGTCGCCGACCGACGGCTTCGGGACCGCCGTGCCGACGTACAGGTTCCAGCCCGCGGGAGCCATCTCCGGGCAGCTGTCGGTGAAGTTCGCGATGTACGCCAGGCGGCGGGACGTGGCGAAGCTGAGCATCCCGGGAGCTTCGATCAGCCGCTCCTGGCTGGCGAAGTTGACCGTGATCATCGCGGTCGGGCGATCGGCCCGCTTGACCGTCTCCTGGTAGTCGGCCGGCACGTTCGCCTCTCCGAGCAGGCCCAGCGTCGCGGCCGGGCCGATGTTGCTGACCACGATCGGGGCGCTGATCGTCTCGCCGCCGGCCAGCACCACACCCGTGATCCGGTCGCCGTCGAGGGTGATCCGCTCGACCTCGGTCGAGAGCCGGACTGCCCCGCCGTCGCGTTCGATCGCGCCGGCCAGCGCCTTCGAGACCCCGATGGAGCCCTCCGGGTGGAAGCCGAAGCGCTTGAAGGCGCTCTTGCGGGTGAAGTAGGTCAGGAACACCCGGGCCGGGAGGTCCTCCGAACCAACGGCGAACACCGACGCCGCCATGTTGCGGAAGATGCCGTGGACGCCCTCGTTCTTCGTGTACTTCGAGAGCCAGTCCTGGAGCGTGATCTGCTCCTCGGGCAACCCCTCGTCCTTGCGCGCAGCGCCGATTCCGCCGACGACCTTGGCGCCCTGGCGGGTCAGCTTCTGGAGCAGGAAGCCCCAGCCACCGCCGGTGACATCGACGTCCTTGCCCTTGATCCGGTAGAGGATCGGCGGGCTGGGCTCCCGGATCTCCCACGGGATGCCGAGCTCGCCGAAGGTGCGCTCGGTGATGCCGCCGCACTCGATGACGATGGCGCCGTCGTTGATCTTGAAGCCGTCGACGTCGGTGGTCGAGGCGCGACCGCCGACCTTGTCGAGACGTTCGACGACGAGCGTCCGGTAGCCCTGGTGCTGCAGGCGGGCGGCGGTGAACAGGCCGCCGGCACCGGCGCCGATGACGATGGCGTCGTACGACGGCGCCTCATGAGAGGGGTTGGTCTGGTTCATTGCATGACTCCTGATCAGTAGGACCGCGGCAGGCCGAGCGAGGTCTGCGCGACGAAGTTGAGGACCATCTCCCGGCTGACCGGGGCCGTTCGCATGAGACGGGTGACGAACCAGAGCTCGGAGAGGCCGTACTCATGGGAGAGGCCGTTGCCGCCGTGGGTCTGGATCGCCTGGTCGAGGGCCTTGAGGGCGGCTTCGGCGCCGACGAACTTGGCGATGTTGGCCGCTTCCGCGACCCCGGCATCGCCCTCGTCGTAGAGGACTGCGGCGTTCTTGGTGGCGAGCCGGGCCACCTCCACATCGATGTGGGCAGCGGCCAGCGGGTGGGCGATGCCTTGGTGCTGGCCGATGGGCGTGCCCGCCCAGACCGCCCGGGTCTTTGCGTACTCGGCGGCCTTCTCGATCGCGTAGCGGCCGACGCCGGTGGTGATCGCGCCGACGAGGATCCGCTCGGGGTTGAGGGCAGCGAAGACCTGCCGCAGTCCCTGGCCGGCTTCGCCGACGAGGGACTCCGGGCCGACGTACACGTCGTCGAGGAAGACGCTGAACTGCTTGTCGGGCGAAACGATGGAGGTGTCGATCCTCTGGTAGCTCAGACCGGGGGCATCGGTCGGGATGACGAAGATCGAGAGACGCTTCTTCTCCGGCGTCGACAGGTCGGCATCACGGGCGACCAGCAGGAGCGCGTCGGACTGGTCGATCGCGGAGATGTAGTACTTCGATCCGCTGATCCGCCAACCGTCCCCGTCGCGGGTCGCCGTGGTGGCGACCTCGTGGCTGTTGGAGCCGGCGTCGGGCTCGGTGAGGCCGAAGGCGACCTTCTTCGTCCCGTCGGCGATGCCCGGCAACCACTCCTGCTTCAGGGCATCGGAGGCGTGGGTCGCGAGGATCGAGCCGATCATCGCGGGCGAGATCACCCACACCAGCATCGGCATGCC
>JAKFEI010000002.1:0-3474 GCA_036675765.1 Nocardioides sp. | reverse complement strand
GGCTGGATCGGCACCTTCGACGTCATCACGCAGGCCGAGACGCGCAGCCCCGCGTGGGTGTTCCCCTCGTCGCTCGGCAACCGTGCCAAGAGCATGGCCGAGGCCGCCTCCCACGAGGTGGGCCACAACCTCGGTCTCGCCCATGACGGCACGACGTCGAACGGCTACTACGGCGGCACCTCGCTGTGGGGCCCCCTGATGGGCAGCCCGTACTCCGCAGGCGTCACGCAGTGGTCCCAGGGCGACTACACCGCCGCCAGCAACCACCAGGACGACTTCGTGGTCGCCGGCACCAACGGCGTCACGCTGCGCCCCGACGAAGCCGGGAGTACGGCGGCCACCGCACTCCCCCTGTCAGCACTACCCGGCGGCGCCGGCGTGATCGCCACCCGCAGCGACAGCGACTGGATCGGCATCGCACAGTGCTCCGGCACGGTCACCGCGCGCGCCGATCCTGCTGCGATCGGGCCCAACCTCGACCTGATGGTCGAGGTCCGCAACGCGGCCGGCACCGTGCTCGCGTCCGCAGCGCCGGCCACGACCCGGACCACGTCCGGGGTGACCGGCCTGAGCGCGTCGGTGTCGTTGCCCCTGACCGGCGGTCCGTACTACGTCGCCGTCTCCGGCGTGGGTGCCGGTGCGGGCGGGACGTCCGACTGGTCCACCGGCGTGTACGACGACTACGGCAGCCTGGGCACGTACCGACTCACGGTGACCGGGTGCTCGAGTGCACCGCCCAGCCCGCCGGTCGACCCGCCGACGGACCCGCCGGTCGACGAGCCCGTCGTGGTCCCGCCGCCGGTCGTGGTGGTTCCCCCGGTCGTCGTACCGACGGTGACGCGGCCGGGCACGATGGCCGCACCGCGCGTGGCCCCCGGCCCCCGTGGCGGACGACGAACGATCGGCGTCCGCTGGTCCGCGCCGACGCGCACCGGTGGCGCGTCGATCACCGGCTACGTCGTGGCGGCGTACCGGCTGAACGCGTCGGGACGCGTCGTCGACTCCGTGACGTCGCGGATCCAGAGCGCCAGCAACCGTCACATCACGATGCGGCTGCCCACGGGCCGCTGGGTGGTCAGGGTGAAGGCCCGCAACCGGGTGGGCTGGGGCGTGCTGAGCAAGCGGTCGACGGTGGTCCGTCCGCGCTGACCAGCGCTGACCAGTGCTGACCAGTGCTGACCAGTGCTGACCGGGTGAGGCTGACCCGGTTGGGTCAGTTCGCCTCGGCGTTCTCGCCACCGCGACGCCAGCGGATGCCGGCCTCGAGGAACCCGTCGAGGTCGCCGTCGAACACCGAGCTCGGGTTGCCGCTCTCGAAGCCGGTCCGCAGGTCCTTGACGATCTGGTACGGGTTCAGCACGTAGTTGCGCATCTGGTCGCCCCAGCTCGCCTGCACGTCGCCGCGCAGTCCGTCGAGGTGCGCCTTCTCCTCGGCCTTCTTCAGGGCGAGCAGCTTGGCCTTGAGCACCACCATGGCGCTGGCCTTGTTCTGCAGCTGGCTCTTCTCGTTCTGGCAGCTGACGACGGTGCCGGTCGGGATGTGCGTGAGCCGGACCGCGGAGTCGGTCGTGTTGACCGACTGGCCGCCCGGACCGCCGGAGCGGTAGACGTCGACGCGGATCTCCTCGTCGGGGACGTCGATCTCGTCGGTCTGCTCCAGGACGGGGACGACCTCGACGGCCGCGAACGACGTCTGCCGACGGCCCTGGTTGTCGAACGGGCTGATCCGCACGAGGCGGTGCGTGCCGGCCTCGACGCTGAGCGTGCCGTAGGCGTAGGGGGCGTGGATGGCGAAGGTGGCGGACTTGAGGCCGGCCTCTTCGGCGTAGGAGGTCTCGTAGACCTCCACGGGGTAGTCGTGCTGCTCGGCCCAGCGCGTGTACATCCGCATCAGGGTCTCGGCGAAGTCGGCGGCGTCGACGCCACCGGCACCGGCACGGATGCTGATCAGGGCTTCGCGGGCGTCGTACTCACCGTTGAGGAGGGTGCGGACCTCGAGGCCCTCGACGGCCTTCTTGACCTTCTCGAGCTCGGCGTCGGCCTCGGCCAGCGTCTCGGCGTCAGCCTCCTCGGCAGCGAGCTCGGCGAGGACGGCGAGGTCGTCGATCCGGTCGTGGAGCGCGCGGAACCGGTCGACCTGGCCCTGCAGGCCCGAGAGCTTGCCGGTGACGCGGGTGGCGTTGGCCTGGTCGTCCCACAGGTCCGGCGCTGCCACCTGCTCACCGAGGTCGGCGATGTCGCGCTGCATCTGGTCCAGGTCCAGGACCTGCTCGATGGTGCGCATCGTTGCCGTCAGCTGCTTGATCTCGGAGTCGTAATCGGTGCCTGCCACAACAGGCAAGGCTACGACCCCGCCGGGCAAGCCGGGTAAATGCCACCTTGCGTAAAGACTAGAACCGGTTTCAGCAAAGTTGGTGTGGCCTCGATCACAACCTGCTTGACTCCCCCTGCTCCCTCCACCAGCAGGCTCCCCTGTCCCGCACGTCTCGGGTGGTGTCCCCCCAACACATGGGATGGATGACGCATGCCCGTTGCGCCGATGAACACCCGATTCCAGCACCGATTCCAGCACCGGGGCCGCCGCGCCGCCGAGGCCTTCCGCAGGCGAATGGCCCGACTGATCGTGCTCGCCACCCTGTCCGCCGGGCTCGTCGCCCTGGCCGGGACACCCGTCGCCACCGCCGTCCAGGCGACCGGGGACGACGTGGCCGCCTGGAACACCGGCTGGTCGTGGACCTACCAGACCACGTTCCGCTACGTCGCGACCGGAACCGACGTCACGCTCAACGAGAACGTCACCTACACCGTCGGTGCAGTCGAGACGTTCCAGGGACAGAGCGCCTACCGCCTCGACATCACCGGCACCATCACCGGCGGCAGCGGCACGGCGGTGGTCGACGGTGTCGGCACCGCCAACCTGAGCAACTTCGCCGGCTCCGTGAGCGGCACCAAGTACGTGCGCCGCTCCGACCTGGCGCTGCTGCGGGAGACGCAGCAGCAGAACCTCACCGGCAAGGCGCAGGTCAGCATCATCACGCAGAACATCACCGCGGCGATCAACCTCGAGATGACACCCCAGCGCGGCTGGCGTGCCCTCGCCTTCCCGCTCGAGGCCGGCCAGAGCTGGAGCAACGACGTCGACGTCGACTACGACGGCGGGTTCAGCTACGCCGCCGGCTCCCTCGCGAGCGGCAACGACACCTTCGAGGGTGTCTTCTCCTTCAGCGACCCGTCCGCCGTCTCCAACGCGACCGTTGCCGTCCCGATCGGCAGCGTCAACGCCCGCCGCGTCCACGCCCAGAGCGCCGACGGCCAGACCGTCAACACCCACTGGTGGTCCCCGACGCACCGCAACGACGCCCAGGAGATCCTGCGCCTTCCCGTCGACGACGGTTCGCTGTCCATCGACCGCAAGCTGTCGTCCGCATCGACCCCGGCCGCAGCGACGACGCTGACCGGCACGATCACCCCGTC
>JAKFEI010000472.1:0-3478 GCA_036675765.1 Nocardioides sp. | reverse complement strand
AGGCCCTCGGCCCGGGCGTCCGCGAGCAGGTCGAGGGATCTCGCACTCGACAGGTGCAGGACATGGACCCGGCAGCCCGTCTCGCGGGCGCCGTCGAGGAGGTGCCGGATCGCCATCGTCTCGGCTTCGGGAGGACGGCTGAGCAGGAAGTCGGAGTAGGCGCGGCTTGAGTGCTGCGGTGCTGCCTCGAGTACGGCGGCGTCCTCAGCGTGCACGATCAACAGCCCGTCGAACGCGGCGATCTCGGTGAGCGCTGCGGTCAGTTGGGCGGGATCGAGGTGCGGAAACTCGTCGACCCCGGACGGCGCCAGGAAGCACTTGAAGCCGAAGACACCCTTGTCCCAGAGCGCTTCGAGGGAGCCGAGGCTGTCGGGCACGGCGCCACCCCAGAACCCGACGTCGACACTGAGCTGCCCGGTGGCTGCGGCCTGCTTCGCCTCGAGGGCCTCGACCGTCGTGGTCGAGGGGATCGAGTTCAACGGCATGTCGATCAGCGTGGTGACGCCGCCGAGTGCGGCCGCCCGGGTCGCTGTGGCGAAGCCTTCCCAGGCGGTGCGACCCGGCTCGTTCACGTGCACGTGCGTGTCGACGATGCCGGGGAGCAGGTGCGCGGTGTGGGGGAGTTCGAGGACGTCGCCGGTGACCGGGGCGTCGTACGACTCGATGGCGGTGATGACGCCGTCACGGATCACCACGGTGGCGGGGGCGAACCCGTCGCCGATCAGCACCTGCCGACCGCGGACGGCGTCGTACCTCACCGGCTCGGCCATCCGATCAGCCATGCGGTCAGCCTGCGATCCCGGCCCAGGCCCGCGGCTCGGTGGTGTCGTTGCGCGAGAGCGTTGCCGAGATCAGCCCGTACGGCCGGTCGGCGGCGAAGAACACCTCGCCCGGGTTGTCGAGCTCGAACGGCGCGAGGTCGACGAGGAAGTGGTGCTTGTTGGGGCAGGAGATCCGGATCTCCGCGACCTCGGGGCAGGCGTCCAGTGCGGCCGCGCCCATGGCGTGGATCGTCTGCTGGAGCGCGAGGCTGTGGGTCGTCGCGAAGGCATCGAGGAGGGCCGCGCGGATCGCCGCGTGCGCGACGTCCCAGTTGACGTCGAGCGGGTCGTAGCGCCAGGTCGCCGAGACGCTGGTCGCGAGAATCCGGTCGTCGGTCTCGCCGAGCGAGGTGTAGCGGTCGCGGGGGAAGCCGTGGAACTCGCTGCCCGTGCTCTTGAGCACGACCAGGTCGCTGAGCCCGGCGAGCACGAAGGTCTCGTCGCCGTACGTCTGCACCCAAGCAGTCCGGGTGGCCTCGCCGGTCCGCACGAACGAGTGACCGTTGGCGGGCAGCCGGTTCCAGGTGAACTGCTCGGCGTGGAACCATGTCCCGCTCACCCACGGCTGCTCTCGCCAGTGGTCGGCGAGCACGAGCAGGAACTCCTCGGGGGACTCGACGCCGCGCTCACGAGCCAGCGCGAACACGGTGTTCTTCTGGGTGTCGGTCGCGTGGACGTGGGTGTTGTCGCCCTCGGTGTAGGCGGTCTCGAAGTCGCCGCGCAGCTGCGTGGTGACGTTGAGGTCGTGGAGGACGTGCTGTTCGGTGTCCCGGTCGACCTTCACGAGCCGGCACTCCGCCTTGCCGTGCTGGAGGTCGGACAGGACGTACCCCGAGCCGTCGTTGTCGGTCATCAGCTGCCCCGATAGGTCGTGTAGGAGAACGGACTCAGCAGCAATGCCACGTGGTAGTGCTCCTGCCCCGGCTCGACGGTGAAGTGCAGCGTCACGCCCGGATAGAACGTCTTGCGTTGCTGCGCGGAGAACCACGGGCCGGTTGCGAAGGTGAGCCGGTAGTCACCGGGGGCGAGGTCCGCGTCGAACCGGACCCGCCCGTCCGCATCGGTCACCGCCTCGGCCAGCGCAGCGTCCACCGACGTCAGCAGTACGGCGATGCCGGCCGCCGGTCGCCCGAGGGCAGCGTCGAGCACGTGGGTGGAGCAGGTGCTCACCGAGTGACCTCCCGGTCGTCGGTGCTGAGAAGGTCGGCGAGGCGCAGCAGCGCGATCTCGCCCAACTGCTGCCGGGTCACCTCGAGTTCGGTCACGGGGTCATTGTCGAGGCGCTGCTCGAGCAGCGCCAGCATCTCCGCACCGCTGCGCCCCTTGGCCCGCACCAGGTAGATCCGGTCGAACCGCTCCTCGTAGCGCGCATTGCCGTCGCGCAGGCGCTCGGCGAGGTCGGTGTCGGCCGCGTCGACCCCTGCCTGCTCGTTGCGCGAGTGAGCGGCGGTGGCGCTGTCGGATGCGGCTCGTTCGCCGATGCGTGGGTGGTCGGCCAGCGCTGCCTCGACGTCGGCCGGCGCCCACCCCACTACCTGGGCGCGACCGGCGTCGAGAAGCTGGGTCGTGTCGTCGTACGGACGACCGGAGGCGAGGTCCGTGACCCAGGAATCGATCGCGACGCAGGCGCGGAGCGCGGCCTCGACCTCGGCGTCGGGCAACGCATTGAACTCCTCGATCCGCACGCTGCCTCCTGTCCCTTGGTTGCCCCGGCCAACGTCTCGTGGACCTGAAACTAGATCCTCGCGGTCACAGGCTTGCGAAACAATCGTTTCAGGGACATTAAGTGTCTAGAGCGCGGCGGGGTCGGTGTTCGCGCCGCAGAGCACGACGACGAACCGCTCACCCTGAGCGGGCACGTAGGCGCCGCTGGTCAGGGCAGTGAAGGCGGCAGCAGCCCCGTGCTCGACGACGATCCGGTACCTGTCCCACAGGATCCGCCGCGCCTGCACGATGTCGTCGTCGCCCACCAGCACCGACTGCACACCGGTGCGCGTGGCGACCTCGAAGGCGATGTCGCCGATGCGGCGTGCGCCCAGGGAGTCCACGGCGATGCCGGACACGTCCACGTCGGTCGGCCTGCCTTCGGCCAGGGCAGTGTGCAACGTCGGGATGGTCAGTGGCTCGACCCCGACCACCTTGGCGTGACCCTCTGTCGCCGCTGCGACGCCGGCCATCAGCCCGCCGCCACCCACGGCCAGGACGATGGTGTCCACCTCTGCGAGGTCTTGGAGGATTTCCAGGCTCAGCGTGCCCGCTCCTGCCAGGATCGCGGGTTGGTCGTAGGCGTGGCAGTACACCGCTCCCGTGGTCTGCGCGTGTTCAACGGCCGCCTCGTAGGCCATCGCGTACTCGGTCCCGCGGAGCACCACCTGCGCGCCGTACGTGCGCAGCTTCTCGACCTTCACGGCCGGCGCATTCTCCGGAACGAACACAGTCGCGGGGACGCCGAGCGCAGCGCCAGCGAAGGCATTCGCCAGACCGGCGTTCCCGCCCGACGCCACGACGATCCCGACCTTCGCGTCCAGACTGCCGTCCTCGGCCGCGCTGAGGATCCGGTTGAACGCCCCGCGGGCCTTGAACGTGCCCGTGTGCTGCAGGTACTCCAACTTGAACCAGCCCGTGCCGCCGAAGCTGTCGTCCATCGCCAGCAGCGG
>JAKFEI010000335.1:0-3490 GCA_036675765.1 Nocardioides sp. | reverse complement strand
CACACCGCCCGGCCACGAAGCCCGTCGCCTCCTCTGAGCCAATCAGAGGAATCGACTTGTCTTTGCTCACCAGTGACACCCGCGTTCCCGCGCAGCCCTTCGACCTGCCGGTCGGTTCGACCGCGGTCGTCTACTGCGAGGCGCAGTTCGGTGAGCAGGACGGCAAGACGGCCAACGGCCTGGTCCGGCACTCGGAGAAGTACGAAGTGCTCAGCGTCATCGACAGCCTGCGCGCCGGCGTCGACTCGGGCCAGTTCCTGGACAACGTCCCGAACGGCATCCCGGTGCTGGCATCGCTGCGTGAGTCGATCGCGCACGCCGGCCACGTCCCGGACTACCTGATCTGCGGGGTCGCCCCGGCCGACGGCCTGCTCTCCGACACGCAGCGTGTCGTCCTCCTCGACGGCATCGCCCGCGGCATGCACATCATCAACGGCCTGCACGAGTTCCTCAACGACGACGCCGAGTTCGTGTCCGCCGCGCTCATCGCCGGGGTCACCATCACCGACGTACGCCGCCCCAAGGAGAAGCGCGACCTGCACCTCTTCACGGGCCGTATCTTCGACGTGACGTGCCCGCGGATCGCGATCCTCGGCACCGACGGCGCGATCGGCAAGCGCACCACCGCGACGCTGCTGGTCCAGGCGCTGAACGACCAGGGCATCAAGGCCGTCATGGTCGGCACCGGCCAGACGACCCTGATCCAGGGCGGCAAGTACGGCGCCGCTCTGGACGCGATGGTCCCGCAGTTCATCTCCGGCGAGGTCGAGCACCAGGTGGTACTGGCGTTCGAGAACGAGGACCCCGACGTGATCGTGGTCGAGGGCCAGGGCGCGCTCAGCCACCCGGCCTACCTGAGCTCGGGCCACATCCTGCGCGGTAGCCGTCCGGACGGAGTGATCGTCCAGCACGCGCCCAAGCGCCAGGTCCTCGGCGACTTCCCGATGATGCCGATGCCGACCGCGGCCAGCGAGATCAAGCTGATCGAGGCCTTCGCGGACACCCGCGTCATCGGCGTCACCATCAACCACGAAGAGATGACCGCCGACGAGCTCAGCGACTCGATTGCCGAGCACCGCCTGCACCTGGGCCTGCCCGTCACGGACCCGCTGACGCGGCCGGGCTCCGAGCTGGTCGAGATGGTCCTCAAGGCCTACCCGGCACTCCGCGAGCGCGCGGGGGCCACCCGAGCCGCTGCGGTGTGAACGCACCCCGGCTCGAGATCGACCTCGACAAGCTCGAGGCCAACACCCGCGCCCTGGTGGATCGGCTGGCTCCCGCGGGCATCCGCGTCACCGGTGTCACCAAGGCCGTCCTGGGTTCGCCCGCCGTGGGCGCAGCGATGCTCCGCGGCGGCGCCGAGGGGTTGGCTGACTCCCGGGTCGCCAACCTCGATCGACTGGCTGGGCTGGACGGACCGACGTCACGCACGTTGATCCGTTCGCCCATGCTCAGTCAGGTGGGCGCCGTCGTACGGACCGCCACCTGCAGCCTGAACACGGAGGCCGCGGTGCTCCGGGCGCTGGACCGTGCGGCCGGGCACGCCGGACTCCGTCACGATGTCGTCCTCATGGTCGAGCTCGGTGACCTGCGCGAGGGCATTCCCGTCGACGACGTGTCCGCCGCCGTACGCCTCGTGCTGGCTGCTCCATCCCTGCGCCTCGTCGGCCTCGGCGCCAACCTGGCCTGCCAGAACGGCGTCATTCCCGACGACCGGAACATGGGCGTCCTCAGCGACCTCGTCGCCACCGTCGAGACGTCGTACGACGTCGCGCTCACCACTGTTTCCGGCGGCAACTCGGCGAACCTCGACTGGGCGGTGTCGTCGGCGCACGTCGGGCGGATCAACGACCTGCGACTCGGCGAAGCGATCCTGCTCGGCGTCGAACCCCTGAACCGCACGCCCCTGGCCGGGCTGCACTGCGACGCGTTCGCGTTGGTCGGCGAGGTCATCGAGCGCGTCGACAAGCCGTTCCAGCCCTGGGGCGACCAGGCCCAGTCCGCCTTCGGTGTCGTCCCCGATCGGGTCGGCAGCGGCACCGTGCGCCAGGCGATCGTCGCGCTCGGTCGACAGGACGCCGATCCGGACGGACTGGTGCTGCCGGACGGGATCACGGTCCTCGGGATGAGCAGCGACCACCTGGTGCTCGACCTCGGTGACCACTCCGCCTCGGTCGGTGACGAGATCCGTTTCGGTCTCGGGTACGGCGCCCTGGTCAGGGCGGCGACCTCGCCCTTCGTGACCGTCCTCGAGCACGGGAACAGTTAGCAGGCACGTCACGTGTGCGTAGCAGAACCTTCATCCACGAGCGCAAGATCGTGGCATTCGAGAGGTTTCCCTGTCGTCTGCAATTGATAGGGTCGATCTCGCAGCGAATGCAGTTCGAAGGTGAACGCCTGCGGAGCATGTGGCCGACGGCGTATCTGGTTTGTGGTGTCCCATCACGGGTCGGAGCGACGTGTCATCGCATGAGTTGCGGGTCGCCGAGGTGGCGGCTCTCGCCCCGACACAAGGAGTAACGAGCACAATGGCTCAGGGCACCGTCAAGTGGTTCAGCGCCGAGAAGGGCTTCGGATTCATCGAGCAGGAGGGCGGCGGCGACGACGTCTTCGTTCACTACTCTGCGATCCAGTCCTCCGGCTACAAGTCCCTCGAGGACAACCAGAAGGTCGAGTTCGACGTCACCCAGGGCCCCAAGGGTCCGCAGGCGGAGAACGTCCGTCCCCTCTGAGCGGGACTGATTCGACCCGAGAGGACCTCGCGTCTTCGGTGACGCCCCGCCAACCGGCGGGGCGTCACGAATTTTTGCTGAACTTTCGGGTTTGTGGGGGTCGGTTGGAGGGAAGATGGTGCCTGAAGACCGTCTGCAGGTGGCGTGAGGAGGGACCATGGGCGACCAGTTCGACGTGACCCTCGAAGACGGCGACCTCATGGTGGAGGTCGAACTGACCACCAATCTGATCATCGCCGCCAGCGCTTCCGACGACCGCCTCTCGCTCGAGGAGATCGACCGGATCCTCGGTGTCGCTCCGCTCAGCGCCTGACCCTTCAGCCGCGCGCCAGCGCCTTGAACCCACGTAGCCGCAGGCTGTTGGAGACCACGAACACCGAAGAGAACGCCATGGCTGCACCTGCGAGCATCGGGTTGAGCAGGCCGGCGGCAGCCAGGGGCAGCGCCGCGACGTTGTAGGCGAACGCCCAGAACAGGTTGCCCTTGATCGTGCTCAGCGTCCTGCGGGAGAGCCGGATCGCGTCGACCGCCACCCGGAGGTCGCCGCGGACCAGGGTGAGGTCGCTCGCCTCGATCGCCACGTCGGTTCCGGTGCCCATGGCCAGTCCGAGATCGGCCTGAGCCAGCGCCGCGGCATCGTTGACGCCGTCGCCGACCATCGCGACCACCCTGCCCTGGCCCTGGAGCCGCTTGACCACGTCGACCTTGTCGGCAGGCAGGACGTCGGCGAACACGTCGGCCTCGTCGATGCCCACCTC